>CAMHQD010000007.1 GCA_946187345.1 uncultured Porphyromonadaceae bacterium | reverse complement strand
GGCTTCGCCAATCATGGTGGGGTTTCCACATTGGTCATCGCCTCCGGCGATTTCCTCGTCTGCCGCCCCTTCCACTTCCCTTCTGCGTCTATCACGCTCCCTCATCGCCGATTGTAGAGCCTGGCCGCAATCGCCGAAGGCGATTACCAGAGTGAAAACCCCACCATGAGCGAGCAAAGCCGCGAATGGTGGGGTTTCCGGCTATGTAATAGACATGTTCCTCGAAGTGGAACACCACCGGCCGTCATAGTGTTCCTCTTCGAGGAACCTATTAGCGGCATATCGCGACAGCCCCACCATTCATGGCTTCGCCAATCATGGTGGGGTTTCCACATTGGTCATCGCCTCCGGCGATTTCCCCGTCTGCCGCCCCATCCCCTTCCATTCTGCGTCTATCACGATCCCGCATCGCCGATTGTAAGGCCTGGCCGCAATCGCCTCCGGCGATTTCCCCGTCTGCCGCCCCGACGGGGCTGATCGCGTTGCTATGGCGCGTATATACGGGGGTTGCGCTGCGCTCCACCCCCGCCTATGAGCCGTCACCCGCTCCGCGGGTTTCCCCCTCATCGCGGTATGTCCTCCGGCTACACGGATTTTTTCAACCTTGCTCATATTTCGCACATCACACTTTTTTCGTAACTTTGCGGCATGAAAGAGAAAACGATAGTCATCATCGGTGCCGGGCGACTCGCGACAAGTCTGGCGCCGGCTATAGCGCGTGTAGCGCGCCTCATACAAATCTACAGCCGCACGCCGGCCCACGCCCAAGCGCTCGCCTCACGCTGCGGCTGCGCCGCCGCCAACCGTCCCGAGGAACTCGCCACGGGCGCCGACTACTACGTGATCGCCGTGAGCGACGACGCCATCCCCGACGTCATCGCCGCCACAGCCGACACCGGCGGCACGTGGCTCCACACCAGCGGCACCTGCCCGATGGACGTTTTTGCCGGACACCGCGAGCACTACGGCACTCTGCAAATCGTCATGTCGTTCAGCACCGAGCCTATACCGCTCGACGACGTGCCGATGACGGTGGACGCCCCCACCGAGGGCGACCTCCGGGCCGTCATGGACCTCGCGCGCGCCATCAGCAATAACGTGCGGCACCTGCCAAGCGACAAAAAGCCATTTCTGCACCTTGCCTCGGTGCTGACCAACAACTTCTCCAACCACTTGCTCGCCATGGCCGATGACCTGCTCAAGAGCAACGGCACCGGCCTCGACGTGAGAATGGTGCTGCCGATGATGCAATCCATGCTCGACGGCATCGCCCGCGGCACCTCGCCCCGAGAGTTGCAGAGCGGACCGGCGCGACGCGGCGACCTGTCGACCGTCAACCGCCATTTGGCGCTGCTCGAGGACGACCCTCAACTGCGCGACACCTACAACCTGCTCACGCGCGGCATCGCGGCCCGATACGGCGACACGCTCACCGACGAGCGCCTGCGGCGGGTGCGCGGCATCGCGTTTGACGTGGACGGCGTGCTCTCGCCATCCACCATCACCATGCACCCGAGCGGTGAACCGATGCGCGGCGTGAACATCAAGGACGGCTACGCCCTGCAACTGGCCGTGAAACTCGGCCTGAAAATCGCCATCATCAGCGGGGCCACGGTCGAGGCCGTCAGGGTGCGCTGCGCCTCGCTCGGTATCAAGGACATCTGGTTGGGAGCGAGCCACAAACTGCCGGTGCTCGAGCAGTGGATGCGAGAGCAGGGGCTTGAGGCCGACGAGGTGATGATGGTGGGCGACGACATCCCCGACGTCCCTGCCATGCGGCATGCCGGAGTGGCCGTGGCGCCAAGCGACGCGGCGCCCGAGGCGCGCGACGCGGCACAAATAGTGAGCGTCACCGGCGGTCACGGCGTGGCGCGCGATGTCATTGAGCGTGTGCTCAAGGCCCGCGGCCTCTGGTTAGACGACACCCACGCCTTCGGCTGGTAACGACCTCATGTCCTCCCCGTGTCTCTCGTCTATTTCCGTCTATTTCCGTCTATTATTCTCACATTAAATTCGAAAATTTCTTTCTCGTAAATTTTCGTAAATAATTTATTTTCTGTTATTTATAATTAATTTACGTGAATTTACGAATATTTACGAGAAATATATCGAAAGATAAAAATAGACGTAAATAGACGAGAGGTTGAAGAGTTGCGGAAATTAGGCTATAATTTTTTCGGGAAATTTCGGAAATTTTCGAGAGGAATTTGCTAATTTTGCATTTCAAACTATAACCAAACGCCGATAGACGTTACAAACGATGAATAAGATTATATCCAAGGAACAATTCTCGACGGCGGTCACCAAACTGGTGGTGGAAGCGCCGCTGATTGCCCGCGCGCGCCGCGCGGGACACTTCGTAATTGTGCGCTGCGGCGAGAAAGGCGAGCGCATCCCGCTCACCATCGCCGACGCCGACCCGCGGCTCGGCACCATCACACTGGTGGTGCAGGCCGTGGGCGACAGCACCCGCAAAATCTGCGCCCTCAATCCCGGCGACTGCCTCACCGACGTGGTGGGTCCGCTTGGCAAGGCGACACGCATCGAGCGCTTCGGCACAGTGTTGTGCTGCGGCGGTGGAGTGGGCGTGGCGCCGCTGCTGCCCATCATCCGCGCCATGAAGGCGGCCGGCAACCGCGTCGTCAGCGTGCTGGCCGGTCGCTCCAAAGACCTGATTATCCTCGAGAAAGAGGTGCGCGACAGCAGCGACGATGTCATCATCATGACCGACGACGGCTCCTACGGACAGCAGGGACTGGTCACCGTGGGCGTGGAGCAGGTGCTCCGGCGCGAGCACGTGGACCGCTGCGTGACCATCGGACCGGCGATTATGATGAAATTCGTCTCGCTGCTCACCAAGAAATATGACGTGCCCACCGAAGCGTCGCTCAACGCCATCATGGTGGACGGCACCGGCATGTGTGGCGCCTGCCGCGTCACCGTGGGAGGCAAGACGCGCTTCGTCTGCGTCGAGGGACCGGAGTTTGACGCCCACCAAATCGACTTCGACGAACTTCTCATGCGCCTGCGCCCATAATTATACGGTTGAGAGGTTGAGCGTTTAGAGGTTTAGCCCTCGCGCTAGCGCGCTCGGGAGATATTACTTCTATTATGGCTTAACATTTCTTCCCATTTGTACCAACAAATGGCTCAACCCTCAACCCTCAATCTCTAAACCTTTCACCTAAAATGATAGAACTCAACGACGGGCGTGACGCCCAATGGCGCGCCGAACTGCGTGCCGCCATCAAACCGAAAGAGCGCGGTGCCGTGGAGCGCGTTACCATGGCGATGCTCAACCCGCAGGAGCGCATCCGCTGCAACGACGAGGTGAACCGCGGCCTCACCGACGAGCAGGCCCACAGCGAGGCGACCCGCTGCCTTGACTGCGCCAACCCACAATGTGTCACCGGCTGCCCGGTGGCAATCGACATCCCCGGCTTTATCAAGCGCGTGGAGGCCGGCGACATCGCCGCCGCCGCGGCCACCATCAAGCGCACCAGCGCCCTGCCGGCCGTCTGCGGACGCGTGTGCCCGCAGGAGAAGCAATGCGAGAGCAAATGTATCCACAACCGCATGGGCAACAAACCCGTGGCAATCGGCTACCTCGAGCGCTACGTCGCCGACTGGCAGCGCAACCACCCCGAGACGGAGGTCACCCCAGCAGTCGTGCCCAACGGACGCAAAGTGGCCGTCGTGGGCAGCGGTCCGGCCGGACTGACCTATGCCGGACAGAAGGCGCAACAAGGCTTCAAGGTCACCGTGTTTGAGGCCCTGCACGAGGTGGGTGGCGTACTCAAGTATGGCATCCCCGAGTTCCGACTGCCCAACGCCATCGTCGACCACGAGATTGACGGACTGCGACGCCTCGGCGTGGAGTTTGTCACCAACTGTGTGGTGGGCAAGACAATCACCGTCGACGAACTGAAAGCCGAAGGCTACGAGCAAATCTTCATCGGCTCGGGAGCCGGTTTCCCACGCTTCATGAACATCCCCGGCGAGAACCTCAAGGGCGTCATGTCGAGCAACGAATACCTCACTCGCATCAACCTGATGGAGGCCGGCCGCGGCGGCGACACGCCGGTGCTTACCGGCCACACGGTGGCCGTCATCGGCGGCGGCAACACCGCTATGGACAGTAGCCGCACGGCACTGCGACAAGGCGCCGAGCGGGTGATGCTCGTCTATCGCCGCGGCCGCGACGAGATGCCGGCGCGACGCGAGGAAATCGAGCACGCCATCGAGGAGGGCGTGGAACTGATGACGCTCCACAACCCCGTGGAATACCTCGGCGACGAGACCGGCCGCGTCAAGGCAATGCGTGTCCAGCGGATGGAGTTGGGAGAGCCCGACGCCAGCGGTCGCCGCTCGCCGGTGCCCGTCGAGGGCGCCATCGACGAGGTGCCCGTCGACCTCGTGATTGTCGCCGTGGGCGTCAGCCCCAACCCCATAGTGCCGCAGTCGGTGCCCGGGTTGGAAATGAGCCGACGCGGCACAATCGTCGTCGACGAGGACACTATGCAAAGCAACATCGACGGCCTCGTGGCCGGCGGTGACATCGTGCGCGGCGGCGCAACCGTCATCCTCGCCATGGGCGACGGCCGGCGAGCCGCCACCGCCAAGTAGTATTTTAACCTGTCAGACTATAAAGCCAAAGAATAACCATGGTTAATGGCTGAAAACAGCATTGTCATATATCAGACAGATGACGGCCGGACGCAAATAGATGTTCGGCTGGATAACGAAACCGTTTGGCTGTCACAAGCACAGATGGCGGAATTGTTTATGAAAGACAGAACTGTCATAGGCCGTCACATCAACAATATATTTAAAGAAGGAGAACTTGAACGCGACGTGGTGTGTGCAAAATTTGCACACACCACACGCCACGGCGCGATTGAAAGCAAAAGTCAACGCCAAGAAATTGTCCTGTACAATTTAGATGTTATAATCTCTGTTGGTTATCGTGTAAAAAGCAAACGTGGTACCGCATTCCGCATTTGGGCAAGAAGCATACTAAAAGACTACCTGATTAAAGGGTATGCCGTAAATGACCGAATTCGCCATGAGCAAGTTGGAGAATTGCGCCAACTTGTGGGCGTTTTAGGACGAACAATACTCAGTCAGCCACTACTGTCAACCGACGATGGCCAAGCTCTTTTCAATGTAGTTACTGACTATGCTCAAGCTCTTGACACGCTTGACGACTATGATTATCAGCGTCTGAAAATCGAAGGAACAACACTTGAGGATAAATTTCACGCCACCTACGAAAATGCTATGCAAGCGATAGAGGCATTACGGGAAAAATTTGGCCGGAACCCTTTGTTTGGTAATGAAAAAGATGATTCTTTCAAAAGCAGCATCGGACAAATCTACCAAACCTTTGATGGAGAGGAGCTATATCCAAGCGTTGAAGAAAAAGCCGCAATGCTTCTTTATCTTGTCACTAAAAACCATTCGTTCAGCGATGGGAACAAGCGAATTGCAGCCACCTTATTCTTATGGTTTCTCAACAACAATGGCATCCTCTATCGTACTGATGGCACAAAACGCATTGCCGACAACACTCTTGTCGCACTCACCCTAATGATAGCCGAGAGCCGTACCGAGGAGAAAGACGTAATGGTCAAAGTGGTAGTTAATCTCATCAATAGTGAGATGCGATAAATTAGCGTTAATATACTAAATCTTATGCTACAGAATTTAGACAAATATGATGTGGTGCTGGCCAGCGGGTCGCCGCGACGCCGCGAATTGCTGGCCGGCCTCGGCGTGCGCTTCCGTGTGGAGGTGCGCGACGACATCGAGGAGGTGGTGCCAAAGGGTATGCTCGCAATGCAGGTTGCCGAACACCTGTCGCGCCTCAAGGCACAAGCCTACTATCCCGATAATAACCAGTTAATTATCACAGCAGACACAGTGGTCATCGCCCCCCACGGCGAAGTGATGGGCAAGCCTCACGACGAGGCCGAAGCGCGCGCGATGCTGCAACTGTTGAGCGGCGCCACCCACTCGGTAGTGACCGGCGTGACCGTACACACGGCTCAACGGCTGCAAAGTTTCAGTGCCCAGACCCAAGTGGAGTTTGACACACTCAGCGACGAGGAAATCGACTACTACATTGAGAACTACCGCCCGATGGACAAGGCCGGAGCCTACGGCATCCAGGAATGGATAGGCTACATCGGCGTGCGCGGCATCCAGGGCAGTTTCTACAACGTGATGGGGCTGCCCATCCAGCGCCTCTACACCCTGCTGAAAACCTTCTGACACCCCCGTTGCGGCAGAATAGCGAAACTATATTTTGCCGCAACGCGCATTTTCGACCCCGTTGCGGCAAAATAGCGAAACTATATTTTGCCGCAACCGGATTTTTTATTACCTTTGCGACAAAATATATTTCTTATGGGACAATTAATTCTGGGCCGCAAAGCCGAAATCGCAGAATTGCAGGCGCGATATAATAGCGCCAAACCGGAGTTTGTCGTTGTCTATGGCCGGCGTCGCGTGGGCAAGACATACCTTGTGAGAGAGTTATTTGATGGCCAGTTCTCTTTTTACCACACCGGGCTATCACCAGCGGAACTGGCGCCTAACAAACTATTGGCGCAACAGTTGCAGTCATTCCACAGTTCGCTTGTCAGGTATGGCGACATGCACACACAACCACCCGCCAACTGGCTTGAGGCCTTCGACAGACTGATTGCGCTACTGGAAAGCAAAAGCGAAGCGAGATTACTCGTATTCATCGATGAGATGCCATGGATGGACACAGCCCGCTCGGGATTCATTACCGCTCTGGAACACTTCTGGAACGGGTGGGCGGCCGGACAGCCACGCGTCATGTTGGTCACATGCGGCTCGGCCACATCATGGATTAACGATAAACTAATCAACAATCACGGCGGGCTCTACGGGCGCTTGACGAGCGAAATCAAATTGGCACCGTTTTCGATTGGAGAATGTGAAGCCTATTTCAAGTCAATGGACATTGAATTAGGCCGCTATGACCAAATGATAAGTTATATGGTCTTTGGCGGGGTGCCGTATTATCTGTCGCAATTCAAGCGCGACCTGTCGTTGGCGCAGAATATCGACCTCCTGGTATTTGCGCCAACAGCGCCGTTGCGAATGGAGTTTGACCGCCTCTTCGCATCAGCGTTTGTCAACGCCGAAGAGTGTAAAGCATTGGTAAAATTTCTGTCAACAAAGCGCATCGGCTACACTCGCAAAGAGATCGCCGGCCACACCGGCATGAACGGCGGCGGCCTAACGACGCTGCTTAACACTCTGGTGGTAAGCGATTTCGTCTCAACATACGTCAACTACGGCCATAGCGAGCGACACACCTACTACCGTTTGTCGGATATGTTCTGCTTGTTCTGGCTCTATTTCAACAGCAAGAACAAGCACCACAATCCGACTTTCTGGCAAGATAATGACGAGACACCGGCTTTGAACGCTTGGCGTGGCTTTGCTTTTGAAGCGGTTTGTTTTAATCACCTGGCGCAATTGAAACAGGCATTGGGCATCTCGGGCGTACAGACTACCGCATGCCCGTGGCACAGCGACGCGGTGAGTGACGGTGCTCAAGTGGATATGGTCATCGAGCGAGCCGACCACGTCATCAACCTTTGCGAAATGAAATTCTGCAAAGACGATTTCGCAGTTGACGCCGCCTACGACAAACAGTTGCGGCACAAACTAAGCCTCTTTGCCTCTGAGACACACTCGCGCTCATCGCTCCACATGACTCTTGTGACCACTTGGGGACTGGCGCGCACGCCCTACAGCAACCGCTTCACCAAGGTTATTACAATGGATGACCTCTTCAACTGATATCATGGCTATTTTCTCCTTTGCGGGAAATAATTAGGGGGGGTGAGCGCAAAACGGTGGAAAACGGTTAAGCCGTTTTGGTTACTTCGTACTTTTTCAGTAACTTTGCAGTTTGAATTGTTTAATCTACCGTTCGGCTGACGGTCAACTGTCAAAAGTAAACCTTTCACAAACAATGGATAACGACAAGCAGACAAGGTACATCTTTGTCACCGGCGGCGTGGTGTCGAGCCTGGGCAAAGGCATCATCTCGTCGTCTATAGCGATGTTGCTGCTCTCGCGCGGCTTCAAGGTGACCATCCAGAAGTTCGACCCGTATATCAACATCGACCCCGGCACGCTCAACCCATACGAGCACGGCGAGTGCTACGTCACCGTCGACGGCCATGAGGCCGACCTCGACCTCGGGCACTATGAGCGCTTCACCGACATCAAGACCACGCGGGCCAACAACGTCACCACCGGCCGCATCTATCAGAGTGTCATCGACAAGGAGCGCCGCGGCGACTACTTGGGCAAGACCGTCCAAATCATTCCCCACATCACCGACGAGATCAAGCGCAACGTGATGCGGCTGGGCTCCACCGGCGACTACGACTTTGTCATCACCGAGATTGGCGGTACCGTGGGCGACATCGAGTCGCTGCCATTCCTCGAGGCCGTGCGCCAAATCAAGTGGGAACTGGGCTACCGCTGCATGTGTGTCCACCTCACCTATGTGCCCTATATCCGCGCGGCGGCCGAACTTAAGACCAAGCCCACCCAACACAGTGTCAAGCAGTTGCAGCAGGTGGGTATCCAGCCCGACGCGCTCGTGCTGCGCGCCGAGCGCGAGGTGCCGCTGCCCATGCGCCGCAAGGTGGCGCAGTTCTGCAACGTCGACGCCGACGCCGTCTTCCAGAGCATTGACGCGCCCACCATCTATCAAGTGCCGCTGATGGTGCACGAGCAGGGGCTTGACAACATCATCCTGGCCAAGACGCGTGTCACCGGCGCCGCCGAGCCCGACCTGACGCGCTGGAACGAGTTCCTCGTCAAGTTGAGCGAGGCTCAAGGCGAGGTGCGCATTGGCCTGGTGGGCAAATATGTCGAACTGCAGGACGCCTACAAGTCAATCGACGAGTCGTTGATGCAGGCCTGCACCTATCAGGGCCGCAAGGTCAAGATAACCTATATCAACAGCGAGCGCCTCAACGATAGCAATGTGGCCTCGATGCTCGAGGAACAAGACGGAGTTGTGGTGGCGCCGGGCTTCGGCCCGCGCGGCATTGAGGGCAAGTTCATCGCCCTGCGCTACTGCCGCGAGCACGATGTGCCCACGTTAGGCATCTGCCTGGGAATGCAATGTATGGTCATCGAGTTTGCCCGCAACGTGCTGGGAATGGCGGACGCCAACAGCGTTGAGATGGACCCGAAAACGCCCCACAACGTCATCGACCTCATGGAGGAGCAGAAGAGCATCACCAACATGGGCGGCACGATGCGTCTTGGAGCCTACGCTTGCCGCCTCAAGGAAGGCTCGCGCGTAGCGCAAGCCTACGGCCGTCTGGAGGTTGAGGAGCGGCACCGCCACCGCTTTGAGTTCAACGACGCCTACCGTGCCCGTTTTGAGCAAGCTGGTATGCACTGCGTGGGCGAGAACCCGCAGACCCACCTTGTGGAGGCCATCGAACTCGAGGGCAAGCGATGGTACGTTGGAGTGCAGTACCACCCGGAGTACAGCAGCACCGTGCTCCACCCCCACCCCCTCTTCATGGACTTCATCAAGCAATGTATTAACAATAAATAATCACATCGACTACTCGAAAAACGAAAAACGAAAATAAATGGACAAGAATTCAATCACAGGAATGATATTGATGTGTGCCGTGATTTTCGGCTTCATGTGGCTCAACACGCCATCACAAGCCGAGATTGAGGCACAACGCCACCGCCAGGACAGCATCGCGGCGGCCGCGGCCGCCGACGAGGCCGCCGCCGGCGTGATTGGCCGTCGCGACACGCTCGCCGCCACCGACCTCGAGCGCCTGCACAGCGTGCTGGCGACGATGGCCACCGCCGACAGCGCCGCAGCCACCATCGCCGACGGCGGAGTGACGCTCACCCTTGACGCCAACCGCCGCGTGGTGGGCACCATCGCCCTCAAGGACACAACCGTCACCTATAGCGACATCGTGGACGGCAAGGTGGCCGACGCGCGCCTCAACAACCTGGCCGTGCTTGCCGTCAAGAACGCCACCGCGCGCTACCTCGCCAGCGGCGATTTTGCCGCCAACCTGAGCGGCACCGAGACCGTGGTCACCCTCCAAAACGATAGCGTTGCCGTGAACATCAACAGCCACGGCGGTATGATTGCGGGCGCCACCCTCAAGGCCTACACCGCCTTCGGCAAACCGCTGCAACTCTTCAAAGGCAACGAAAACACGATGAGTTTCACGCTGGCCAACAACACCCAGCGGTTTGAGACCAAAGACCTGTATTTCACCCCCGAGCAGGTGAACGACAGCACCGCCGTGATGAGCCTCAATCTGGCCGGCGGCGCACGCTGGAGCCTGCGTTACACCCTCGTGCCCGGCACCTACATGGTGCGTATGGAACTCGAGCAGAGCGGCATGGACCACATCATCCCAACCAACATCTCCACCATCGACTTCAAGTGGAACCAGTTGATGAGCCGCCATGAGGAGGGCAAGATGTTTGAGGAGCGCAACAGCGCCATCTACTACAAAAGTGCCGGCGGCGGAGTGAGCAACCTGAGCGAGTCCGGCAACGATGACGACGAGACGCAAGACAACCTCAAGTGGATGGCCGCCAAAAACCAGTTCTTCTCCACCGTGCTCATCGCCGACAGCGTGATGGTGGGCGGCAAATTTGAGAGCACGAGCATCGACAAGGGCGACCCGCGCTACGACACCTACCTCAAGAACCTGAGTTTCGCCACCACACTGCCCTATAGCAGCCTGAGTGAGCGACCCGCGTCGTTCTACGTCTTCCTCGGCCCCAACCGCTACCCACTGCTGTCAAGTTACGACAGTTTCTCGCCCAAGGAGGACCTGGACCTCACGCGCCTCATCTCGTTGGGTTGGGCTCTGTTCCGTTGGATCAACACGTGGATTATCATCCCCATTTTCACCTTCCTGGGCAAGTTCATCAACAGTTACGGCATCATCATCCTACTGTTGACCATCATCATCAAACTGGTCCTGTCGCCGCTGACGTTCAAGAGTTATATGTCGCAGGCCAAGATGCGCCTGTTGGCGCCGGAGATTGCCGAGATTAACAACAAGTATCCCGGCGACGACAACGCCATGAAGCGCCAGCAAGAGACGATGAAACTCTACTCGCTGGCCGGCGCGAGCCCCTTTGGCGGCTGCCTGCCGATGCTGCTGCAGATGCCCATCCTGATCGCGATGTTCACCTTCTTCCCCTCGAGCATCGAACTGCGCGGACAGTCGTTCCTGTGGGCGAACGACCTGAGCGCGCCCGACAAGATTTTTGAGTGGAACACCCAGATTCCCTTAATCTCGAGTTACTTCGGCAACCACATCAGCCTCTTCTGCTTGCTGATGACGGTGACCAATATCGTTTACACCTACCTGACGATGCAGTCACAGTCGCAGCAGAACCAGATGCCGGGCATGAAGTGGATGATGTACCTGATGCCGATCATGTTCCTCGTGTTCTTCAACAACTACGCCTCGGGCTTGAGTTACTACTACTTCATCTCGCTGCTGATTACCATCGCGCAGACCTACCTGTGCCGCGCGCTGGTGAAGGAGGAGGACGTGCAACGCACCATCGCCGAGAACCGCGCCAAGCCGGCCAGCGAGCGCCAGGGCTGCATGGGACGCCTGGCCGAGGCCCAGAAGCAACAGCAGGCCATGCTCGAGCAACAACAGCGCAAACAGCAGTCGCACGGCAAGCGCCGCCGCTAAAGAAAGCCTCCCCCCACCCCTCCTAAAGGAGGGGAGTTGGCGGCAGCGACAACCCATTGCTCACATCAAGATGAAGAAACGGCGACAGAAAAAGACGGCCAACGGCCTGGCTCGCATCCTGCGCTCCGCCAAAAGCGACGCGCGGCGCGCCGGCCGGTGGTTGTTGCTTGCCGCCGCAATCATCGCCGTGGGCTGTGGCGCATGGAAAGTGTGGCGCCACTACTACCCCGCCACACCATCCATCAACGGATATTCAATCACCGGCATCGACGTGTCGAAACACAATGGCCTGGTGGATATGAAGCGTGTGGCACAGGCCGGGCACAAGTTCGCCTTTGTCAAAACCAGCGAAGGTGTCACCCTCAAGGACGGCATGCGCCGCACCCATACCCGAAACGCCGCGGCTGCCGGCCTCAAAGTGGGAGCGTACCATTACTTCATCTTCAAACGCAACGGACAAGAGCAGGCTCTCAACTTTCTCGAGGCCATCAAAGGACTACAACTCGACATGCCATTAGCCATTGATGTGGAGAAAGACAGCAAACTCAACCGGAACTACAATGCCGAGGTGAAACGCAACCTGCGTGACATGGTCACCGCCCTACGTGAGGCCGGACACCAACGGCTGCTCATCTACACCAACGGCGACGGTTATAAAGCCGTCTATGCCGGCACCTACGACCGCGATGACGACATGGACCTGTGGCTATGCTCCTTCCAGGACATGGACAAGGTGGCCCACCGCGGACACGTCATCCAGCAAATCGACCACCACGGCAGCGTCAAGGGCGTCAAGGGCGAGGTGGACCTGAACGTCTTTTGTGGCGACAGCAAGCAATGGGACGAATTCTTAGACAAAAGCAAGCAATGAAAACGACGTCTGACTTTATACTTCGTACTTCGTACTTCGTACTTTGTACTTTGCTATGGGCAGCCACTGCCTCGGCCGAAGTGTTCAACTGGAGTGCCCACGAACTGTCGTTCGAGACACCGGACGAGGGTTGGGTGACCTATAACAGCAACACGCGCTTCGACATTCGCTGGGACGAGATGGCCGTCACGGTGCAACTGTTCACCAAGCGCCAGGGCGCCAAGGAGAAAGACTACCTGCCCGAGCATCTGCAGAGCGTCGCGCTCGGCTACGGCATGTTTGACACCTCCACCCCGAAGTATAAAGTGAAAGGGTTCAAGACGTTTGCCATCGACGGCACCATGCCCGACGGCTCGCGGGCCGTCATCGCCTGCCTGGTGAGCGACAAGAAGGACCTGATTGTGGAGGTGACCATCAACTACCTCTACGGCAACCGTGAGACTACGGACAATATCATCAAGAGTTTTGCCATCGGCAAAGACCGTCCAAAGAAAGGCCTCAAGCGCCAAAAGGTGCAAAAGCGTGAGGACGCCGAGAAGCAGCAACACGACAAGAAAAACCAAAAGCCCAAGCCGGAGCCGGAGAAACCCGACGGCCGCCGCATCTACGACGCATAAAGCCTCCCCCCACCCCTCCTAAAGGAGGGGAGCCGGCTGTAGAGAGAATAGAAGAGTAACAAAAGAGTGGTGTGCAAAACGGCCTCGCCGTTTTGAAAAACGAATAACGAATAACGAATAACGAAATATGAAAAGAACGATTACCACAATGATGACGCTCGCCGCGCTGCTGCCCGCCGCGGCGCAGCAGGCCGCCGGCACCCTTGCCTTGCCGCTGGTTTTTGACAGTTATCGCGAGGTGGCCGCCGTCGACACCATCGCCGTGCCCGATGTGGCCGACCGTAGCGGTAGCGCCGCCGACATGGCCTACGCCCCCGAGTGGCTCACCGACGCCGACCGCCAGGCGACCCACGACAGCGACACGAGGCTGCGCGCCGCCCTGGCCCACCCCGAACTGGTGGAATACAACTCACAGACCCTGCCAGAAGCCCCGAAGGCCGCCGTGCTCGAGGCTGCGCCCGAACTGGCACTGCTCACCATCGACACGCCGCCCGTCGAGGCACCCGCCGACGTCACCGCACCCGTCGCGCCGCCGGCACCCATCCACAACTGGCTGCACACCTTCGATGGCTCGCTGCACTTCACCCAGGCCTATATCAGCCCCAACTGGTATCAGGGCGGTGAGAACAACCTCAACATCCTGGCCGACGTCAAGTGGACCTGCAACCTCAACCAAGAGGTACACCCCAACTGGCTGTTCAACAACCTGGTGCAGTACAAACTCGGCGTGAGCACCGCCCATGCCGACAGCCTGCGCAACTATGCCATCAACGAGGACAACTTCCTCTTCACCAGCCAACTGGGCTATAAGGCCGTCAAGCATTGGTACTACAGCGCGATGCTGCAGTTCAAGACGCAGTTCTTCAACAACTACAAGGTGAACACGCGCGACATGACCGCCGCGTTCCTCTCGCCAGGCGAGTTGAACCTCGGTCTCGGTATGACCTACGAGTACAAGAGCAAGGATGGCGACAAGGTGTTCACCCTTGCCATCGCCCCGTTCTCTTATAACCTGAAGATTTGCCGCAACATCACCGACATTGACCCGACCACCTTTGGCATCAAGGCCGGCCACCACACCAAGAGCGACTTCGGTAGCAATGTGGAGGCCAAACTGATGATGAAACTCGGGCCGAGCATCACGTGGAATAGCCGCCTCTATGTGTTCACAAATTACAAATATGTGCAAGGCGACTTTGAGAACACGTTTGACTTCACCATCACCAAGTATCTGACAACCAAAATCTTCGTCCACCTACGCTACGACAAGTCCCACACCTGGGACAAGAGTTGGAAATACTGGCAGTTGAAGGAAATCCTCAGTTTCGGCCTCGCTTACCGCTTCGCCACCATCTGACGGTGGCCTCCCCCACCCCTCCTAAATAAGGGGAGCCGGCAATGACAAAACAATGACGATGAACAACGAGAGACTGAACATAAACCAGGTCACCCCTCCTTTGGGAGGGGGAGGCTTTGCCGTTATTGTTTTGCTTCTGCTAACGTCGTTTTCGGCCGGCGCGGTGAGCCACCTCGAGGCGGTGCCGCGAGCGATGGACGGCGTCGACGAGGCGTGGATGCGACATTGGGTCGACACCTCGCCAGTCCAGGGTATCGAGGGCATCTGGTACTACCCTGCCGAGAGCATGACCGTGGGCGTGCTCCCCTGCCCTCATGCCACAGGCATCAGCCCTTGCCACATCATGGTGATGCTTGCCGGCGACGACGTGGAACTGCTGCCCGGCACTGTCATCGGCCACATCGAGCCGGGTGCCACCACCGACCGCGTCTCACTTACCCTCTACAGCGAGCGTGACCGCCTCACCCTGACCACACCACTGAAAACCGTCGCCCATATCAATGCCGCCAACACCGAACTCACATTTGACCCGCCACACTGGCAAGTGAAAGTGAGAGTGAACGTGCTGCGGTTTCTGCCATCACTATTCGGCGGCATGAGTGTTGTGCCGCAGCCCAGCGGCGAACGTATGCCGCTCGGCTTCAAGAAAATATACCCGGCCAGTGATGCGGCGACGCGCCCCATCGTTTACCTTTGAGACACAAATTATTCATTTATTTCTCGTATGCGGGTCATTACATTGCTTTTTCTCATGGCCACATTAGCCGGAAGCGCCCAGCGTGTCAACACCACGCGAGGCAACCTCACGGCCGGCGAACGCATGACCATCAACAGTCCCGGTCGGACACACACCGCCGCCCCTGATACCATCAACAGTCCCGGTCAGACGCGCATCGCCGCGACCGATACCGTCTCGCCCGACGACATCACCCTGCGCGGCTACAGCAAGCGACCCATGGACAACAAAGAGAGCGTCATGGTGACCAACAACACCGGCCACACCATCGCCGCCGTCCACGTCCACCTCACCTACCGCACGATGTCCGGCGAAGTGTTCAACGAGCGCGATGTCACCATCCGCGCCGTGCTCGAGCCCGGCAAGACCACCGTCAGCGAGTTCCGCACGTTCGACACCCACCACGAATTCTACTACCACGGCAGCGGCAAGCCCCGCAAGAGCGCCACCCCCTACGACGTGAGTTACACCCTGCTCGGCTACGACATCACCGTTGGCCGCCGCACCTCTCCCCGGTAACCCCAAAAAACAGGAGGACATGAGAGAAACTCCCATCTCCCATGTTCTACGGCCCTTTTGTCTCTTTAGCCCCCACCTCTCTCATCCACTCTCTGTCCACTCTCATCTGTTCTCTTGTGTTTTTTGGAGGCGGGATTTTGGTTTGTGCTCGGAATTTCGTATCTTTGCAGATTGGTTTAGTGTTCGTCTAACTTAAATTGAGATTGACATGAACAAATTTGTGGAATTGATACCGCGTCAAGCGGCAAAATACGGTAACCGCGAGGCCCTGCGCTATCGCGACTACTTCACGCAAGAATGGACGTCGTTGTCATGGCGTGAGATGGCATCGCAAATCGAGAGCGTCGCTCTCGCCTTTGCCGGCTGGCAGTTAGAGCCTCACGGCAGGGTGTGCGTCTTCTCGCAGAACGCGCCGGAAATTCTGCTCACCCACTTTGCCGCCTTCTATAACCGCGCCGTGCCGGTGCCCATCTATGCCACCAGCAGCCGCGACGAGGCCGCATATATCGTGGCCGACAGCGGCGCCACCATCCTCATGGTGGGCGACCAGCGGCAATACGACATCGCACTCTCTGTCAAGCAGAAGAATCCGACGCTCAAGCATATCGTTACCTTTGACCCGGCCATCCGCCACGACCCGGCCGACAGCGACAGCCTCTCGTGGCAACAGTTGCTGGCACTGGGCGAACGGCGCCGCGAACTGCTGCCGGCCGTCCAGACCACGTGTCGCGCCGGCGAGCCAAGCGACCTGATGTACCTCATCTACACCAGCGGCACCACGGGCGTGCCCAAAGGTGTCATGCTCACCCATAGCAACTTCAACGCCGCCATGGACTTCCACGCTGAGCGACTGCAAATGTGGAGCGAGGACGATGTCTCGCTCTGCTTCCTCCCCTTGAGCCACATCTTTGAGTTGGGCTGGACGATGTTCTGCCTGACCAACGGCATCCACGTCGCCATCAACGGCAACCCGAAAGAAATCCAGAAGGCCGTCAGCGAAATCCGCCCCAACGAGATGTGCAGCGTGCCGCGCTTCTGGGAGAAGGTCTACACCGCCGTCAATGACAACCTCCAGCGCGCCAAGCCATTAGTGCGCATGCTCGTCAAGCGTGCCATCAGCGTAGGCCGCGACCGCAACCTCAACTATGTGCGCCTGGGCAAGAAGCCGCCATTCTGGGTCGAGAAGCAGTATGAGTACTTCGAGAGCAAAGTCTTCCGCAAGTTGCGCCAGGCCATCGGCGTGGAGAACGGCAAACTCTTCCCCACCGCCGGCGCCATGCTCAGCGACAACATCACCGAGTTCCTCCACGCCATCGGCATCAACATCTGCATCGGCTATGGCCTGAGCGAGACCAACGCCACCGTGTCGTGTTTCAAGAGCGAGGGCTACCAAATCGGCACCGTGGGCACGCCCATCGGCGATCTGCAGGTGCGCATCGGCGACCAGAACGAAATTCTGCTCAAAGGCTCGACCATCATGCAGGGCTACTTCAACAAGCCCGAGGAGACGGCCAAAGCCATCGACGCCGACGGCTGGTTCCACACCGGCGACTGCGGTGAGTTGACCCCCGACGGCGACATCATCATCACCGAGCGCCTCAAAGACCTCTACAAGACCAGCAACGGCAAGTACATCGCACCGCAGGTGCTCGAAACGCTGTTGGGTCAAGACAAATACATCGAGCAGGTAGCCATCATCGGCGACGGCCGCAAGTATGTGTCGGCGCTCATCGTGCCGGCCTTCGAGGAAATCAAGGCCTGGGCCGAGCAGCAAAAGATACCTTTTGAGAGCAACGAAGAGTTGGTCAACAACCCTGCCCTCCACGAGATGCTCGAAGCGCGCATCGAGGGCTACCAGCAGCACTTGGCGAGTTATGAGCAAATCAAGCGCTTCGTCATCCTGCCGCGCCCCTTCACGATGGAGAGCGGCGAACTCACAAACACCCTCAAGATCAAGCGCGCCGTCATCAACAAGCGCTACGCTCCCCTGATTGACGCCCTCTACGCCGCCGACTACCGCAAGAAAAAATAAAGAGTACTTAGCATTCTTAGAGTTCTTAGTCTTCTTAGTTTTATAAAACGACAACAATTAATGATAACCCAAGAGCAATTGAAGGAACTGCAGGACCGCAGCGCGGCCCTGGCCCGATACCTCGACGTGGAGGGCAAAAAAATCCAAGTCGAGGAGGAAGAACTGCGCACTCACGTGCCCGACTTCTGGCAAGACCAAAAGGCGGCCGAGGCACAGATGCGCAAAATCAAACAGTTGCGCTTCTGGATTGACAGTTGCGCCGCGATGGAAAACGCCGTGCAGGAAGTCGCCACCGGCTTTGACTTCGTCAAGGAAGGCCTCATCGACGAGGCGGAACTCGACAGCCTCTACGCCAGCGCTGTCGAGACGCTCGAGAAACTCGAACTGCGCAATATGCTGCGCCACGACGAGGACAAACTGAGCGCAATCCTCAAAATCAACAGCGGCGCCGGAGGCACTGAAAGCCAAGACTGGGCCGAGATGCTGATGAGAATGTACCTTCGCTGGTGTGAGCAGCACGGCTACAAGACGTCCATCGCCCACCTGGTGGACGGTGAGGAGGCCGGCATCAAGAGCGTGTCAATCACCATCGAGGGCGACTTCGCCTACGGCTACCTCAAGAGCGAGAACGGTGTGCACCGCCTCGTGCGCGTGTCGCCCTACAACGCCCAGGGCAAGCGCATGACCTCGTTCGCCTCGGTCTTCGTCACACCACTCGTCGACGACACCATCGAGATTGTGCTCGACCCGGCACGCATCTCGTGGGACACCTTCCGCAGCAGCGGTGCCGGCGGACAGAACGTGAACAAGGTGGAGAGCGGCGTGCGAGTCCGATACCAGTTCAAGGACCCGTACACCGGCGAGGAGGAGGAAATCCTCGTGGAAAACACCGAGACGCGCGACCAGCCCAAAAACCGCGAGAACGCACTGCGAAACCTCAAGTCCATCCTTTACAATAAGGAATTGGAACACCGCCGCGAGGAGCAGCGCAAGATTGAGGACTCAAAAAAGAAAATCGAGTGGGGAAGCCAAATCCGAAGTTACGTTTTCGACGACCGGCGCGTCAAAGACCACCGCACCGGCTACCAAACCAGTGATGTCAACCGCGTGATGGACGGTGACATCGACGACTTTATCAAAGCCTACCTCATGCAGTTCAACGAAGACTAAACCGAAGGGTTGAGGGTTGAGCGTTTAGAGGTTTAGCCCTCGCGCTATCGCGCTCGGGTAATATTACTTTTATTATCGCCGAACACTCTTTTTCCCAATTGCGCAAGCAAATGACTCAACTCTAAACCCCTAAACCTTTCATAAAACAGATGAAACTGACGATAGTGAAAGTGTCGGGCAAGATTGTCGAGAACCCCGACCTGCTGAAGACGTTTGTAAAGGGATTCGCCGCCATTCGCGGCAAGAAACTGCTCATCCACAGCGGCGCGATGATGGCCAGCCAAGTGGCCGACAAGATTGGCATCACCATCAAGAGCGACAATGACCGCCCCATCGTCGACGAGAAGACGCTGCAACTGCTGGTGATGGTCTACGCCGGCCTGGTGAACAACCGTCTTGTGGCACTACTGCAAGGCCGCAAGGTGAACGCCGCCGGCCTCACAGGTGCCGACATGAGTCTCATCCAGAGCGTTCGACAGAAAGAGCCCGACCTCGGCGCCACCGGCATCGTGCGTCAGGTGAACGCCACAGCCCTGTCGCGACTGCTCGACGGCGGCATCGTGCCCGTGATTGCACCCTTCACCCACGACGGCAAGGGCAACATCCTCTTCAACGAGACCGACGCGCTGGCCGCCGAGGTTGCCACTTCACTGGCCATGAGATATGAAATCACGCTCGTCTATTGCTTTGAGCGCAACGGCGTGCTGCTCGACGTGAATGACCCTGACAGCGTCGTGCCCGCGCTCACACGCAGCCGCTACAAGGCCTTCCGCGACATGGAACTCATCGAGGGCTGGTTTGCAAACAAGGTGGACAACGCCTTCTCGGCCATCGACCACGGCGTCAAGGAGGTTATCATCACCAGCGCCGCCGGCATCGCCAACCTCAACCACGGCACCCACATCCAGTGAACGGTTGAAAGGTTGAGCGGAGACTCACGGAAAATATTGGAAAACAAAAAAATAAAAAAAACTTCGTACTTCTTAATTAATACTTCGTACTTTTTTTGTACCTTTGCAGTCGCTTTGGCAACCTCTGGCAAGAAGAACGTGTGGCTTGTGAATGTTGCAGAGTGATTATTAATAACTTACACAAGAAAGTTAACAACAATCATGGATCTGATTAAAGTAGCAGAGCAGGCTTTTGCCACCGGCAAGAAGCACCCGCAGTTCGGCCCGGGCGACACCATCACCGTGGCTTACCGCATCAAGGAGGGTGACAAGGAGCGTATCCAGAACTACCGCGGCGTGGTCATCAAGATTACCGGCGAGGGCGAGAAGAAGCGCTTCACCGTGCGCAAGGTGAGCGGTAACATCGGCGTGGAACGTATCTACCCGTTAGAGTCGCCGTTTATCGAGAGCATCACCGTCAACAAGTATGGCAAGGTGCGTCGCGCCAAGTTGTACTACCTGCGTGGTCTCACCGGCAAGAAGGCTCGCATCAAAGAGCGCCGCGTCAACATGGCCAAGATCAAGGCCGACGCCGAGGCTCTCAAGGGCTGATGCTTTGCAAAGTACGAAGTACGAAGTAAAAAGTACGAAGTTTTCATGTATTTACTTCGTACTTTTTACTTCGTACTTCGTACTTTTTCACTACCTTTGCACCGTGAAGCAACCTAAAGACAATCAATAACAAAAACTATATCACAACCTAATGAAACACTGTTACCTACTCGCCGCAATCGCGGCGATTGCCCTGGGCTCCGTCACGGCCGGCGCCGACGCCCCCGCGGGCTACTACAAGACGCTCGACGGCAAGAGCGGACAGGCCCTGAAGACGGCTGTGCGCGACATCACTGTCAAGCACACCGTGCTCAGTTACGGCAGCCTCTGGAACTACTTCCCCGCCACCGACCGCTACACCGACAACCCCTCGCGCGTGTGGGATATGTATAGCGACAACGTCTACTACTTCAACGGCACCAAGAGCGTGAGCGGCATGAACAAGGAGCACTCGTTGCCCAAAAGTTGGTGGGGAGGATACGGCCCCGAGGACGGCTATAACGCCTACACCGACCTCAACCACCTCTACCCCAGCGACGAGCCCGCCAATTTGGCCAAGTTGCACTACCCTCTGGGCGAGGTGTCCAGCACCAGTTTCGACAACGGCTGCACCAAGGTGGGTGCTCCCAAGAGCGGACAAGGAGGAGGCTCGGCAAACGTGTTCGAGCCGGACGACCGGTACAAAGGCGACTTCGCCCGCACCTACTTCTATATGGCCGCCACCTACGGCAGCGACTACACATGGAAGTACACATGGATGATGAGCAACAGTTCGTGGCAGTCACTCAACCAGTGGGCAATCAGCATGTTGCTGCGATGGCACCGCGCCGACCCCGTCAGCGAGAAGGAGCGGCTGCGAAACGACGCCGTGCAGCGCAGCCAGAACAACCGCAACCCGTTTATCGACAACCCCGAGTTGGTCGAGTACATCTGGGGCGATAAGCAAGGTCAGATCTATAATCAGGGCGGCGGCTATGACACGGGCACTCCCACCCTCATCTCGCCCACACAGGGCACCGAGTTCAACTTCGGCGAAGTTGCCATCGGCAAGAGCCTGCAACTCACCATCTACGTCAAGGGCGAGCACTTGACCAGCAACCTGAGCGTGCAGATCTACAGCGGCGACAAGACGATGTTTACCATCCCCGTCAAGAGCATTGAGCGCACCGCCGCCAACAGTGACGACGGCTACCCCCTCACCATCACCTACACCCCCTCGGCGTTAGGCAATCACACGAGTAAAATCCTCGTGAGTGATGGTGGCATCGTGGGCTCAGTGGCTGCCGTGCTCAACGGCTCCTGCCTCGATGTGCCGTCGCTCACTGCCATCAAGGCATTGCCGGCAACCAATATCACCGACGACGGCTTCACCGCCAACTGGGAGGCGACCACCGACGACATCGACTTCTACATCGTCAACCGCACAGTCTATGACCCCGACGGCGACATCCTCAGCAGCGAGAGTTACACCACCGATGACACGTTCTACACCTTTGACGACCGCCACGAGGGCGAGACCCACACCTACACCGTGCAGGCCTCGCGCCTGGGCTACACCAGTGTGGAGAGCAACACAATCACCGTTGACCCGGCCGGCATCACCGGCGTAGACGCCGACCTGCCGATGGCACTGCTCGTCGATGAGGGCGGAGTGCGCGTCAAGTGCGGCGAGCCACTGCGCGACGTGAGCGTTTACTACCCCACCGGCCAACTCATCAAGCACCTGCCGGTGGTGAGCAACGACGACTTCATCGAGTTGCCCGCCGGCGTGCTCATCGTCACCACGCCCAGCAGCCGCCGACCCTATAAGGTCGTTGTCCGCTGACGCGCGACAGCCCCCAATACTCACAACCAAAAAGGCCTACCGCCAAAAGCGGCGGGCTTTTTTGGTGATTTTTTTGAATTTAGTGGCTCTTATTTTGAATTATGGTAAAAAAAGAGTAAATTTGCAGGCTGAAAACATTTTAGAACTATAGTAGTCTCAAACGATGCAAGAAGTCATTCAAGAGAGCCCCGTCCGTCAGGACATGACCGGCACTACAAAGAAGAAAGTCAATAACCAAATCCCGTTGAGCGCTTTCTTCAAATCGTGTGCCCGCAACTGGTATTGGTTTGTCATCTCGTTGGTTATCTGCTGCGCGCTGGCCTACCTCTACAGCAAGTCACAGACGCAACGCTATAGCGCGTCGACGCTCATCCTTATCAAGACCAAGGACAGCGCCAACGGCACGCAGTCACAAGCATTCAGTGACCTGGGTATCCGCACCGGTATGAGTTATCTGCCCAACGAGATGTTCAAGTTGCGCAGCACAAAACTCATGGAGAGCGTGGTGAACACTCTCGACTTGAACGTGCAATACTATGGCCATGTGTACCTGCGCGACGTCAACATCTACGGCAGTTCACCGGTGGAGGTGACATTGCTGCGGGAACTCACGGCACCGTTTACCCTCACCATCGAGCCAAAGAGCGACACCGAGTACGAGTTCAAGGTCAACGACGAGGACGGCTGGAAGCGTGCGCGCTTCGGCAACAAGGTGCAGACCAGCGGAGGCCCGTTGATGGTGAGCAAGACCGCTCACTTCAAGAGTTCGTCCGAAGACTTCAAGGTGATTGTACGCATCACCACCCCCGCCGCCATGGCACGCGCCCTCGTGGGGAACCTCTCTGTCGATCTGGCCGACAAGACGAGTGACGTGATTCGCATTTCGCTCGGCACCGACAACTACCAGATGTGCAAGGACGTGCTCGACAACCTTATCGTGGCCTACAATCAGGATGCCATCAACGACAAGAACCTTGTGGCGCGCAGCACCGAGGCGTTTATCGCCGAACGTGTGGAGGCCCTGAGCAAGGACTTGAGCGGTGTCGATAGCCAAGTGGCCCAACTCAAGGTGAGCGCGGCAAACAGCGCCATGTATGCCGACCCGGGCACCTCGCTCAAGTATGCCGAGGGTGCAGCCGACGTTGACATGCAAATCTCGCTGGCCGGATATATCCGTGACTACCTTAACTCAATGAGCGGACACCAACTCATCCCCAGCAACACCGGCATCGCCAGCACCGGCATCGAGGAACAAATCGCGCAATACAACGAGCAAATGCTCCGTTACCAAAAAATCGCCAGCACCTCCAGTGCCGAAAACCCCGTGATGGTGGAACTTAACAACACGCTCAACTCGCTCAAGAGCAACATCATGCAGGGTTTGAACAACTATATCAGTACCCTCAGGATGCGCAAGGGGCAGGCCGTGAGCCGCGCCAGCGTGGCCACCGGTAGCATGATTGCCGTGCCAAGCCAAGAGAAAGCCATCACCGAGGTCACCCGACAGCAGAAGATCAAGGAACAACTTTACCTCTACCTACTCAACAAGCGCGAGGAGAACGCCTTGCAACTTGCCATCACAGAGCCTAACGCTAAGGTAATCGAAAGTGCCAGCGGCAGTTCGACACCCGTGTCACCTGTGCCGCAGCGCATTATGCTCTTTGGCTTGCTGCTCGGCCTGCTGCTGCCGGCCGCCGTGCTCTACGGCATCTTCTGGTACTACACGCTCGACACGATGGTGCACACGCGCCGCGACATCGAGGAGGTGTGCAACCTGCCTGTGCTTGGCGAGTTGCCAAACAAGCGCAACAAGGGCGACAAGGAAATCATCGTCACCGAGCACGGCCGCGACAACCTCAACGAGGCGTTCCGCATCGTGCGTAGCAACCTTGTCTACCTCGTTGACCAAAAGCAGATTGAGGGAACCGTGATCCAATTCACGAGCACCATGAGCGGCGAGGGCAAGAGTTTTGTGGCCATCAACCTCGCTCTCGCTTGTGCCCACGACGGCAAGCGCGTGGTTGCTGTGGACCTTGACCTGCGCAAGGGGCGTTTCTCGGAATATATCGGCATGCAGAACACCAAGCCCGGCGTGAGTGCCTACCTCAGCGGCGCGCTCGACGATGTTGACGAGATTATCTCCCACAGCAAATTCCACGACAACCTTGACATCATCTGCGTGGGCACCATTCCACCCAACCCCACCGGACTGCTCTCGTCAAGCCGCCTCAAGCAACTTATCGCGCTACTCAAGAAGCAATATGACTACATCATCCTCGACACCGTGCCATACACCATCATCGCCGATGCCGCCATCATCAACCGCCAAGTAGACTTAACAATCTACGTTGTGCGCGACGGGCGTGTCGACAAGCAGTACATCGAGGAGGTGGAGCAGATGAGCAATAACGGCCGCATCAAGAACCTCACGTTACTCATCAACGACATCAAGGTGGACAGGAAACGCTACGGTTATGGCTACGGCTATGGTTACGGCTATGGCTACGGCTATGGCAGCGGCTACTACAAGGACGACAAGGAAGATTGAGGCTATTTACTACCATTGGCGGTAGCGGCAAGTCTCACATCGGTTAAATTGTGTTAACTTAATCTTGTTTTTTATCCAAACTTTGCTTGCGGTACTGATAATATTATTAACTTTGCCACGGGTAAGTTTAACACATTAAAGAAACATTGTGACATTGAGTTTCACAAATTAGTATTCCAAAAGAACTAAGGGACCGTCGCGAGACGTTCCCTTATTTTTTGCCGCCGCCCCCCGCGCGGCGGCGACGTGAACCCACGAAGTGGGTGACAAGCCAATAGGCTGGGGCGCCAGCCCCCGTAACAACGGGCCCTCTTCCATAAGACTGCAGACCACAACGACCGTTTCTGTCGCCCCGACGGGGCTGATTGCGTTGATATGGCACCCACTTCGTGGGTTCACATCGTCGCTGACAGCGGCCAGGCCAAGGTCTGGTCATACATTAATCTCTTTATTATCAGCAATAAAAAAAGGGCCGGTGCGTCGCTCGAGAGGCGAGGCACCGGCCCGGCTGGTTAAAAAGGTTAAAAGAGAATCTGGTATTTCGTTATCGAGCCTATTGCTCGAGGATGGTCCAGAGAACGGTGTTCACGTCACCCACATCAACGCGCCCGTCGCCGTTCACGTCAAGGTCCATATTGGTGCCGCCCAGCAAAATATCGGTCAACACGGTGTTCACATCGCCCACGTCGACATAGCCGTCATCGTTAGTGTCACAGAAGGTGAGCACCTTCCACATCACGTCAAGCGCGGCGACAGGCTCCGTCACGTCATAGGCCAGCGCGTAGACCTTGCCGCTCACCGTGGGACGCATGCGATAGAGCGTCGTGCCCTCATTGCCCGGCTCGACGGTTGCCTCAAGCCGGTTGCCGTCGTTGTCAAAGAAGTCTACCTTCAAACCGGAGCACGCGACTGAGAACGACACATTGGCGCTCGGCGTGACAAAGTCAACGCTGTAGCCACGCATCGCGCCACGGCGCGGCACGTCGCCGCTATAGGGCTGCTTGTGCTCGAGCAGAACAATCTGCGGGTCGAGCGTGATATTGTAGTCCTCAAAGACCGTGAGTTGCGGCTCGCCGGCGCCCCGGTCGTTTACCATGCGGATGCCGAAGGTGAGGTCGTCGGTTACCGTCACCAAACCGGTCACGGCGTCAAACGTATAGTTCTCGAGGCTGTTGGCCACCACATCGGTGATGTCGAGCGCCAGCGCGGTGAGCGTCACCGGCGCGGCCATCGGTTCGAGGTCCACGTGGCGAATCACATCGCTGTTAAACCAATAGTCATAGCCCGTTATCAGGCGCGAACTGATGGACGAGGTGAGGGTGAGCACAAAGGCGCTGGAGGCCGTCGCGCCCCATGTGGTGCCGTCGCCGATGCGCGAATGTACAAAGTGTATTCCTTCGCGCATGTTCTCCACGTCGATGTCAAACGTGGCGACACCCTCGGCACTCAAGTCGCCGGTCACAGCCTCGGCGCGGTTGTCGTCCACCCAATAAGTGTACTTGGTGGCGGCCGGAGTGAGGTCGCTGCGGCCGGGCACGATAAACGCGTGGCTCGCCGTGGTGTGCCACCGCGTGCCGTCGCCCACGCGCGAGTGCAGCACATGCACGCCCGGCGGCAACGCCGTCGCGTCGAGGTCAAACGTCGCTATGCCCTCGGCACTCAAGTCACCCGTCACGGCCTTGGCGCGGTTGTCGTCCACCCAATAGGTGTACTTGGTGGCGGCAGGGGTGAGGTCGCTGCGGCCGGGCACGATGAACGCGTGGCTCGCCGTGGTGCCCCACCGCGTGCCGTCGCCCACGCGCGAGTGCAGCACGTGCACACCCGGCAGCAGCGCCGTCGCGTCGAGTTGCAGCGAACCGCTGCCGCCGCTCAGCGACACCGTGCGCGCCCCGGCCACGTCGCCGTCGACCCACACGCGGGCTGTCGTCAACGCCGACTGCGCCACAGCCGTCGTCCACACCGCCATCGCCGTTATTATAGATAATATATATTTCATGATGCAAACGGCATTATAATTATGCATTGTGCATTATGAATTATGAATTAAATTGTCACTCCGGCACGTCGGCCTTGATGGTGACCGTGACCTTCTTGGCGTCCTCGCTCAGCGTTGTGCTCAACTCTGTCACGCGCGGCAGCGACGGGAACTTGTGCCAGCCGAAACCGCCGGCCACACCAACGGGTGTGCCGTCACTGCCCACCAGTTCCTCCTTGACGGCAAACGTGCGCGTCTCGTCATAGTTGGGGGTCGCCTTGTCGGGCTCGGTGAACACATTGGCCCAGTCGCGGATGCCGAAGTAATTGCCTACGCCGCTGCAACGGTCAGGGTATCTATCTTTACCATAGTAGACACAATAGTTCAACGTCGCGCCTTGACTCACCTGACCGCCGTAGTAGTCGGCCGTGAAGATGGTATTGTTGTAAATATACGGGCCGTGGTAATAATCACCATACGCTCTATACGAGAGCACACAATGGTCGACAACAACGCTGCTCATGTTGGTCACGCTCAAGGGAAAATTACAGATGCGACCACCAATGTGGCAGTTAGTAATTATCAGGCTCTGGGCTGCACCATAGTTGTCGTTGCCTGAACCCGAAATATCGCCGGTGACGCGGCACTGGCGGATGGTCGTGAAGTGGGTAGGGGCAAACAATCGAATTGCGCCGTTCACGCCACACTTGATCAGGCTGGTGTTATAGACGCGCAAGTCTTCCTCGTTGACCGTCACTCGGTTAACTCTAAAGTCAGAGTCAAACCAGATGCCCTCGAAGTGACAGCCACCCACCTTCTTCCCCTCGGCGGGAGTGATGCCCAGTCCGCCGGCGACACTCGTGCGCAACACGCTCGTCGCGGGATCGGTCTCGAAGCCCACACCATAGACCGTGATAGACTTCTGAATCACGCCCGGGTTATTGAACTCGCCCGCGCTGAGGTAGATCACGTCGAGCGTGTCGGCAGCGGCCTGATAGGCGGCGGCAAACGCTGCCGCGCCGTAGTAGACGGTCACCTCTCCGTTATGCTCCAGCGTGGCGCTGGGCACCGAGGTATAACTCTGCGCTCCGCACTCCAATGTCGCGAAGGCCGCAATGAGAAGTAAAATTTTTTTCATAGTTTTCGCGGTTTTGCATTGTGACTAATTCTGCCACAAAATTAAATTGAAAAGCAATCCGAGGACTACCAAATTCACAATTTCTATTATCAAATTCACAATTTCTGCATTTTTGGGTCAAAAAATGCAAAAAAAGCCCCTTTTGCAACAAAAATCTCCCCCAAAAAAGGGGTCATCATTGCGAAACACGGGGACGGTTCTTTTGTTTTGGCCGCGCTGCGGTAAAACACAAGAACCGTCCCCTCGCCGACCCCTCGCCGACGTCATCCGAAAATAAATTCACGCAATTGTTGCGGGAATGAAAAAAAAGTATTACCTTTGCAGCCGCAAACCATCAACGGGTCGCATGGATGAGTGGTTTAGTCACTGGTCTGCAAAACCAGGTACAGCGGTTCGAGTCCGCTTGCGACCTCAATGCCGAGGGGCGAGTTTCACAACTCGCCCCTCGGCATTGCTTTTCTATGGAACCTATATTTCCTAGGGTTCCTAGGGAATTATTGCTGTCCGGTAAATTAAATTAACGTTCAGATAATCGAATATATCATAGTAATTTGGCGCCTTTGACATTGTTGGGGCTTACTCTATAGCCCCGCCAATGCGAGGCCAAGAGCCCCCAATAGGGGGCGACAGCACATAGGCGGGGGCGCCAGCCCCCGTAAACAGGATGGGCAGAATAAATTGCTCCCGTTCGGTCGCGAGCTAAAGGTTCTGCCCATACAAGTAACAACAACCCCGTAGGGGCGACAGTCTCAGCGCGTTTCTGTCGCCCTTACAGGGCTTTGTTTGAGAAAAAACTCACACCATAGTCACGGGGGCTGGCGCCCCCGCCTAGGAGCTGTCGCCCCTGACGGGGCTCACATTTGTCGCCGCTTGCGGCCTCGCCAAGGCGAGGCCCTACAGTCTTTGACAATCCAGATGAATTTTACCGGACAGCAATACTAGGGATTCTAAGAAAAATAGATTACATGTTCATGCCGCCGTCCACTTGGATGACTTGGCCGGTGATGTAACTCGACATATCGCTGGCCAGGAACGTGGCCACGTTGGCGATGTCGTCGACCGTGCCACCGCGACGCAGCGGAATCTTCTTCACCCACTCCTGACGCACGTCATCGGGCAGGGCGGCCGTCATCGCCGTCTCGATAAAGCCCGGAGCAATCGCATTGGCGCGGATGCCGCGGCTGCCCATCTCCTGACCGATACTCTTGGCCAACGCGATCAGGCCGGCCTTGCTCGCCGCATAGTTGGCCTGACCGGCATTGCCGTGAACACCCACCACGCTCGCCATGTTGATAATCGAGCCGCCACGCTGGCGCATCATGATGGGCACCAGGGCGTGGATAAAGTTAAACGCGCTCTTGAGGTTCACCGCAATCACGGCGTCCCACTGCGCCTCGGTCATGCGCAGCATCAAGCCGTCCTTGGTGATACCGGCATTGTTGACCAGAATGTCGATGTGGCCAAACTCCTCCTTGACCTGCGCCACAACGGCCTCGGTCTGCGCGAAGTCGGCGGCATTGCTGGCATAGCCTTTGGCCTTGACACCCAGGGCGGCAATCTCGGCCTCGGTGGCCTTGCCGTTCTCGTCAATCACCAGGTCGGTGAACGCCACGTCGGCACCCTCGGCCGCAAACTTCAACGCGATAGCCTTGCCGATGCCACGCGCGGCACCCGTGATCAAGGCAACTTTTCCTTCAAGTAATTTCATTGTTAAATGTTTTAAGCCTCCCCCCACCCCTCCTAAAGGAGGGGGGTTGGCAGTTATTCTAAATAATTATCATTTTTTATATAATCGTAGGCTCCATTGTTGCAACTGTGCCCCCCTCCTTCAGGAGGGGGAAGGGGGGAGGCCATCAGAATTTGGCGGTGAGGCGGACGTTGATCTGGCGGCGGGTGAGGTAGTTGGGCACCGCGTACTGCATATTGTTGACATCGGTGACCCAGTAGTAACTGCTCACGTTGCTGATGTCGAACAGGTTGAACACGTCCACGCCAAGCGACAGGGCCTTGAAGTGGCTGAAGAAGCCGCTCGACGGCCTGTGGTCGCGCGTGATAAAGTCAAACGTCAGGCCCACGTCCAGGCGCTTGTAGGCGGGCTGGCGGAAGTAGGCGTCGGCGCGCGTGGTGCGCGGAGCCGTGGTGGGCAAGCCGTCGCTGAAGATGGCGCGCAGCGAGAAGCGCAGCCGCTTGAGTTTGGGAAGATAGTCGGTGAAGAACAAGGCGAACGAGTAGCGCTGGTCGGTTGGACGGGGCACTTTGACGCCGTTCATGTCCTCGCTGGTCTTCATCAGCGAGAAACTCACCCACGAGTCGGTGCCCTCCACAAACTGGCCGAACAGTTTCATGTCGAGGCCCATCGCGCTGCCTTTACTCGAGTTCTCTCCGCTATAAACCACCTTGAGGTTGTCCACCTCATAGGGGATGAGGTTTGCCAAGTTCTTGTAATAGGCCTCGGCGCTGAACTTGAACGGCCGCCCCATAGCCCGGAAGGTGTAGTCGGCTCCCAGGATGGCCTGAATGCTACGCTGACTCTTGATGTCGCGGTTGAGGTCGATATAGGCGTTGCCGTCGTCACCGACGCGCTCCACGCGGTATTCTTTGTAGAACGGCGCCTGATAGTAGAGGCCTCCGGCAAGGCGGAACGCCCAGCGGCTGTGGTTGGCCGGCACGAAACCCACACTGGCACGCGGCGAGATAAGAGTCTCCTTATTGAAGTCCCAGCGCGAGAAGCGCACTCCCAGGTTGATGTTCCACAAACCGGCACCACTCATCACCTTGTAGGTGTCCTGCACATAGGCCATGATGCGCGTCGACTTGAGGTCGTGGTTGCTGCCTTGATTGTAGATCACGCTCACCAGGTCCGGCACCCGCGGCAGCGAGTAGCCGGCCGAATCGCGCCACTGCCACTCGCGCGAGCGGTCGGTGACGTTCTCGCGGCGCATCGACACACCGTAGCCGATGTTGTGGCCGCCAAGGCCCGTGGTGCCCTTAAAGCCGAAGTCATAGACGGTAAACTTCAAGCGGTTGCGGGCATGCTCGTGGTACTTGCCCACGCCCAACTCGCCGCCCACGCCCTCGGCGCCGGCCTCGTCGAGCCAATACTCGCCGTGAACGTCGTAACTCACCAACTCGTCGCTGCGGTAGCCACTGGCCTGCAGCGCCAGCGTGGTGCCGGCACTCACCTTGTAACTCGCCGTGAGAGCGCCGAAGAACGTGCGGAACTTGTCGCGCTCTTGACCGTCAAAATAGACCTTGAACGACTTGGCCGCCATGCTCGTGCCGAAACTCGTCTCGCGGTCGACCGGCGTGAAGCGGTAGTCGTTCAACGAGATGTTGCCTAACAGAGCCAACCGGAAGCGGTCGCCCGGCTTGATAACGATGTGGGTCTGATAGTCGAAGTATTGCGGGTCATACTCGCCCTTGCTCTCTAATGAGCCAAGCAACAGGCCGTTGCGCTTGTAGCGCACGCCGTGCAACTGCGAGAAACTTTTGGAACCTTGCCCGAACGACACGCTGCCGCCCTGCAAACTCGCCGAGAGGCTCCCTTCAACCGCCTCGGGGTCGCGATAAGTGATGTCGAGCACGCTCGACATCTTGTCGCCGTACTCCGCGTTGAAGCCGCCGGTGCTGAACTGCACGCTCCGCACCATGTCGGGGTTGATGATGCTCAAGCCCTCCTGCTGGCCGTTGCTGATGAGTTGCGGACGGTACACCTCGATGCCGTTGATATAGACGCTGTTCTCGTCGTAACTGCCGCCGCGCACCATATACTGCGAACTCAATTCGTTCTTTGAACTGACGCCGGCCATCGTGGTCAGCACGGCCTCCACGCTGCCGCCGCTGGCGTCCGGGGTGCGGTTCACCACATCGGCGTCGATGTTCTGCATGGTGTTGGTCTGCTTGCGGTATTCGGTCACCTGCAATTCGGTGAGTTCCTGCGACTTCTCGTAGAGTTTCGGGCTAATCGTGATGGTGCCCTCGGGGTTGACGAGTTGGCGGCGCACCGTGCTGTAGCCAATCATCGAGAACTCGACCATTATGGTGTCGGCACGCGCCACCGTGAGTTCATAGGTGCCCTTCTCGCTCGTACTTGTGCCGATGGCCGTGCCCGGCACGCGCACCGTGGCGAACGCCACCGGCGCGCCGGCCTCGTCGACCACCGTGCCCTGAATCTTGACGTTGCGCGACGCGGGTGCCGCCGGCTGGGCGACTACAGGCAATGCCGCAATCAGCAGCAGCAACACCGCCGCCACTCCCCTGCCGCATATCTTAACAAAATCAAATGCTGCCATAATATAATAATAACGTCAAAATCCCAAAAAAAGTGTTACATCACCAAAAAAGTAACAAAGAATGCAGGGCAGCCGTCACGGCCGTCCTGCACGCAAAATAGGAAATAATATGTTAAGAAACTGCTATCAGTTGATAGTCGCCGGTCAACGGTCGTTAGACCGCAAACCGCACATTACTGCTGGTTGAGGATAGCGTCGAGGATGGTGTTGACATCGCCCACGTCGACAGTATCATCGCCGTTGACGTCAAACTTGGCATCCTTGTTGCCGGCCAAGATGGCCTCGAGCACAGCGTTCACGTCGCCCACGTCGACCTTGCCATCGGCGTTGACATCACACGGATCGGCACTTGCAACCTTGCCCTGGACGGCGTGCACCTGCAGGCGGCCGCCGGGGAAGTTGATGAAGAATGTCTCCTCACGACCCTCAACACCGTCAGGCAGCGCGTCGGCGCTCATACCGGCCAGCACGATGTAAGAGAACTCCTCGGTGCCTTCCTCTGTGGTCTCATACTTATCCTCAAAGGTGAGGTGCAGCCAGCCGGCGGGGTTGATCTGCTCGCCCGTGGCATCGTCGATGTCAAACAGTTCACCGGCGGCGTTCACTGTGGTGTAGAACTCGCTGCTCTCCTTGTTGGTGAAGATGCTCAAGCCGTTCTCAGTCTCAGTGACGGGATTGCCGTCATCACCGGTAGTAGTGTGGGTGCGGCTGATCGCGCCACCGGCCACCGGGAACTCAACCTCGCCGTCCTCGTTGCTCCAGTTCCAGGTCATCATCGGCTGCTCAATGTCAATGTAGAGCGTCGGAGCCGTGTTGCCCAGCGGGCTGCTGAAGAAGTTCTCCAACTCGATGATGCGGGTGGGCTCGCTATTGTCGTCGAGGCTGATCATGTAGCCGAGGTAACCGTGGCCCTCATCCTGCTCGTCGCTGGCGATGGACATCGAGAACTTGGAGATGTTGTCGTGCTCATAGCCGCTCACCATGACGAAAATCTCATCGTCGATGTCGGCCGGCTCCTCAAACTCGAGGTCGGGGAATTCGGGGTCGAAGCCCATCATCGGGATCTCAAGCAAGCCCTCCTTAATCAGCGAGCCGGCCTCGTCATAGCGCATCAGGTCGGCCGAGCCCTCGCAGATGAGGTCACCCAACTGCAGGTCGCCGGCGGCGATAGTCACCTCACGGGTAGTGCCATCATCTCTGGTTCTGGTCTCGGTACCTATGCCGGGAGTACGGTCGGCGTTCTTCTTGATCTTATAGACCTTGGCGGTAATCATGATGGGCTCACCGCTGAACTCGTCGACGAGTTCGAGGTCATGATATTGCATGAGCACCTTGCGCAGGGCATAGCGGTATTCGGGCTTCTCGAAGCGGACACCCATGGCGTTCCAACCGCTCCAGTTGCGGCCGAACCACAGTCCACTATTGTCGTCATCGGTCATTGTGGAACCCATGGCACCGCTATAGGTGACGGTGTTGTACCAGTCACCGGTGCCGTCCTCATGCTCACTGTAAGCCTTCTTAAAACTCTTCGGCGACAAACCGAAACTGGTGATACCGGCCCAACTGGAGGTCTGAGCCAAACGGTCACAGGGGTCGAGCGAACTGCAAATCACAGCGTTGCTCTGCTCATAATCGCTGGCACCCTCGGGCTTGACCATACCGAACATTTGGTAGGAGGCTGTGCCGCCGGCGCCGGTGGCAGTCAGAGTGGGAGCGTCGGCCATCTCGCCGTTGACGTAGTGGGCAATCAAACCGCCGTTCTCATCGGCCTCGCCCTCCTCGGTGACATAGGCACCGGGCTCGCCATCCTCCGGGTCGATGGCTGTGCTGGACCAGAACGTCCACGTCCACGCATACTCGGTGGCGTCGGTAGTGACGTTGGGGAACGTGACATCACGCCAGGTGGGAACCCACACAAATGGGGCGCCCCAGAAGCCGGTGCTTCCGTCGGCGGTGACGCCGTAGAACGAGCCGGCAGGACGTATGTACTTGGCCGTGGGCAGGACCTCTGCGCGACGGCGGGCGGCGCGGCGAGCCTCAATCACCTCATCGCTGGCCTTTTGGGCAACAACGTTGTGGGTCTTCGGGCCGGCGGTGACGGCCTGCTCGATGCGCAGCGGCTGGGCAGGCTGCGACTTGGCCAGGCGCGCGCGCGACACTTCCTGTGCCGACACGCCAAGAGCCAAGGCGGCTAATGAAAGGAGAAACAATCTTTTCATAAAAAACTCAATTATGGTTAATAAAATGTTGATTTCACTGAGGGTTGGAGGGGTAGAGGGGTTGAGGGTTGAGGGTTGAGGGGTTGAGCCTCGCGCTGACGCGCTCGGGGATAATAGTTTTGTCGCTGATTGCGGCCAGGCCCTACATTTATTCCCATTTGCGTCAGCAAATGGCTCAACCTCTCAACGCTAAACCTCTCAACGCTAAACCTCTCAACCTGATCAGAATGCGGAAGCCTCAATATAATTGCCCTCGCCGGAGGTGAGAGTGATATTAACCGGAGCCAAACGCGAGGTTGAGGTGACGGTGAACGTCGCGCCGCCGATGACGTCAACCAGGGCCTGCACCGCCGGCACATTGGCCACGTATGAGGTGGCGTTGGCATTGTAGGTGCCGTCAAAGACGAGTTTCACCGTGCCATCGGCTTTCACCTCGGGCTTATAGTAGAAGTCCATCTTGAACGAGCCTCCACGACGACGACGCACTGTCGCCTCCATCATATACTGGCTGTCGATCACATCGCCGGTTGCCGGGTCACGCGTGGTGCGGTACACCAGGAAGTCGAGCGTCTGCACCGTGCTGCCGTCGCGCGCCGCCATAGCGCTGACAAAGTTCGAGATGGCCTCGGCCAGTTCGCCCTGGCCGGACGTCATGTTCACACGCCACTTGATCTTGTAACTGGCAAACACCTTGCCCAGGTCGTCGGCCGCGATGCGCGACACGCCGTCCTCACGGCACAGCAGGGAGCCGTCCTCCTGGAGGTCGAACGTCTGCACCTTATATACGTTGGGGATGTCCGGCTCGCTGGTGGCCTCGGGGTTCTCTTTCCAGTAGGCCTCATAGCGCTGACGGGCCTCGTAGGTGCCGTAGAGCGTAATCGGCTCCATAAAGCGCAGTCCGCCGGGAGTGATGATGGCGTTGTGCTTCTCAACGTAACTGATCCAGTCGGCGTCCTGGTCCTTGGTGCGCGTCTCGTTGGCCTCCGGAGCCATACTCACGATGAGCGTCGAGCCGTAGGCGGTCTGGTAGCGGGCGCCGTTGGGCAACGTGATATACACGTCGGGGATGAGCGCGTTGAAGTACTTCGCCGGCAGGGCGTTCACCTCGTCGAGATAGGCGCGGTCGTCAACCTCGGGCGAGAGGCGCGTCATGATGATGTCGATGTGGCGCTTCTTGCCGGTGAGGTAGAGCGTGTCGTTGCTGTACTTCATCAGGTTGAACTCATAGTCGCCCTCGTGACCCACACCGGTCTCGCTGGCCTCGGTGTCGGAGAGATCCTCGGGTGTGGAGAACAAGTGGAACACGCGGTTGTAACTGTTAAAAGTGAGCGTGAGGCCGTTATCGGTAATCACGTCCCAGAGTGAGGTTTGGTCGCCGTAGGCCGGTGCCATTGCCGAGGCGTTGGTCAGGCGGGCGATGTAGAGGTTGTTGCCGGCCATCTTCACCGAGCCGTCCTTGTTGAAGGTGACCACATAGACGTAGCCCGGCTCGTTGGCGTTGGCGAAATACTCCATCTGCCACTTGCCACCCTTGTCCGAGAGGATGTTGGTGAAGTACTCCTGACCCTCGGTGAGGCGCTCGGCGGCACTCTTGTCAAAGATGTCGTCCACCTCGTTCTTGCAAGAGGTGAGGGCTGCGGTGGCGGTGACAGCCACGAGCATCATTATGTTGAATAACTTCTTCATTGTCTTAGTTTGTGAAAAGTTTACCGTTTACCGTTGACCGTTGACCGTTGCGTTTACGTTTCGGTAACGTTAAACGATGTTAGAAGTTTACCGTTGACCGTTGACCGTTGCGTTTACGTTTCGGTAACGTTAAACGGTGTTAGAAGTTTATCGTTGACCGTTGACCGTTGCGTTTACGTTTCGGTCAACGGTAAACGGTCAACGGTAAACCTTTTATTTTATTACTCAATCTCGGTGACCCACTTGCGCAGTTCCTCGATGTCGTAACTCACTTGGCGCTTCTGCACCTCGGCGCGGAGGGCATCAAGGTCAACGCCCCACTCGTTCTTGAGCCAGTTGCGCATGATCTCCACCTTCTGGTTGATGGCGGCCACGCCGTCGATGCCGTCCTTGTCCTCGACAGGATAGACCACGATGCGGTTGCCATTCTTGTCGCGCTGGCTACCCAGATAGTAGTGCGTCACTCCATCTTCCTCGACGGTCGCCACCTGAGACTCTTGGGCGTAAGCCTTGTTCTCGTCTCCGGCAACGTTATCCTTATAGTAATAATAGCAATAGTAGTAGGCGTTGGGGTCGTCGGCGCTGCTGGGCGACTCCCAGCCGCGGGCGGCGAGTTCAAGGATGCGGTTCCACTGTGCGTCGGTCTTGACGATGAAGTTGGCCATCACCTCGGCGAAGTCCTCACGATAGGCGCTGCTGGCGTAGGTGGTGACAAAGCCCAGCGAGGCGACCACACCCTCCTGGCGATCCTGCCAGTTGCTGCCGTCATAGTGACCGGTGCTGATGGTGTTGAACTCCACCGGATAACTCTTGGTCTGGTGCAAGATGTGGCAGAACTCGTGGTGCATCGTCTTGAAATAGAACTCGTTCATCTGGTCAAAGTCGTTGATGTTCATCGCGTTGACGCGGAACAGCGAGACCTTGAGGCCGCCCTCGGCGAGACCGAGCACCATCGAGCCGCTATTGGCGTTATAGGCAGGCGAGCCGATGAGGTGGATGATGCGGGGGCCGTACTGCTTGAGGAACTCCGGGTTGACAATGTCCTTATAGACATCAAACCACAAGTGCTTGGTGAGCACAGCCATATCAATCGAGTTCTCGTAGGTGGCCGGCACGAGGTTGTAGTCCATGTCGGTGCCCACGTCCTGCATCTTGTAACGGAAGTCGAGGTTGTACACCTGCAGGTAGTTCTCCTTGAGGAACTTGTCGAGTTTATAGGTGTAGGAGTTGGGGTCGAGCACATCCTCCTCATCGGGGAAGATCGTCGGGCCCAGTTTATCCTCCTTGCAGGAGGTCAGCCCCATGCCCATCAAACCCGCGAGGGCGAGGGCGCTAACAAATATCTTGAATGCCTTCATAATATGAAATGCGAATTTTGCGAATTAATGCGAATTTTGCGAATAAGCAATCCTCTATCACTTCGAGATGCACACCACATCGCCGCGCGAGACGGTGGCGTTGGCCACCGGCGTAGTCAAGCGGGGCGAGGGCTCCATACCGGCGGCCACCACCTCGTAGGGGATTTGGATGGCGTAGCGCGGGTCGAGAGTGCGCAGGGTGTCGGTGTCGGTGACGCTGCGGCCGTAGGCGTGTCCCACCTCGAGGCCGAAGCGCTTGATGTCAAACCAGCGTTGGCCGGTGTGGACGGTCTCCACGCGGCGCAGGTGCTGGCAGGCCTGCACGTAGGGGGTGTTGGCCTCGGTGAGCGTATAGGCCGCGCCGGGGAAGACCTCGTCGATGTGCAGCGGCTTGACGATGCCGAAGTTCTCGGTGTCCTTGGCGTAGAAGCGCTCGATGGCGGCACCGGTCATCGGAATCATGCTGCTCGTGCTGGACACACCGATTTTGCGGGCCTCGTCCCAAATCTTGAGGTCGGCCACGCAGCCCTCGAGGTCGCCCATGAAGGCCTTGGCCTCGGCGCGGTCGAGCAGCACGGTCTCGGTGGTGAACTCGCTGCGCACCATGTGGCAGTAGCCGATGCCCTGAATCTTGTCGGTGTACTCAAACTGCTCGGAGCAGTTACCGGCAAAGTAGGTGCCGTACTCCTGCCCGCCGGCCGTGCCACACACGCCGTTGAAGCAGGGGTGCATCGAGAACGTCTCGTTGGTTGAACTGCGCTTCCAGCGGCAGTTCTCCCAGGTCACGCCCGGGCCCTCGATGGTGGCGCGCTTGGCCTTGCGGTTGGTGGCGTAGCGGCCGCTGCTGACGAAGCGGCGCCACCACGTGCTGTAGGCCGAGATGCACATCATCACGTTGGAGCGAGCCGTCGCGGTGTAGTAACGGCCCAGGTCGCTGATGTAGTAGAGCGAGCCGGTGTTGCCCCACAGGGTGCTCACCATCTGCATCGGGTCGTTGCCGTTAAAGGCGGCCGTGGCATAGTCCACCACCTTGGGATAGTCACGCATAATCAGATAGAAGCGCGCGGCAAAGGCGTTGGCGGCAGCCTTGTTGAAGTGATACTTGGGCACCTCGTAGAGGCCGTCGTTAATCAGCGGCAGACCTTCGGTCAAGTCCTTCTCAATGTTCTTATAGACATTGGTCACTGTGCCACGATCATAGTTTGGCTTGACGGTGGTCTCGGGCGCGGTCATGTAGGGCACGCCCGGGTCGTTGTTGCTCAGGTTCTCGCCACGATAGGGCATACAGAACACCTGGGCCAGGATGAAGTGGTGATAGGCGCGGATAAGCAACGCCTCACCCTTGACGGCGCGGAACTTGTCCTTGTCGGAGGAGCTCAGCGCGGCGGCCTCGCCGTTCTGCTCCATCTCGTTGATGCGCTCAAGCACGGCGTTTGCCACAGCGATGGCGTGGTAGCAGCCTTCCCACACGCCCGACGGCGTGTCGCTGCCCATACCCAACTTGACATCCTGCCAGCGGTAGAGTTCCTCGTCGGTGGCGCTATAGGAGGCACGGTTGTAACGGATAAAACCGGTCTCGGTGCTGTTGTTGTCAACCACATTGTCGGTCGAGAGTTCACACACGGCGGCGTAGCCGTACTGCATATATCCGTCGACAAGCAGCTCGCGCATCTGCTCCACACTCTTGATCTCCACGCGCGTGTCGGGCACGGCCTCGAGGAAGTCCTTGCAGGAGCCCAGCGACAACAGGCACAATGCGGCGGCCGCTGCGATATATTTTGACTTAATCTGTATCATGATTGTTCTTGACTGATTATTATAGTTTCCCGTTTACCGTTGACCGTTGCGTTTACGTTTCGGTAAACGGAGAACGGTCGACGGTAAACCTTTTATATCTTAGAGGCCGAAGCGCAGCGTGAACGTGATCTGACGCGGAGTGGGGCTGGCCACACCACCGCTGTTGAAGAACTCCGGATCCTGGCCGTTGAGTTTCTTGTCGCTGTAGATCAGGCACACGTTGGTGGCGGCAACCTTCACCGAGGCGTTGGTGAGCCGGAGGTGCTTGATGAACGACTGCGGCAACTCATAGGTGAGCGCGATCTCCTTGAGGCGGATAAAGCCGCCGTCGGCGATGCGGGCCGTACTATAATTGTAGGCGTTATAGGCGCGCGACAGGTAGATGTCGTCGTAGGCCTGACGGCGCGAGGCGATCACGGGAATGTCGGTGTACTTCTCGTCACCTGGCAGCACCCAGCGGTTCTTGAACTCCTTGGGCATAGCGGCCAGGTCGCTGTAGGCACGGGCGAAGTCGGGCGACAGACGCAACTTGTTGCCGAACGAGTAGGTCAAGAACACGTTCAGATGGAAGCCCTTGAACGAGAAGGCGTTGTTGAAGCCGCCGGTGTAGAGCGGGTCAACCGGACCCTCATACTTGAGGAAGCCGAGTTTGTCATACTCCTGGAAGTTGATGTTGCTCGTGGTGACCTCACCCTCCTCGTTGATGATCTGGGGGATACCATAGGCGTCCAGACCGACAAACGGGATCGAGAAGATGGCGCGCACTGGATAACCCTCCAGCGGGAAACCGGTGCCCGGCACGAGGTCGATGACGCGCGAACGCGACACGAGTTTGGTAATCTTGTTCTTGGCGAAGGCGAACGTGAGGTCGGTGCTCCACGAGAAGTCGCCCGGCTTGATGGCCTCGATGTTCTTGGTGCTCAAGGTGAACTCCACACCGTGGGAGGCCATCTCGGCAACGTTAGCGAACTTGCTGGTCACACCACCCACGCCCTGGGTGTAGATGCGGCCAATCAGGTCGTAGTTGTTACGCTTGTACCAGTCAAACTCGAGGTTGATGCGGTTGTGGTAGAAACCGAGGTCGACACCGATGTCAAGTTCGTGCTTCTTCTCATAGGTCAACTCACTGTTGGCAAGGCCGTCGAGGGTCAGACCCATCTCCATCGCGTCAGTCTCCTGGCGCCACGGGCGGTTGGGATAATAAAGCGCCTCGGCGTTGGCATAGCCCATCGGGCCACTCTCGCCGGTGAGCGAATAACTGGCACGAATCTTGGCATAACTCCAGATGCCCTTCTCATACATACCACTCTTCTGGAAGAACGGCTCGTCGCTCAAGTTCCAACCGGCCGACACGTTCCACGTGGGCAGCCAGCGGCTCTGGCTCGTCTTGCCCATCAGGTTGCTGCCCTCGTAACGGAACGTTCCATTCAAGATATAGCGGCCCATTAGGGCATAGTTGGCGTTGGCGAAGTAAGCCATACTGCGGCGGCGCGTCTCGCTGATGCTATAGTAGGAACCATTCTCCTCCTGGAGTTGCTTGAAGTACTTCCAGTCGATGAACGGCAGCATACCGTTCTCGTAGACAACACCGATGCTGTTGAACGACTGTGACTTGCGGTTGATGCGCGTCGATTCCAAGCCGGCGAAAATATTAATCACGTGATCGTCGCCAATCGAACGACGATACTGGCCGGTGGCACGGAAGTCATACTGTGACAACGTGTTGCGGCTGGAGAACAGGAAACCGCCCTTGGGCACAACACTCACCGGCAGCGAGTTGGGATCATCAATGTCAGTATATAAATAGGTGTTGCCCGAGCGAATCAACGCGTCCTCAGGATCGATACCGGCGCGGTAGGCCTTGGCCTGGTTGCTGTTGTCGAGCACATAGTGGTTGCGGTCGGCCGAACTGTAGCGGTAACTGCCCAGGAAGTTGAACTCCAACGACTGCACCGCGTTGCTGATGGGCTTGATCTGCAACTCACCCTGGAACTTGAGGTCAAGCACGTCGATGTCGATATAGTTGTTCTCCAACTCATGGAAGATGTTGAAGTCAGTGTAGTTGCGGCGGTAGTACTGATTCGGGTCGAGCGTGCGGCTCGTGTTCAACGCGTAACTGTACGGGTTGATGTCGAAGTCGCGGCGCACCTCGCCGTAGACAGGGTCAACGTCCTGCGAGAGCGTGCCTGGAGCCTTCTGCTTGCGGTAACTGTCGCTGTTGAGAATCTTCACCTTAATCTTGTCGGTGAGTTGATAAGACGCGTTGGCGTTAAAGGTGTAGCGTTCCACACGGCTGCTCTTGTACCATCCCGGGTCGTTCATCAGCGACACCGAGGTGTAGAACTGACCGCGGTCCGTACCGCCACTGATGCTCACGGCGTGGTTCTGCATGATGTTGTTGTTGAACAACAGGTCAAACCAGTCAGTGTTGCGCATCTCGGCCTCACGCAGGTAAGCGTTCTTGGCGGCGGTCGTGTTCTCGAGGCCATACTTGCCAGTGGCGGGATCGTAGGTGTCCATCAGGTTGTACATGTGTCCGTAGATACCCGTCTCCGAGCCGTTGGCCAGGCTGGCGAACTCGAGCCAGCCCTTCTGCTCCATCTCCTTGTAGATACCCATCTGCTCTTGTGAGTTACAGATGTTGAACTCGCTGTAGCGGGGTTTGAAGCGGTAGGTGAACTCGCCTGTATAATTAATTTGGGAGTGACCCTTGCGACCTTGCTTGGTGGTGATAACGATAACGCCGGCGTTAGCCTTGGCACCATATATACTGGTTGCCGAGCCGTCCTTAAGAATCTGGAAGTTCTCGATGTCGTCGGCATTCAGGCCGGCCACAGCACTGGCGATCAGCGTGGTGGCATCACCCGAACTGAGGTCGTCGGCACTGATCTCGACGTTGTCCTCGAGAATAACGCCGTCCACAACCCAAAGGGGACGCGAGTTACCGTAGATTGATGTGGCGCCGCGCACGCGAATCTTGGGAGCCGTACCGAAGGTACCGCTCACGTTCTGCACGCTCACGCCGGCCGCGCGACCCTCAAGGCCGCGGCTCACGTCGGCCACACCCGAGAGTTTGGCCTTGTCGGCGCTGATGGTGCTCGTGGCACCGGTGAACAGACGCTTGTCAACGTTCTGGTAACCGGTGACAACAATCTCATCGATGAGCTCGCCCTCCGTCTCCAATGTGATAGTCAAAGGCTCGGTGGTGGCGGCTACTTCTTGAGTTTTTGTTCCCACCATGGTGATGACCAGTTTGGACTTGGCCGGCACCGTGATGGTGAAGTGCCCGTCAATGTCGGTCATCACGCCATTGGTGGGCTTGTCCTTTTGCTTGACGGTCGCGCCAATGACAGGTTCCTTGGTGTCGTCAAGCACGACGCCGGTAACCTTGATCTGGGCGGCGGCGCCAAGCGCCACCACCAAGGCGACCAATAGCATTAGTAACTTTTGAAATCTCATAAGCACTGATAATTTTTACTATGATTATTGAATAAAATTTCAACTGAACTAATATCCGTCGCGGAACTGACAGTTGAAACTTCAGAGCCACACACCTCGCTGCTATTCAGCAAAATCAGCATTGCACACCACCGGCTGCGACACACGGCACGGAGCCGCGGCAGATGGCGACACAATGGCTTAATCATGCATTAGTTATGGTGGATGACTCAGCAGTTTCTTAATGTCGTTTCCACAATCAGTGTGCAAAAGTAGTAAAAATTTCAATAAAACGCGCAACTTTTTGTGTTAAAAATGAAATTTCGCACTCAGATTTCTTAAAAATTCACATCTCAGTATGATTATACACTAAAATTAAAAGTTGCGCATTGCGAGACGAAATCTCGTATTCTCCCGTTTTTTTTGTACCTTTGCACCCGATAATTAGCACAATTCGCATTATTCGCAAAATTCGCATTTTTAATGACAAACGAAGAAAAACTTAATATAGAGGAGCAAACCGTGGCTATGCTCAAGACAGTCTATGACCCCGAGATGCCCGTCAACGTCTATGATATGGGACTGATTTACCGCATCGAGGTCACCGACGACGGCGCTGTGGCCATCGACATGACATTCACCGCCCCGACATGCCCGATGGCCGACTTTATTCTCGAGGACGTCCGCGTCAAGGTCGCCTCTATCGACGGCGTCACGGCCGTCGATGTCAACCTCGTCTGGGAACCGGAATGGAACCCCGATATGATGAGCGAGGAGGCAAAACTCGAAATGGGCTTCATGTAATGCATAACTCACAATGCATAATTCACAATTAAATAATCCGAGCGTCATAAGGTCAAAGACTTATTTCATCAGCGACATGCATTTGGGCGCGAGATATATTAATGACGCGCGCGCGCATGAGAAACTGGTCACCGACTTCCTCGAGAGCATCCGCGGCGACGCCCGCCGGCTGATGATGCTCGGCGACGTGCTCGACTATTGGTATGAGTACGATAGCGTCGTGCCGCGCGGCCATATCCGCTTTTTCGGCAAACTGGCCGAGTTGGCTGACGATGGCGTCGAAATCATGTGGATGACAGGCAACCACGACGTGTGGCTGCGTGACTACCTGCGCGACGAAATCGGCATCACCGTGGTCACCGGCAAGATGTTTATCACCCTCGACGGCCACCGCTTCCTGCTCTCACACGGCGACGACATCGGCCGCCAGCCGTGGAACTACCGCTTCATGAAGTGGTGCTTTCTCAACCCCGTCTGCCAGGCGCTCTACAGTTCATTGCACCCCAACATCAGCCACTGGGTGGCAACCCATTGGAGCAGCCACAACCGCACCAGCCGCAACGAGGCGCGCGAGCGCTCCCTCGCCACGTCACTGCTCAACGAGCAAGATATCGCCTTGCGACAAATCGCCCACGACCACCCCGACATCGAATACGTCGTCATGGGCCACCTCCACGTGCCCGGAGTTAGCCACCCCACAACAGGGATGACCGTCGCCCGCCTCGGCGCATGGCTCCACGGCACGGGCGCATATGCGGTGTGGGACGGTGAGACACTGCGACTCGTCGACAGCGACAAATAGATAGTAGCATTAAAGGAGTGGAGCGCAAAGCGGCTTGGCCGCTTTGACATTTGCTAACCACAAAAAAATCACTTTTTTACGAATTTATTGCGCTTATTTCAAAAAAAATTGCGATATTTGCACTGCATTTTCGGCGGGATAGACCGCAAAACAATATAAATTATTGAAAATCCAATAATTAACAAATAACTCTTTATAAACAACAACAATGACTAAAGCAGAAATCGTTAGCGAAATCGCTAAGGCAACCGGCATCGACAAGGCAACCGTTCTTGAGACCGTCGAGCGCTTTATGGAGACCGTCAAGGACGCCATGACCAATGGCGAGAACGTCTACCTGCGCGGCTTTGGCAGCTTCATCATCAAGACCCGCTCACAGAAGACGGCCCGCAACATCAGCAAGGGCACCACTCTGATTATCCCCGAGCACAAGATCCCGGCCTTCAAGCCCGCCAAGGTGTTCATGGAGCAAGTCAAGCAGGCCTAAGTTTAGATGTCAGATGTCAGATGTCAGATACAAGTCTAACGACTAACGACTAACGACTATTTTCACTACATTCTAATTACTTCAAACAGCAATAATTATGCCCAGCGGTAAGAAGAGAAAAGGACACAAGATGGCGACCCACAAGCGCAAAAAGAGACTGCGCAAGAATCGCCACAAGAGCAAGAAGTGAGACGCGGCGGCATAAGCCGCCCCGCGCTCACATCGGCTTCGATGAAGAATGCCGCACGATTTTTAACATGAATAGTTTACCGTTTACCGTCGACCGTTGACCGTGCGTTTATGTTTCAGTAAACGGTAAACAGTCAACGGTAAATTTTTCATGTTAAAAAACTGTGCGCAAGTTCCTAACGACGAGCAATCGTCGTCTTGACCGGACATGCGGCAAGAGTGCCGCATTGTAATACATTGACATATTAGTTACATTAACTCCCAACATTCCGCTAATGAGAAGCGAACTTGTAGTTGATGTTTCCCCAAAAACCATCACCACCGCCCTCACCGAGGACGGCCGGCTGATGTCACTGCAACGCGAGTCGCGCGACGCGACCTACGCTGTGGGGAACCTCTATCTTGCCAAAGTCAAGAAACTTCTGCCGGGATTGAACGCCGCCTTTGTCAACGTTGGACATCCCAAGGAGGCTTTCCTGCATTATCTTGACCTCGGCACACAGTTCGGCACATTCTCAAAGTTCGTCGCGGCAGTACGCTCTAACCACAAGCGAGGCGGCACATTGCCGTCAATCAGCGACCTGACGTTGCAAGGAGACATCGACAAGCACGGCGCCATCGGTGACGCGCTCGAGCAAGGACAAGAAATCGTTGTCCAGATTGCCAAGGAGCCAATCAACACCAAGGGGCCACGACTGACCACCGAAATCAGTTTCACAGGCCGATTCATGGTGCTCATACCCTTCAATAACAAGGTGTCGGTGTCGCAGAAAATCAAAAGCAACGCCGAGAAGGTGCGCCTCAAAAGGCTCATCGAGAGCATTCGACCCAAAAACTTCGGGGTCATCATCCGCACCAGCGCCGAAGACAAACGGGCCGCTGAACTGCATGCCGAACTTAATGTGCTGATAAAGTGTTGGGAAGACGCCGTTGCAAAACTCGTCCATGCCACAGCGCCAGAACTCCTCTACGAGGAAGAAAGCCGTGCGGTGGGTGAAATCCGAGACGTGTTCAACCCCGACTTTGAGAGCATCGTGGTAAATGACGCCGAGGTGTATGAGCAAATTCTGCACTATGTGAGCATCATCGCACCCGACCGCAAAGACATCGTCAAGCTTTACAGCGACGACACGCCCGTGTTTGATAAATACAACATCACACGGCAAATCAAGTCGTCGTTTGGCAAAACAGTATCTTTCCGCTCCGGTGCCTACATCATCATCGAGAGCACCGAGGCACTCCACGTTATCGACGTCAATAGCGGCAACCGCAGCCGTGGCATCACCGACCAAGAGACAAATGCAGTCAACGTCAATCTGCTCGCCGCCGAAGAGATAGCGCGACAACTGCGACTGCGAGACATGGGCGGCATCATCGTCATCGACTTCATCGATATGGCCAAGAGCGAGAACCGACAAGCGCTCTACGACAGGATGCGCGAACTCATGGCCACCGACCGGGCGCGACACAACATCCTGCCGCTGACCAAATTCGGACTGATGCAGATCACGCGACAACGCGTGCGGCCGGCTTTAGACATCGTCACGACCGAGACCTGCCCCTCGTGTGGAGGCAAAGGACACGTCATGCCGTCGCTGCTGTTCACCGATGTGCTCAAGGACAAGATCAGTTATCTTGTCAACGACCTGCACGTGAACGGCTTCACGCTCTACGTCCACCCATATGTGGACGCATATCTCAAGAAAGGCATCATCAGCGAGTATTACCGTTGGCTATTTGAGTTCGGGCTGAACAAATTCAAGATCGTTGCCGACGAGTCGCTACCGCTGCTGGCCTACCGCGTGGTGGACAGCAACCGCGTGGAGATTGACCTCAAAGAGGAGAAGGACACCAACAGTTCCACATCCAAAAAAGAGCGGCGCTCACGCGAGCAACACACCGACGAGTAGCACGTTGCATGTAGCACGTTGCACGTAGCACGTAGCACGTAGCATGTAGCATGTAGGGACACAATTCATTGTGTCCACCACGGCGTCACCAACATTGGCACAAGGCTGCCCCGAGGAAGCGCACGCTCCCCGGGGCAGCCTTTTTTGCGAGACACGGGGACGGTTCTTGAAACACGGGGACGGTTCTTGTGTTTCAGCAAATGAAACACAGGAACCGTCCCCCACGCATCGTTGTCGTTGGAGGCCAGGCCAAGGCCAGGCCCTACATCGATAATTTGTGGATAATTTGTGGAAATTCTGTTTTAAGATTATGGTATTTGGATTAAAATGTGTAATTTTGCAGCGTGATAGCAAGGTGGGGTTGCCACACGGCAACCCATAATAGGGAATCAGGTGCAAATCCTGAGCAGTACCCGCTGCTGTAAGTCCCACGCTGATAGCAAGTACGAAGTACCACATACAAAGTACGAAGCATCGGCAATCACTTGCGGAGCGCATTAATTAGTATTTAGTACTAATTTCGCCACTGCCCGAGTTTAGGAACGGGTGGGAAGGCCGCGCCAACGCAAGGGGACAAGCCAGAAGACCTGCCTGCTGTTGTGCCATGCGCCATGACGGCATGGCAGGCTCGTTGATCCCTCGCGGCATTAGGGACACTGAGATACATTCCATAGCTTGTAGCATGTAGCAGGTAGCAGGTAGCGATTCATGGAATGGCATCGGGTTTGATTAGACAATCAGTGTAGCGCTTTCCGCATCATCACCGGGTCGGCAGTGTGCCGTCAAAAAGCCCGTGGTGTGATGTGGAATTTTTATTTATTGTTTAACAAACCTTTATTAGCAACATGAGGCTTTACAAATTGTTTGTTGTCCTCACGGTGATGCTCCTGAGCGCTACCCTGCCCGCCCATGCCGACGGACCGCGGCGCGCGTGGAGCGACAGCGAGAACGCTTTCCTGCTCAAGACCAATGACGGGCTTGAGCAGTACACCGTCGACGGGACAATCACCTTCAAGGCGGCAGCCGAAGGTAGCACAATCCCCACATGGCGCGACTGCGGCGTCGTTTTCTCGCCTGCCAACGAGGGGGAAATCATCACCATCACCGTCAACAGCATCGACCTGGACGGCACCACCAACTACCTGCTCCTCTATGACGGAGCGATTGAGAAAATCGGTTACGGCACGGGTGGCAACCAGGGCCAGTCCAATTACTTGCCTGACGGCTTTGTAAAATGGTATAACTCGACCAGTGCCGGCGAGACCTACACCTCGACCAGCGCCGACGGCAAACTGTCGTTCGGCTTCCACAGCAAAGGCGCCAATGGTCAGACGGGGTTTAACATCACCGTCACGTCGATGTCTCCCAAAGACATGGAATATGTGAGCACCGGCGCCATCGCCGAACTGCCCCACGCCACGCGCGGCGCCGCAGACGTGCCGCTTTTCCAATGCAACGTCGTCACCGATGGTGGCGGCAACCCGTTGACGCTCAACAATCTCACTATTGATTGCAGCGCGTTGAAGGGCAACAACCAGGTGAGCGACGTGCGCCTCTATCGCGGCGGGACCGCCTCGGGCGACCTGCTGGCCACAGCGGCCACCGTGGGCAGCGACCTCATCGCGAGTGGCCTCACCCTCAAGGGTGGCAACAATGTGTTCACCGTTGTCGGCCGCCTTAACCCCGACGCCACGGGCACCCTGCCCGCGCTCGCCATCAAGAGCGTCACCGTGGACGGCACGGCCCGCAGTGCCGCTCCCGCCACCGGCGGCGCGCTCACCATCGACAACGTCATCCTCATGCCGGCCACGGCCACCACGTTCACCATTGGCGATGATGTCGCTTTCTATGACGACGGTGGCAAGGACGGCAAGATTGGCAGCAACTTTACCGGCACGGTCACCTTTGTGCCAGCCACCGCCGGCAACGCCATCAAGGTGGACTTCTCCAAGTTGGCCATCTTCAACACCTCCTCTGTTGGCAAGAATGATATCCTCAAGTTCTACAACGGCCGCGAGGCTAACGAGGACAACCTGATTACCACGCTGCTCACCGAGGCCGAGACCGTCAAGAGCACGGCCGCCGACGGCTCGATGACCGTCACCCTGGTGAGCACCACCGGCGTGCCGGCCGACGGCTGGGAGGCCACCGTGAGCCAGTTCCTGCCGGGCGACATGACCTTCAAGGAGGTCACCGCCGCGGCCGATGAGGGAGCCGCCGCGACTGTGGCCGCCGGTGAGCGCGGCGCGCGTCTGCTCGTCGTTGATGTGCTCACCGACAACCAGTCCAACCCGCTTTCCGTCACCGGTATGACGCTCAACGCCGCCACACCCGGCGCCATCGACGGCTACACCATCTACTATCTCGGCCCGAAAAACGTGTTCTCGACCGCAACGACCTTTGCCACGGGCGAGGTGAGCGGCAACACCGTCACCGCCACCGGCAACACCACTCTGGGTGAAGGACACAACTATTTCGCCATCGTCGTCGATGTGAACGAGCGCCTCAACAACAACGATGAGGTGACCCTGGGCGTTAGCAACGTCACCGTCGCCGGCACCGTGCAGGCCTTGGCCACCACGGTGAGCGCGACGCTCACCGTCGAGAACATCTGCCGCCTGACTGCCGGCACCCACAGCCATAACATCTACGGCGAGTGGACCTTTACCGATGAGGAAGGCTCCGGCGGCAAGTACGACGCCACCACCGGCGACCACATCGTCACCTTCTATCCCAAGGTGGACGGCGCGGTCGTTGAGTTGAACTTCGACAGTTTCGACGTGGCCTACAGCAGTTCTTCCTATGGTGTAAAGGCTCTCTTTGAGGTATATAGCGGTAGCGCAGTCAACGAGGCGAACCTGCTGTGGAGACTGAGCGACGCCGACCGGGCCACCACCGGCCCCGGACGCGTGCTGCGCTCGACGGCCGCCGATGGCTCGCTGACCGTGCGCTTCGACCCCAAGGATGCCAGCTCTTACTACGCCCGCGCGGGATGGAGCGCCGCAGTGCGTCCCTTCATCAACCACGCGATGACCGTCGAGGCGGTCACCGTCAACCAGACCAGCAGCGACATCGTGCCGCTGGGCAGCGAGGGCGCCGACCTGATTGACTTTGCCGTCACCACCGAGGGCACACTCAGCACGATGCAACTCGGTGGCGTGAAACTCAACGTCAAGGGCGGCGAAGCGCTGAGCGCCATCAACGTCTATTACACCGGCTATGAGACCTCGCGCGACAATGCCACGCTCTTTGGCACGGTTGCCAATCCCGCAAGCGGCGAAGTGACCGTCACCGGCGACCTCACTTTGGCCGAAGGAGCCAACAACTTCTATGTTACCGTCGACGTCAAGAGCGACGGCACTCCCGAGACGGCCATCGACGCCGCCGTGACGGCGCTCATCATTGATGGCGAGGCGACTACCGTGACAAACGGCGACCCCACCGGCGAGCGCGTCGCCAAGGCGATGTATGTCATGCAGAGCGGCGACAACACGGTCGTCGTCAGCCAGCCGCTGATGTTCTACGACGACGGCGGTGCCGACGGCAACTTCTCAAAGGGCTTTGAAGGCGCGGTGACGTTTGTTCCCGCCGTTGCGGGCTACGGCATCGAGTTGAACGCCGTGGAATATGCCACCGGCACCACGAGCAACTACTTCTACGTCTACAACGGCCGCGAGCACAACGGCACGACCGACCGTGTGGGCGTCTATAGCGGCACCACCGGCCCGGTGGATGTCATCTCCGAGGCCGCCGACGGCACGCTGACGGTATACTTCAAGAGCGGCACCTACAGTACGCCCACCAGTGGCTGGGCCATCGAGGTCAAACTGCACGAGTACGCCCCCAACACCCTGACAGCAGTCACGGCAACCGCGGCCGCCACCGATGAGGTGGTGCGCGGCAGCAGCAATGCCCCGCTCGTCAAGGTCGCGCTCACCATCGAGGGCGACAACGGCGAGGTCAGCCTCAACGACTTCGCGTTCACCGTCGGTGGCAGCGCCACCGCGGCACGCTTGTTCTACACCGGCACAACCGAAGCCTTCTCCACCAACGAGCAGTTGGCTGCCACCGTCACCGGCACGGGCGACGTCACTTTCACCGCCGCCGAGCCGCTCACCATCAATTCGAAAGGAACTTACTACTTGTGGCTGGCTGTCGACGTGGATGCCGACGCCGAGCCGGGCAGCACCGTCAGCGCGATTTTCAACAGCCTCAATGCCGAGGCCGCTGTGGAGAGCACCGAGGCCACGCGTGTCGTCAAGGCCGGTTTCAAGGGCGACTACGTCATCGGCGCGAGCGACCGGGCCGACTACCCCACCTTCGCCGCCGCAATCCAAGCAATGCAGGTGGGTGTCGAGGGCGCCGTGCGTTTCGAGATTGAGGACGGCACCTATGCCGAAAACATCACCATCGCCGACATCGCCGGCACCGGTGAGACCCACAATGTGACCTTCACCTCACAGAGCGGTAACCGCAACGCCGTGGTGCTCGCCGGAGGCTCGCCCGACACGAGTTACGGCGCGACCTCACAGGTGGTGCTCGTCTCGGGCACCCCGTGGGTGACATTCGAGAACGTGAGCATCATTCCCGCCTCACAAAGTTTCAGCCACGGCGTGCGAGCCGTCGACGGCAGCCACCACTTCACCCTGCGCGGCTCGCTCGTGAAGGCCGACCAGGCCACCGCCACCACGGGCATCTGCCTCGTGACTGTCCAGTCCACCGGCGACGGCAAGGCCTGTGACGACGTTGTCATCGAGGGTAACACCCTGCAAGGCGGACGCATCGGCGTCAACTTCAAATACGGCAGTGTCAGTGACAGCAAGGCTCAGCGCCCCGTCGTCAGCGGCAATACCGTCAGCGAGACCGGACGCATCGGCATCTATGTGAACATGACAAGCGACGCCCTCATAAAGGGCAACACCATCACCCAGACCTCGACCACCCAAAGCGGCTACCCAGCCATCGACATGACGCAGAACGACGGCCAGTTCGTCATCGAGGGCAACACCATTGTGAACACCAACAGCGCCTATAGTTACGGCATCTACCTGCGCCAGCAGAACGTGGCCCAGGCCGACGCTCCGGCACGCGTGTTCAACAACAGCATCGTGGTCAACAGCAGCAGCGCGTCGAGTTACGGTGTGTATTACCACTCGACGTGCGCCAACATTGAGTTTGCCTTCAACACCATCCGCATGAGCAACCTCGGACGCTGCTTCTACGGTTTCAACAGCGCCGGCCAGTTCACCGGCCTGAAACTCACGAGCAACCTGCTGCAAGGCCTTGGCGAGAGCGGCGAGGTGCTGTTCATCTACGGCAACCGCTACGACAACGTCACGGCAACCGGCAATGTGCTCTACCACACGAGCGGCAGCCTGACCAACGCCACGAGCGACATCAACACGTTCAACACCACCGTCCACGGCGTGAACACCGTTGAGCAGGCCTCGTTTGCCGGCGACACCGACAACCATTTGGCCGCCGAGGGTGGCCTGCGCTGCGGCGTGCCAGTGAGTTACGTCACCGTTGACCACGACGGCCTGGCTCGCGACGCCGATACTCCCACCGTGGGCGCCTACGAGTATCGCGAACTCACCGCCGACAAACCCGAACTTCTTGTCGCCTCTCCCGTCGCGCTCAGCGGCGAGGCGACCGCCACCACGGCCTCTTTCGTCACCCGGTGGAGCCAGGCGGGACAACTCTATAGCATCGTGGAGCCGGTGGCACAAGGCGCACCGCGACACAGGGCACCGGCTGCCGCCGACATCAAGAGTGGCACGCCGCAAGCCGTCATCGCCGGTAGCGACGTGACCACCACGTTTGACGGTCTATCGCCCGAAACGGCTTACAAGGCCTACTTCCTTATGGTCTCGGAGCAGGGCGTGGAGAGCGACATCGTGGAGAGCGAAACGTTCACCACCGCGGCCGCCGAGGTGGAAACGCTCGTCATAGAGATTGACGACCCCGTGACCATCGAGGCCGGTGGCAGCGCCACCCTGACCGGCATCTGGGCCGGTGGCACAGAGCCTTACACCGTCACGTGGACCGACCAGATGGGCAACACCGTTGCCACCGCCGCAGGCGAGGAGTACCAAATCACTGTGTCGCCGTCGATTTCCACCGGCTATGTTCTCACCGTGGAGAGCGCCGACGGACAGACGGCACACGCACGAACCGGCGTGAAGGTGCGCGGAGCGAGCGGACAAGCCACATTCGACGACAACCTGTCGCCCGCCGAGGGCTACGACCAGGGCTTCAGCGACATGGAGCAGTGGTATAGCGGCTCCTACGGCCTGCAGGTGGGCAGTTACTGGACTCCCGTGATGGTTGACGAGGTGGACTACGGCTACTGGACGTGGTACGGCTACGCCCTCGCCTCAACCACCGACAACCAGTGGCGAGGCTTCTCTTACCTCTATCCCGACCAGTTCAACAGCGTGATGGGAGGCGCACACGACGGTTCCGACAACTTCGTCATCGCCTGCCCCGTCCCCTACGGCAGCAACCCCTGTGAGATTGAGGTTACCTCGAGCGAGCAGGGCGAGACGGTGAGCGGCTTCTATATCACCAACACCGCCTACGCCGTCAGCGCCATGCTCACCGGCAACAAGTTCTCCACCAAGGCCAACAAGGGCGACTGGTTCAAGGTGACGGCCATCGGCCACCACGCCGACGGCACTACCACAAGCAAGGACTTCTATCTGGCCGACTACCGCGCCGACAAGGAGGTCGACCGCTACATCATCGACAAGTGGGAATGGTTTGACCTGCGCGACCTGGGCGAGGTGACCAAACTCACGTTCGCCTTTGACGGCAGCGACGTCGACCCCGAGTGGGGCCTGAACACGCCGATGTACTTCGCCATGGACAACCTGGGCGGCCAGCGCGACGAACTGCCGGCCAGCGTGTCCGTTGGCGTGGGACGCAGCAAGTATGACGCCGCAAGTTACTTTACGCTCGACGGCGACGGCTCCACTGTCACCATCTCGCTCGAGGAGCCGGTGAGCAGCGATGAACTCGATGTGAGTTACAACGCGACAACCGGCAAAATCGAGGTGAACGGCAAGGTGGACGGCGCCAGCCGCGACGTTGTGCTTGTCGCCACGCAGAAAGGCCACACTCAGTACGTGCGACTGCGCGTCACCGTCGACAGCGTCACCGGCATCGCCGACATCATTGACGACGACACCAACGCCGACAACACGCTCTACGACCTGCAGGGCCGCCGCGTGGTCAACCCGGGTCCGGGCATCTATGTCCGCGCCGGCAAGAAAGTGGTAATGTAGCGTGTTGTGTGGCGGGACGGTGCCCGCCACACCTGAACAACTAACAACTTGTTTTTGTAGAGTGTGAGGGCCACCCGGTCGAAACTGCGACGGGCGGCTCTCACTTTTTCCTTATTTTGCCAAAAACTTGTTTGTGGGGTGATTTCCCCACTGAATGTGAGAGTTAGAATAATTAAATAGTAAAAAAAACTGTGAGATAGTTGGTTGTGATGTAAAAAAATTGTAATTTTGCACCGTGATAGCAAGGTTTAGGGAATCAGGTGAAATTCCTGAGCAGTACCCGCTGCTGTAAGTCCCACGGCTGATTGCAAGTACAAAGTACAAAGCATCGCCAACAACTTGCAACGCGCATTACTTAGTACATAGTACTTCGTAATTAATCAAACGTCACTGCTCTCGGTTAGAGAGTGGGAAGGCGGCGCCGAAGCAAGGGACAAGCCAGAAGACCTGCCTGCCATCGTTCCAACGTCAACGCGACGTGGTAACGCTCATCGCACCCTCGTGGAATTAGGGTCGGGAGATACAGCTGTTTAGCATGTAGCACGTAGCATGTAGCGTGCAACCGATTTTTCCACTCGGTGTCCCGTGGGCGAGGTCACATTGCGTGACCTGGGGCATCGAGTGGATTTTTTGTATTATCTATAAACACTATATAAACCATATAAATTAAACGCTTATGACAAAGACTACTATCAAGATGCTGGCCATGGCAATGGTTGCCATGCCGGCAATGGCCGACGAACTGACAGTGACAGCGCCGGAGCCCGTTGTGATTAACGCCGGACAGAACACCACGCTCGAGGTCAGTTGGACCGGCGGCACCGAAACGGTGACCATCGTGTGGACCAACCAGCAGGGTGACCAGGTGGGTGTGGGCCGACAACTCATGGTCGCGCCCAAAGTCTCCACCGGATATGTGGTCACGATTACCGACGAGGACGGCAAGAGCGTGAGCGCGCGCACCGGCGTGAAGGTGCGTGGCGACCAGGCCGTGGCAACCTTTGACGACAACGCTTCGCCCGCCGATGACTACGACCAGGGCTACACCGCCCTCGAGCAGTGGTACAGCGGCTCCTACGGCCTGCAAGTTGGCAGTTACTACACGCCCAATATCGTCGAGGGTGTCGACTACGGCTATTGGACATGGAACGGCTACGCCCTCGCCTCAACCACCGACAACCAGTGGCGCGGCTTCTCTTACCTCTATCCCGACCAGTTCAACAGCGTGATGGGTGGCGCACACAGCGGCGACAACTTCGTCATCGCCAACCCTGTGCCCTGGGGCGGCGACGCCAACGAGATTGAGGTGACCAACAACGAGGCCGGCGAGGTAATCAGCGGCTTCTATATCACCAACACCGCCTACGCCAAGAACGCTATGGTCAACGGCAACAAGTTCTCCACCAAGGCCAACAAGGGCGACTGGTTTAAGGTGACCGCCGTTGGCCACCACGCCGACGGCACCACCACTACCAAGGACTTCTATCTGGCCGACTACCGCGCCGAGAAAGAGATCGACCGCTACATCGTTGAGGACTGGGAGTGGTTTGACCTGCGCGAATTGGGCGAGGTGACAAAACTCACGTTCACCTTTGACGGCACCGACGCCGACCCGACGTGGGGTCTGAACACGCCGATGTACTTCGCCATGGACGACCTGGGCGGTGAGCCCGAGGCAGGCACCGCCGAGGTGCTCGCCGGCGTGGGACCGAGCACCTACAAGGCCGCCAATTTCTTTGAACTTGACGCCGACGGCTCGATGGTCACCTTTGCCATTGAGGAGCCTGTGGCGAGTGCCGGACTGGACGTCAACCTCGAGGGCAGCAAAATCGTCGTCAGCGGCAAGGAGAACGGCGCGAGCGGCACCGTCCGTCTGAGCGCCACCCAAAAGGGCCACACCCAGTTTGTTGACCTCACCGTCACGGTCGACGCCGTTAACGGCATCGACAACCTCAACGCCGACGCCGACGACAGCGACGCTCCCACCTACGACCTGATGGGACGCCGAGTGCTCAACCCCGGCCGCGGCATCTACATCCGTGCCGGCAAGAAGGTTATGATTAACTAATGTCCTAATGCCCTTCCCCCCAACCCCCTCCTTTTGGAGGGGGCTATTTGTTCAGTACTTTAGAAATCTTAGAACTATCAGAACTATCGGATTTCTCAGAACAGAAAGAAAATGAAAAAGTTCGTACTTTGTACTTCGTTCTTCGCGCTTTGCTCCGTGGCGCACGCCACGGAGCATGCGCCTTACCTGACCCGAGTGCTGGACTATGCTCCGGCGCCCGGTCAGTTTGTCAACCAGATACCGGCCTGCAACCCAGGTGACCCCTACGGCAAAGTGCTTGCCCGCGCAGCCGAGGCAATCTGCGGCACAACCGAGACCATCGAGGGCGAACTGCCTGACGGCACTGTCGTCACCGAGACCGTTGTCACCTACTGCCCGGGCACAATCAGCCTGGGCGGATACGGCGGCAGCGTCACCGTGGCGTTTGACCACCCTGTTGTGAACGTACCGGGCGAATACGACTTCGAGATATACGGCAACGCTATTGTGGCCGACGGCAGCACAACCGGCGGTAGCGCCGAGCCGGGCATCGTCCTCGTGAGCATCGACGCCAACGGCAACGGTCTCCCCGACGACGAGTGGTTTGAACTCGCCGGCAGCGAGTATGACAACGAGGGCACCCAGCACGACTTCACCATCACCTACTTTAAGCCGGCTGCCGACCACGTGGCCGTGCCCGGCAGCCGACCGTTTGACGACACGCAGTATATCCGATGGGAGAGCAACGACGACAACCCAAAGAAACGTAACGGCTACGTCCAGAAACTCGAGTACCACAAGCAGGACTACTGGCCGCTATGGCTCGATGATGACGTGCAGACGCTCACCTTCTCCGGCGCACGGCTGCGCGGCAACGTCAAGCCGGTGAACGGCATGGTGGAACTGCAATTCTTCGACTGGGGATATGTCGACAACAAGCCCAGCCGCGACCAGGCCAGTGAGGGTGATGAGGTCAACCCGGGCATTTATAGCGACGGCTTCGACATCAGTTGGGCTGTCAACAGCGAGGGACAAGCGGTTTACCTCCCGTGGGTGGACTTCATCAAAGTCTACAACGCGATGAACCAAACGGTGGCATCGCTTGGCGAGACATCCACCGAGGTGCGCGGCGGACGCGACTTCCACCCCGACGCGCCGCTCGACTGGCTCAAGGGCGACCTTAACGGCGACCGCAAGGTGGACGTGGGCGACGTCAACGCCGTGCTTGACATCTGTCTGGGCAACCCCGGCGTCACTGCCCTCGCCGACGTCAACCACGATGGCAACATCGACGTGGGCGACGTCAACGCCATATTAGAAACCATCATCAACGGCGGAAGCCAAACTCCATAGAACACTTAGAATTCTTAGAACTCTAAGAACAATTAGTAGATGAGACACTACTCTCTGCTTCGCACTTCTTGCCTCTTGTTTCTTGCTTCTTGCTTCGCGCTTTGCTTCGCGCAGGAGGGAGGCCAGACACTCGACTCGGTGTATCTCGAGGAGGTCGTCGTGCGAGCCTTCAAGCCATACGCCGAAGTCATCCCGTCGCAACGTCTTGAGGGAAAGCAACTCGAGACGCTGGGCGGCACCGGCAGCGTGGCCGACGCCATTCGCTACTTCAGTGGCGTGCAACTCAAGGACTACGGCGGCGTGGGAGGCATCAAGACCGTGGATATGCGCTCGATGGGCAGCAACCATATGGGCGTGTTCTACGACGGTCTCGAACTGGGCAACGCCCAGAACGGCCAAATCGACCTCAGCCGCTTCTCGCTCGACAATATCGAGGCTATCGACCTCTACAACGGACAAAAGAGCGACATCCTCCAGCCCGCGCGCGACTTCGGCACCAGCGGCTCAATCTACCTGCAGTCACGCCTGCCACGCTTCCGTGAGGGCAAACGCACCAACGTCAACATCACCCTGCGCACCGGCTCCTTTGGCCTGTTCAACCCCAGCGTGAGATTCGAGCAACGCCTCTCGCAAGCAGTCTCGCTCAGTGCGAGCGCCGAGTGGATGAGTGCCCACGGCAAATATCACTTCAGATACCGCAAGCGCTTCAGCGACGGCACTCTGGCGTGGGACACAACGGCCGTGCGCCGCAACGGCGATGTGCAGGCACTGCGCGTCGAGGCCGCATTGCACGGCACCGAGCGAGGCGGACGATGGACCGCACAAGGCTACTATTACGACAGCGAGCGAGGCATACCTGGTGCCATCGTCAATAACGTGTGGCGCAACGCCCAGCGACAGTGGGACCGCAACGCCTTCCTGCAAGGCAACTGGCAGCACCGATGCTCCGAACGCCTCACCACGCTCGTCAGTGCCAAAGTGGCACGCGACTGGATGCGATACCTCAACCCGGACACTACCCTACTCTACGTCGACAACCGTTTCACGCAGTGGGAGGCATACGCCAGCGGCGCGGCAAAATACACGCTGAGGGACGGCTGGGACGCCAGCGCAGCCGTCGACTACCGCTGGAACACACTCGACGCCACGCTGGCCAACTTCGCTCGGCCCACGCGCCACACCGTGCTCACCGCCCTGGCCACCGCCGCCACTTGGCGAGGCCTCAAGGCGCAGGCAAGCCTGCTATGGACGCACGTGGCCGACCGCTACAGCAACCGCCGTGGCGACGAACTCGTCGCGGCACACGTCAAGCGCCTTGACCGCTTCACGCCCGCCGTTATCATCAGTTACCGCCCCACCACCGCCGCCGACCTCACCCTGCGCGCCTTCTTCAAGCGTGCCTTCCGTATGCCCACATTCAACGACCTCTACTACACCGACATCGGCAACGCATCACTGCGACCCGAGATGGCCACCCAGTGGAACGTTGGAGCACAGTATCAATGGTATGCCGCCACAACCGGCGCCACCGGCATCACCGCCGTCAAACTCACCGCCGACGCCTACCATAACCGCATCACTGACAAAATCATCGCCGTGCCAACCGGCAGCAGCCAGTACCGCTGGATGATGATGAACATCGGCCGGGTGCGCATCACCGGCATCGACCTCACCGCCATGCTCGCCGTCAAGCCACATCGCGACCTGACGCTCGACGCCACGCTCAACTACACCTATCAGAGCGCGCGCGACCGCAGCGATCCATCCGACACACACGATGGAGGCACCTATGGCGGACAAATCGCATACGTGCCTTGGCACAACGGCAGTGTGCTCGGTCACGCCGCGTGGAGATGGCTCGAGTTGAACTACAGTTTCGTCTACGTGGGCGAGCGATACCACACATCGGCCAACATCCCCGCCAACCACGAGCAGCCCTGGTACACCCACGACCTGGCGCTCACCGCCTCACACGCGTTGTGGAAAGCCAACTGGCGACTGACGCTCGCCGTGAACAACATCTTCAACCAGCAGTATGAGGTAATCCAAAACTACCCCATGCCCGGCCGCAACTTCAAAATCACCCTGCGATGCGACTTCTAAAAATGAAAGGTTTACCGTTTACCGTTTACCGTTTACCGATAGGCCTACGTTCGCTGTGCAGCCACCTCGTGGCTGCCCTCGCGATAGGCCTGCTGTCGGTCTCCTGCCGCCACGACGATGTCATCTTCATCCCCGAGCACGTCGACGTGGCACGACCCGAACTCACCAGCGTGCGCGGCTTCTTCCTGCTCAACGAGGGTAACATGGGCACCAACAAGGCCACAATCGACTACTACAACTACGCCTCCGGCCGGTACACCCGCAACGTGTTCGCCTTCGCCAACCCCGACGTGCCCAAGGAACTCGGCGACGTGGGCAACGACCTCGCCATCTACGGCACGCGCCTCTATGCCGTGGTCAACTGCAGCAACAAGGTGGACGTGATGGACCGCATGAGCGTCCGCAAAATCGGACAAATCGACATTCCCAACTGCCGCAACATCCGCTTCCACGGCCGCTATGCCTACGTCACCAGTTACGCCGGACCCGTCCAGATTGATGAGAACTACAAGCAACTGGGATATGTGGCCAAGGTAGACACCGCCACACTTGAGGTCGTCGACCGCTGCATCGTGGGATTCCAACCCGACGAACTGGAAATCGTGGGCGACCGCATCTACGTCGCCAATTCGGGCGGATACATGGTGCCGAACTATGAGAACACACTTAGCGTCATCGACCTCGCCACGTTCCGCGAGACTGAGCGCGTCAAGATAGACATCAACCTGCAATGCGTGCGCGGCGACAACCGCGGCGTGCTCTGGGTGAGTTCGCGTGGCGACTACCTCGACACGCCGGGACGCCTCTACGCCTACGACACCCGCAAGCGCCGCATCGTCGCCACGCTTGACGTGCCCGTCGCCTCAATGGCCATGCGGGGCGACTCGCTATACGTGGTCAGCAGCCAGTGGAGCGAGGTGAACCGCACCGCCGGCGACGTGCGATACCTCATCGTCAACACCGCCACAATGCAAGTGGTGAACGACGGCTTTATCACCGACGGCACCGAAGACGCCATTCAGCGACCCTACGGCATCGCCGTCAACCCCGTCACCGGCGACATCCTCATCGCCGATGCCCGCTCCTACGTCACCCCCGGCACCCTCTACTGCCTCAAGGGCGACGGCACGCTGCTCTGGCAAGTGCGCACCGGAGACATCCCTGCCCACTTCGCCTTTCTCGGCGACTAACGGTGGATGGTGGCTGTGGCTGGAATGTGGGCCAGAATGTGATTGAGGACGCGGTCAAAGTCGGCAGGCGAGGCGTACACTTGATTATAGTTGAGCGGAGCGTTCACCTTGATTAAGCCACGGTTGCGATATAGTTCCACAGAGGTCACCGAGGCAAAGTCGCTATACTGCTGGGTACGCGTGGCAAGATTGAGGCCGATTCCCGTGGCGGTGAGATTGCCTCTGAGTGCGCCGGTCAGCGAGGTGAGCGCCGCGAGCACGTGGGCCTTCTTCACATCCTTGAGTAACTGCTGGTGCAGCACGCCCTTGTCGTCCATCTCAAAGAGGACACAGTAGCGGCCGCCCATTATCAAGGCGTAGAAATAGTAACCGATTGTGACCAAAGCGAGGAAGCCGGCGGTGAAGATTAGCGCGAACTTGCTCATGTTCAGCCAATCGTCGACAAAGTGCCGCGACTCGCACGCCGTGAGCAACGTCATGAACACCCACAGGCCGAAGCAAATCCAAAAGAAAATCTTCAACACCAGGAACAAAATCGTTGGGTTTGTGTAGAGGTTCATCTCATACACCCACCGGTATTTACCGTCGGGATAAAGCGTGACGGCATCGCTGGCATTATAGTTTGCCATAGCAGAATAAAAGGTTTTCGTCAAATAATGCCACAAAGTTACACAAAAAAGCCGGTGAGCCATCTCAAAGTGCAGTTTTTTTTGTATTTTTGTAACGACTAATGTTAGGTGTGCAGCCACCTCGTGGCTGCCCTCTATCTACTAACTAACGACTAATATGGAACAAGAGAAAAGAATTGAGGCCCGGCGACGTCTGGGCCAAATGGCTCGCAAGGGGCTGAATATCGTGCTGGTGGCCAACCTGGTGGTGCTGCTGGCCGGTCTGGCGCTGCTCTACTGCGGCAACGCCGGCATCATCGGCGAGACTGGCCTATGGGTGGGACTGGTGATTCTGGTTGCCGCCCTGCTGATGACTGTGGCCTTCTATCTGGCCTATCGCAACACCATCAAGGCCGCGCAGCGTCGCCTTGACGAAGAAGAGGAAACCGACGAATAACCCGTCCTGCGTGCTGCCACCTTGTGGCAACCATCTAACAACTAACATCTTATGACACGCTTTGTCTCATGGAACGTCAACGGCCTCAGAGCCTGTGTCGACAAAGGCTTCGTCGACAGCGTGCTCGCCCTTGACGCCGATTTCATATGCCTGCAGGAAACCAAGATGCAGGCCGGCCAACTTGACCTCGAGTTGCCGGGCTATAAGGCCTACTATAATTACGCCGACAAGAAGGGCTACAGCGGCACAGCCATCTTCTCGCGCCACGAGCCGATTGCCGTCACCACCGGCATCGGTGTCGACGAGCACGACCATGAGGGCCGCGTGATTACCCTTGAGATGCCGGCCTACTACCTCGTCACCGTCTATGTGCCCAACAGTCAGGACGGCCTGCGCCGCTTGGACTACCGGATGCGCTGGGAAGACGACTTCCGAGCCTACCTCAAGCGGTTGGACGCCGTCAAGCCCGTGATTGTGTGTGGCGACATGAATGTCGCCCACCAGGAAATCGACCTCAAAAACCCGAAGACTAACCGCCGCAACGCCGGCTTCACCGACGAGGAACGCGCCAAGATGACGCGGTTGCTCGACCCCGACGATGGCGCCATGGTCGATACTTTCCGCCTCTTGTATCCTGAACGTCGCGACATCTACAGTTGGTGGAGTTACCGCTTCCGCGCGAGAGAGAAGAACGCCGGGTGGCGCATCGACTACTTCCTGGTCTCGGCCCGACTGGCTCCGCAGGTCGCCGCCGCCGACATCCACACCGCCATCCTCGGCAGCGACCATTGCCCCGTCTCGCTCGACCTCGCGGTGTCCTCCCCCCACCCCTCCTAAGGAGGGGAGTTGGCAGTTGTGGCAACCTATAGCCCCCTCCTTCAGAAGGGGGGAGGATAAAACGGTCAACGGTAAACGGTCAACGGTAAACCTTTCATGAAAACGATAATCGCATTTTGTTTTATGGGATTGCAAGCGCTCGCACAATCGCCGGTAATTGGTATCACCGCCTCGCCGGATGCCGACGAGCAGTCCGTTGGCATCGACTACTTCACCGCGGTGACCATGGCCGGCGGCAAACCGCTGTTGCTGCAGGCCACTTGCGATACTGCGGCGATAGATGAGATGATAGCGAGCGTCGACGGCTTGCTGCTATCGGGTGGCGCGGACATCGACCCCGCTTATTATGGCGAGCCGCCACACCCGATGCTGGGCGAGGTGAACGCCGTGCGCGACACCTTCGAGATGGCGTTGATAGAGCGTGCCGTGGCGCGCCGAATACCGATATTAGGCGTCTGCCGCGGTATGCAGGTGCTCAACGTGGCTCTGGGAGGCTCGCTGTGGCAGGACCTGCCATCACAGGTGCCGTCGGTTGTCGCTCACAAGGTCTCAGAGCCGCGCGCCGCCGCTGCCCACGATGTCTATATCGAACCCGGTACCAAGTCGGCCGAAGTGATGGGAGTGACATCGCTCGGAGTCAACAGTCGCCATCATCAAGCCGTCAAGAAAATCGCGCCGTGCCTCACGGCTACCGCTTGGAGCCCCGACGCTGTCATCGAAATGCTCGACGGCTATCCCGAGCGGCCCATTCTTGCCGTGCAGTGGCACCCCGAGAACTTCGTCGCAGCCGACCCCGCCAACCCCATGCTCCGCTTCTTTACCTTCCTCGTCGAGCAAGCCCGCCTCACCATCACCACCGGCCGTTCACAGCAGCAGTAGCAGCACCGGTATGGGAAGGGAACCGCTGAACGTGTAGAGGATGTCGCTCGTATACTCGCTGCGGCCGCGGTAAACGTGACCCTTGCTCACCGTGCAGAGGATGTCGCTCGAATAGGTGGAACGGCCACGATAGACGTGACGGCCGTCCCAAGTGCAGAGTATGTCGCTCGAGTAGGTAGAGTTGCCGTTATAAACGTAACGGCCGTCCCACGTGTAGAGGATGTCGCTCGAATAGGTGGAGCGGCCGCTATAGACGTGGCGGCCGTCCCACGTGTAGAGGATGTCGCTCGAATAGGTGGAGCGGCCACTATAGACGTGACGGCCATCCCACGTGTAGAGGATGTCGCTCGTGTAAGTCGAGTTGCCACGGTAGAGGTAACTCGCCGCCTCGGCGCCCGTCGCGCACAGCAACATCGTCACCATTAAAATAAATGTTCTAACCATTTCCAATATTGTTTTTGCTTCAATACACCTCTCCTTCAGGAGAGGAGGGGGAGGCTCTATTCGTGGTAGATGAGCGTGACCGGGCCACAGTCGGCCGGAACCGAGAGTGTGACCGTGGCGCCAACAATCATCGGATAGTTCCAACTCTCGTCGTGGCTCACGGGGAAGTCAAAGCAGATGGGAATATCGCCGTAAGGTGCGAGGCGCTCGCGCAGCATCGCCTCCATCGTCTCATAGCCGTTGGAGGGAGAATACTCTGTGAAGCGGCCAACGATGACACCTTTCACGCGCTTCATCACGCCTTTCACCACAAGTTGGGTGAACATGCTGCTCACGCGCGAGATGTTCTCGCCCACGTCCTCAAAGAAGAGGATGATGTCGCGATCGGCGATGTTGTCGCGGTCAAGGAAGTCAAAGTCGCGGCTACCGGCGATGTTGCTGAACACCGCCATATTACCGCCCACGACGATGCCGGTGGCCGAGCCGGGCCGGTTGAACTCGTGACCGGGCACAGTGTAGGTGGGGCGCTTGCCCATCAGCACGTCGCGCAGCAGCAGGTTGAGGCTGTCGGTGGCACTGTGCGAACCGATGTAGCCGCCCATGTTGGCGTGCAGGCTCTGGTGTCCGGCACACACCATCGCGCTATGCATGGCCGTGATATCGCTGTAGCCCACAATCCACTTGTTACCGTAGCGCGCCAGAGTGTCGCGGGTGAGCGGCTCCAGCAGCATCGATGTGCCGTAACCGCCGCGCGTCGAGATGATCGCTTTCACCTCGGGGTCATGCAGGCACGTCATCAAGTCGCTCAGGCGTTCCTCCACCGTGCCGGCAAACCCGTGATGGTTAGCCGTCACGTGCGGCATAATCACGGGCTTGAAGCCCCACTGCTCGAGCACGGCGGCGGCACGCTCGGCGACAGAGTCGCGCGGCGTACTGGCAATCGACATCACGGCGACCTTGTCCCCGGCTCGCAGTGGCGCCGGTGCCACCACGGGTGCGCTCTGTGCAGCGACCGCGAGAGCCGCTCCCACCATCATCAATGATAAAATTGTCTTTTTCATTATTTCATTATTTCATTTTTAGTTTTTTTCGAATTTCGAGCAATCGAGAGGTCAAATGGACGATTTTGGGAGACGGCTGCTGTCTCCCCCTCCTTTAGGAGGTGGGGGAAGGACTCACGGGGGTGGGGGAAGGACTTGGCGTGGTCCGGAAGAAGTCGGCGACCTTGCCGGCGGCGGCGCTCACGCCCTGCTTGGTGGCCTCGGCGCTGATGGTGGCCACCTCCTTGAGGGCGTCAATCATCGCGTGACGCCGTACCGACATGCCCGCGCGGCCCGCCAGCGCCTCGGCACCGTGCTCAAGGTAACTGCGCGTCACGTAGCCGATGCGCAGCGTGAGCAGCGTGTTTATGGCACCGTCCAGCAGCGATGACGGAATGAAACCCGCGATGTGGATGCCCGGGATGGAGTTGATAAACTCGGCCTCGGTCATGCCGTCGGCCGTGGTGGCCGCGTCGGTCGCGCCGTCACCAAAGGTGATGTCGATGTCGTCCACCGCGCCGTCCACCGCGCCCTGCAGGTAGTAACTGAATAGCGACGTGGCGAGGATGCGCACATACTGTTTGAAGAGTTGGCTATGACTGGGCCGGAACCCCGAGCAGCGTATCACGTCGCTAATCATCCGCATATTGATTACCATCGAGGCGATGGCGTCCACCTTGCTGTTTTGTGACAGGGCGGTGATCATGAACACCGTCTTGCCCCACTCATGCACGTGGCTCTTGACCAACTGCAGGCGTGTGTCAAGTTCGGCCTGCACCGTGCGGCGCAGGCTCTCGTCGTCAATGTAGCGGTCCACGTCGTGGCGCAGTTGCCGCGCGTGCTCGGCCCGCTTGGCTTTGGGCAAGTGCTCCACATTGTCGGCCAGACGGTGACCCAACTCTTGCAATGCGGCGCGCGACTGCGGAGTGAGTTGTCCCTGCATATCGGGCGAGAGCGTCAGCACCGGAAACTCCGGCGCGCCGTGCAGCCTTATCATCGGCAGTAACACCAGCCAGAAACCAACGATGGCCAGCAGTCCGTAGAACACCCATTCGGCCCACCACAGGTGGGTCATCTGCGACAACTTCTCGCCGATAATAATGATATTACCAAGCAGCATCAGCACTATTGTGCCGATGAAGATGGACGCTATTATAATCAGATTCCGCTTCATGAAAGGTTTATTGTTTACCGTTTACCGTTGACAGTTAACCGTGGCGTCTACTTTCGGTAAACGGTAAACGGTGAACGGTCAACTTTTTTCAGAAAATGATGTCGCGCAGGCCGCGCGCGAGGGAGGCGATGGCGTCGCGACGCGCCTCGAGTCCATCGCTGGCCAGCGTGGAGGCGATGCCGTCGTAGTGCCGCTCTATCTGCGCCACGTAGGCTGCCGCGAGTTGCTCCACAACAGCCGTAACACGCAATTCGAACACACTCGCGTTCAGCAAATTGTCGCGCATCACGCGCACGTAGCCGCTGATGTCGTCGGCGCTGTGCTTAAACCATCCCGACAAGAATTTGCCCGGGAAGAACTGCCGCACTCCGTCGGGCAGGAAGATTGGCATCATTGCCGGCGTCTGCCGCGTCAGCCGCGGCAGCGACAACGGCACGGCCGTGTTGAGCGAGCGGGCATAGTCGGCCACTCGCTGTGTGTACCAGTCATATACAGCCAGCGAGAGTCGTGTGTCAAACGCCTCGAAGTAGAGTTTGGCCAACGCCGTCAAGTGGGCCTCACATTGCTCGTTATCCATCGAGCGCACTCCCCCGCTGATGTCACCGTTGAACACCGACGCGCACTGCTCGGCGTCGGCATGGGAGGCCTTGACCAGGTCGCTGACAGCGTGACGTGGCATTGAGCACTCGGCGCGCAGGCTCGCCACCGTGTCCTTGAAGGCGCGCTGACGCGCAAGGCGCTCATCAAGGTCGGCACGCTGAGTGTCAAGTTCGGCCACAATCTCGTCACGCATCGCGCCGGCCCTTCCGAGGCAGCGGTTGACGCGCATGTCGCTGATGTTGTTCACAATCAAGTCGCGCAGCGACACCTCGAACGTCTCAAAACGCTGTGCCTCGGCCTCCAACGCCGCCCTGTATTCAGGCAACACGTTGTCGCCGGCACGGTGGTCAGCGACCATTCCCAGATTGATAGCGTGGCAATGCTCCACGCTGATGTTGAAGCCTTTGCTCTGAATTTCCTCTCGCTCGGCCTGCATCTGGCGCTCGGCATCAGCCGCGCGGCTATCGTCGGCACGCCAGTGGGCTGTGTCAAACACATTATGCAGCAACACGACGGGCACTCCGGGATTGTGCAGCCTCAAACTCTGCAGATAATCTGCGGCAGCCACTCCGACAGCCGTCACTGAACTATGCACAAACAGCACAAGGTCCACGCGGCGGCTCATCGCCTCGTAGCGTGCGTCGCCGGCAAAGTTGGCCTTGCTGCCGTCAAAGCCAGGCATATCGACAACAAACACCTGCCCCTCGGCGCGCGGCGCCAACAGCGGACTGCCGGCCGTGGTGATGCCCGTGATGAGCGTGTCATCGCTCGCGTTGAAGGCAGGGAAGACCACGCGGTCGATGTTGTCGCCCGTCAGCGGCCACTGCTGCTCTTGCAGCATCGCGCGGTCGTCGGCACTGATTTCGAGGCCGCGCAAACCGTCAACGACAATGTCGAGGTCGGCCGCCTGACGCCCCTCGTGAGCACTCTTATAGACGGTAATCATCTCGTCGGCGGCATTGTCCACGCCGCTCACTATCGAGGGCCGGACGGTGCACTCGAGTTTGTCGGTCGGGCTCACGTAGCGGTGGGCCAACAGGTTCACCAACGTACTCTTGCCACTCTTCGTGCCGCCAACCACAAGCACGATAAACGAGCCGTTGCGGTGCTCATCTAATCGCCGACGCAACACGTCAAGACGCGACAACACGCCCGCACCTGTCACAGACACATCGGCCTGACGACGCAACTGTTCCACTTGTTGCGATATATTCTCTAATTTTCTCTCCAAGTTGCTCATATCAGATGTTAGAAATTTGGCATCGCAAAGTTACAAAAAGTTTTGTAATGCAAGACGAAGTCTTGTAAAAATCCGGTGCCGACAACGTGAAAGGACGCCGCGACTGTCAAGTCGTGACGCCCTTCTCGCAAAAAATGATTAGGTAAAAATGCTGGTTATGAAGAAAGCGTGTGTGTCGTAAACTGTCATCACCAAGCCACTTTCACGGCACGGCCGTTGCCGTCCACGATGAGATATAGGCCGCGGTTAAGGCCGCTGAGGCTCACCGTGCCGTTGCCGCTGCGCAGCACGCGGCCGGCGGTATCGACAACCATCAGGCGACCCTCGCCGGTGGCGCTGTCGCCGCTGACGGTGATTGACGGACGGCTGTTGTCCTTGACACTGTTGATGCCGCTCAGCGTCGACGGGTCAAACTCGGTCACCGTCGTGTCGGTGATTCGGAAGTAATAGTCGCGGCCCGCTGTCACGTTATAGTCGGGCAGTTGCTTGCCGTTGTTCCAGTTGTTGAAGATGAAGTGGTAATTGCCGGTGGCGGTGTCGAAGAGGAACTTCTGCAGCACGATGTCGCCAACGGTCACCTCGTCCACGGCCGCCTCGCCGGGCCATGCGCCAAAGAGTTCGCTGTCGCCCCAAGCGTAGAGGCCGAGCGTCTCGTAGGTCGTCTGGTCGTCGACATAGACGTAGTATTGAGCCGTGGGAACCTCGGGCAACGAACCGGAGATTTCAACGTTGTCTATGCCAAGAGCCATCGCCGCGTTGGCGCTGCCGCTATTGGCGGCCAGCGTGATGTTCCACGCCAGGTAGAGGTCGCAGCCGGCGTAGAGCACCGCATTGTCGAGTTCATCGCTCACGCTCACTGTCTCACCAGGCACGTCGGCATAACCGGCCGTCTCGCTGTCAGGCTCAAAGTGGGTGAGGAACTTCTCTCCGGCGCTGGTCCAGTTGCGGCCGTCAATCGAGTAGTAGAGTTGCACGTCAAATCCGGCCGCGTTCGCGCCCTTGCGGTACTTCTCCACGTCGTAACTGATCACGAGTTTCTCAATGTTCTTGCGCTCATTGGTGTTGAACAGGTGGGCGTACACGTTCACGCAGCGCGTGGCGTTGGCCACGCCGGTGGTGATGCCACCCACGGCGCGGTCGGTGCCCTGGGTGTCGCCAAAGTTCCATGTGCCGTTCTTGGCGTTGCTGGGCAGCGACACACCGCCGCTATACATCGTGTTGTCGTCAGCCTGGTCGTAGCGGCCCACCACGCGCGGATTGCTCACCTGGCGGTCGATGCGCCACGCTGTGGGCATGGCGGCCTCGGCAGCGTCGCCCATGGCGTTGAAGTTCTCGCTGTGAGTGAGTTTGTCGCTGTTAAGTTCGATGGCGGGATAGACGGTCATCGTGGTCACCGGAGCGGCCACGGTGATGGTCGCGGTGGCCGTGAACTCGCCGGCGGTGGCCGTCACGGTGTACTCACCCTCGGTGCCGTCGCTTGTGAACGTGCCGTCAGCGGCCAGCGTACCGCCACCACTCAGGCTCAGGCTCACTTCGCCCTCGAGCGGCATACCGAACTGGTCGAGCAACACGGGACGCAGGCGCACGATGCCGGCGTGGTGGTCAACGGGGTTGTCGTTCAGCGCATTGATGGCACGCTTGGCATAACCGCGCATCGCGGCAGCCTCATCAGCCGTCACGCCCTCGGGCACCCACGTGATGTCATCGATGTCGGCACCCATGATTGTGGCGTACTCCATGCAGGCGGCCATATAGGTGGCCTTCGGGGTCGGGTGGCGGTCGTCGAGGAACCACGTCTCGGCACCTGTCGCGCCCTCGCGGTTATACACGTCCTGATAGGCCAGGCCCACGGGGCACAGCGTCACGCCCAGGTCGCGCGCCACGTTGATGTAATTGGTTATGAAGGTGGTGTTGAAGTCGGTGTAGGAACCCCAGTCGCCGCTATAGGCCCAGTTGACGGGCAGAATGATGACTGCATTGGGGTTGGGGCAGTACTCGCGGATATAGTCGCGCCACTGGCGGACGTTGTTGCGGAATGTCTCAATGTCGGTGCGTGGCAGGCCGCTCTGCTCCTGCAGGATAATGTGGCTCCAGGGCTGGCTGCGCACGAGCATCTTGGCGCCCGGCTTGCCGTCCTCGCCCAGGGCGTCACCCTCATTCCAGTGGGTACTCAGCGGCTTGCCCAGCAGCGTGTGCTTGGTCCACTCGGCGTCCGCTCCGGCGGCATCAGCGATGCCGTTGAACATGGCGTCCTGGTCGTTGTAGTATATCAGGCTGTTATTCAGCGAGAGCACGCGCACTGTGGCCGGCACCTGCGGCACCAGCAGCGAGGCGTCCGGCTCGAGGGTCAAGGCGACGGGCTGCGACTCGATTTGCTCGAGGTTGAACTCGCCGGTGGTGATGTTGAACGTCACATTATAGGTGCCGGCGGCGGTGGCCACCGTGGCCGTGCTGCCCTTCTCGAGCGTGCCGCTCAGGGTACTCTCGGTGATGTCCACACCGTCTGCGGCGCCCCATGCGCCGGCCATGCCCAGGCGCTGATAGATCAGCCACCGGCTCAAGCCGTTCTCGCCGGCAAGCAGCGTCACTTGACCGGCAAACACGCCCGGCGTCTCGGTCAACTCGAGTTTGCCGCTCTGGTCCATATAATTCCAGCCGTTGTTGTCGCCCATGACGTAGACTGCCGTCAAGCCGGTGGCGTCCTCGTTGGCCTCGAGCAGCAGCGTGGCGTTGCCGCCGCTGATGGTGAGCACGATGCGGCTGCAGGCATAACTATTGGCGCCGCACGAGATGTTGTCGTTGGTGCCGCTAACTAATGAATAAGGTGTGCCCATTGCAATTGTCGTGCCGTTGCTGCCGTAGTTGCAGGCACTGCTCCACGAGCCGTCGGCCACCTTGAAGTTGCCGCTCAACTCCTTGTCGTAGAGCACATACACGCCCTCGCCCTCGTCGCTGAACTCCCAGTCGGCGCTTGCGCCCCAACCGTTAACCTCGCCGCGCAGGTAGATGCCCGAAGCCACAAAAGGCTTGCGGTCAGGGTCAACCCAACCCTCGTAACCGGCCGGGTCGGCAATCTCGGTCACCTCGGTGGCTGTCACACAATAATAATGGTCGGCATCGGCCGTGATGGTCGGACCGGCGACGCTGTTGGAGGCACCGTCGGTGAACGACAGAGCGACCGTCGCGCCGTTTTTCTCAAGTTCAAAGTATTTGTAGGTCACGCCGTTAACAGTGGTCGTGCCGGCCGGCGAGAGGTTGTCCGAGCCGGTGTTGAGCAGCAATGCGGCCCACTTGGTGGCGTCCTCGGCATAGACGTAGCACACATCCTGCTCGCCGGCAAAGGTCGCCTCGATGCTTACATTATCTATAGCGAGGCCCATCGCCTGGTTGGGGCTGGTGCCCGAGGCCACGCTGATGTTCCAGGCCAGATACAGGTCGGCTCCGGCGGCCACGTCCACCTTGAGCGTCTTGTCGCTCACGGCGGTGGTGCTGATGGGCACCACCGCAGCGCCGAGTGTCTCGCTGTCGGGCGAGAAAACGGTGCGCAGGTCATCACCGGCTGCCGTCCAGTTGGTGCCGTCGGTGGAGGTGAACAGTTGCACGGCAAAGCCGGCCGCGTTCGAGCCGTTGCGGTACTTCTCAATATCGTAACTAAGTTGAAGTTTGGTGATCGCGTCACTGCCGGCATTGTGCAGCATCGTCAGCACGCTCACGCAGCGTGTGCCGCCGCTCACAGTGGTCGACAGGCCGCCGATAGCGCGGTCGCCGGCATCGGTGCTCGCGCCCCAGTTCCACGTGCCGTTCTTGGCGTTGGAGGCAAGGTTCTCGCCACCCTCATACATCACCGTCGTGGCTCCGTCAGCCCATGCGCCCACGGTGCGCGGAGCATTCATCTGCCGGTCGATGCGCCACCCCTCGGGCAGCGCGAGCGTGGCAGCGCCGGCGTCGCTGTCATACATCCCATCAAAGTTCTGTGTCACATTGCGCGAGTCGGGCGTGACGTCGATAGCGTGGGCTGTCATCGTCGCGGCGGCAAGTGCCATGAACACCATCATTAATCTGGTTTTCATAATCAAGATCGTTTGATTGGTTTTAAATGAAAAATGAATTACTGCCGCAAAATTATTCATCATTAATAATCCGCGCAATAGTATCAAAGAAAAATCAAACCAATCTAAAATCTCAACACGCTGTTTACCAATAAAAAACCTCGTTTTGCCACTTGCAAAAATCAAACAGAAATCCACTCCGCCGGCAAGTACTTACGACGATTAAATGTAATTTCCTCGAGTTATTCCACGAAAAAATTTTGAGATTATATGCACGGTTTTATGTACAAATGCGAATTGTCTATAATTGCCCATTCATCAGCACGCGGCAAATGTGATAAAACTTTTTATTACTGTCCGGTAAAATAAATAAACGTTCAGATAATCGATTATATTATAGTAATTTAGGCGCCTTTGTCATTGTCGGGGCTTACTCTATGGCCTCGCCTTGGCGAGGCCATAGAGTCTTTGACAATCCTAATGGATTTTACCGGACAGCAATAATTTATTTTCAGTTTTTTGAGGCATAGCCTACCGCTGAGTGCTATAGCAGAAAGCAACAAAAAGAATCGTCGCCGGTTTTGCGCCGCAACGGGGCGAGTGAGTGCGGTTTACTCGACGGTCACCGATTTTGCCAGGTTGCGCGGCTGGTCCACATCGCAGTCTTTGACCACGGCAATGTGATAGGCGATGAGCTGGAGCGGAATCACCGTGAGCAGCGGGGTGAGACACTCCTCGGTGCGAGGTACTTCGATCACAAAATCGGCGATCTTGCTTATCAAGTCGTCACCTTCGGTCACGATGGCTATGACGCGACCTTTGCGGGCCTTGATCTCCTGGATGTTGCTCACGACCTTCTCGTAGGTGCCGCACTGTGGTGCGACGACCACCACCGGCATCTCGCGGGAGATGAGGGCAATGGGTCCGTGCTTCATCTCGGCGGCAGGATAGCCTTCGGCATGGATATAACTTATCTCCTTGAGTTTAAGCGCCCCTTCGAGCGCAACGGGGAAGTTGTAGCCGCGACCCAAGTAGATGAAGCTTTGGGCATACATAAACATCTTGGCAAACTCGGCGATGCGTTTGTTCTGGCCGAGCACACGCTCTATTTTGTCGGGAATCTGTCCCAGCTCGCGCACTATGGCGAAGTACTTGTCGGGGCTGAGCGTGCCTTTCTCCTTGCCTATACACAGAGCCAGCATCGTCAGGGCCACGACCTGGGCGGTGAAGGCCTTGGTGGAGGCGACACCAATCTCGGGACCGGCATGGGTGTAACAACCGCTGTGGCTCACTCTCGGGATAGAGGCGCCCACCACGTTGCAGATGGCGAAGATGAATGCGCCACGCTCCTTGGCGAGCTGGATGGCAGCGAGGGTGTCGGCAGTCTCGCCCGATTGGGAGATGGCGATGACCACATCGTCCTTATCAATGACCGGCCTGCGATAGCGAAACTCAGAGGAGTACTCCACCTCAACGGGGATGCGTGCAAACTCCTCAATGGCGTACATTGCAATCAAGCCCGCGTGCCAGCTTGTGCCGCAAGCCGTGATGATGATGCGCTTGGCGTTGATAAAGCGTTCGCGATTGTCAATAAAGCCCGAGAGGGAGATATTGTCCTGCCTTAAGTTGATGCGACCACGCATTGAGTCGGTGAGGGTTCGTGGTTGCTCAAAGATCTCCTTGAGCATAAAGTGCGGGTATCCGCCCTTCTCCAGTTGAGAGAGCGACATCTCAAGGCGCTGTATCTCAGGGGGCTTCTGCACGTTACCTATTGTGACAATCTCGACTTCGCGGTCGTTGCTTATGGTGACGACCTCCTCGTCTTCGATATAGATAACCTTGTCGGTGTACTCCACGATGGGAGTAGCATCAGAGGCGAGGAAGTATTCGTCGTCGCCAATACCCACCACGAGAGGCGACCCTTTGCGGGCTGCGATGAGTGTGTCGGGGTGCTCTTGGTCAAGGACCACGATGGCGTAGGCGCCGATGACCTGCTGCAGGGCAAGTTGTACGGCGGTGCGGAGGTCCACGTGGCGGTCCACTTGGGTGTATTCGATAAGCTGCACGAGCACCTCAGTGTCAGTGTCGGACTTGAAGGAGTAGCCTTCCTGCATCAGTCCGGCTTTGAGCACGGAGTAGTTCTCAATGATGCCGTTGTGGATGATGGCCAGGCGCTCGCTCGCTGAGTAGTGGGGGTGTGCGTTGGCGGTGTTGGGCTCGCCATGGGTAGCCCAGCGGGTGTGTGCGATGCCGATATGGCCCGTGGTGTCCTTGTCGGTGGCAAATGTTTCCAGCTCCGCCACCTTGCCCTTGGCTTTGAAGACGTTGAGCTTGCCGGCCTCATTGATGAGAGCCACGCCGGCGCTGTCGTAGCCGCGGTATTCAAGGCGATGCAAGCCTTTGATTAAGATAGGATAAGCGTCCCGCTTACCCACGTATCCAATGATTCCACACATAATAGATAAATAATATATTAATTGATTATGAATAGACTAAATAGAACTGTGAGCCGTGAGCGGCTGATGTCAATGGATGAAGAGGAGCTCGCGGTACTTGGGTAGGGTCCACATCTCGTCATCGACAATAAGTTCGAGGGCATCGGCATGGGTGCGAATCTCGGACATCAGCGGCAACACGGTGTCGTGATAGGCAAGGGCTTTGGCTCGCTCATCGGGCTGGCGGTTGGCTTTGTGGCGAGCATCGGTCATGCGCTGCACGCCCTCAAGGATAGCACCGGAGTGGTACTCAATCTGGCGAATGATGCTATAGTCCATCTCGTTGAGGCTGGCGGTCTCGTCGGCACTGAACACCTGCTTGACAGCCTGGACGTTCTGCAGAAGCATCGTCTGGTAGCGCTTGGCCGCGGGCAGCACGTGATTGACGACGAGGTCGCCTATGGCTCGGCTCTCAATCTGTATTTTCTTGGAGTAGGTTGCCCATTTCACTTCGCAGCGGCTGTGGAGCTCGGCTTCACTGAGCACGCCGGTATCGTGAAACATCTTCACAGTCTCGGGCAAGAGATAGCGGTCAATGATGACGGGGACACTGGTCTCGCAGTCGAGGTTGCGCTCTTGGGCTTCGTGCTTCCACTCGTCGCTGTAGCCGTTGCCGTCAAAGCGTATGGGCTTGCACGCCACGATATACTTCTTGATGATGTCGAAGAGCACGCGCTCCTTGGGCTCGCCCTTGCTGATGCGCGCGTCCACTTCGGCCTTGAAGAGCGAGAGTTGCTCGGCGACGGCGGCGTTGAGTGCGAGCATCGCCGCGCCGCAGTTGGCGCTTGACCCGACTGCGCGAAATTCAAATCGGTTGCCGGTGAAGGCGAATGGTGAGGTGCGGTTGCGGTCGGTGTTGTCAAGAAGAATCTCGGGTATGTTAGCCACACCGAGCTTCATCTCTTTCTTGGCATTGATAATCACGCCTTTATCGGCGTCGGTAATCTCGAGCATGTCAAGCACATCGGTTATCTGCTTGCCCAGGAACACCGAGATGATTGCGGGCGGGGCTTCGTTGGCGCCAAGGCGGTGCTCGTTGGTGGCGCTGACGATTGAGGCCTTGAGTAGCCCGTTGTGGCGATGCACGGCCATGAGCACGTTGACCAGGAAGGTAATAAACTGTAGATTCTGGTAAGGGTTCTTGCCGGGGGCGAGGAGGTTGGTACCGGTGTTGGTCTGCAGCGACCAGTTGCAGTGCTTGCCGCTGCCGTTGACACCGGCAAAGGGTTTTTCATGGAGCAGCACACGGAAGTGGTGCTGCTGGGCCACACGCTCCATAATTGACATAATCAGGAGGTTGTGGTCAATGGCGAGGTTGATATCCTCGTAGATGGGCGCCATCTCAAATTGGTTGGGCGCGACCTCGTTGTGGCGGGTGCGCACTGGGACGCCGACTTTGAGGGCTTCGTACTCGAGGTGGCGCATGAATGCCAACACGCGCTCGGGAATAGCGCCGAAGTAGTGGTCTTCAAGCTGCTGATTCTTGGCACTCTCGTGCCCCATCAGGGTGCGGCCGGTGAGCATCAGGTCGGGGCGCGCGTGGAATAGAGCTTCGTCCACGAGAAAGTACTCTTGCTCCCATCCGAGGTTGATTCTAACCTTCTTCACCTGCTTGTCAAATAGCGAGCAAACCTCGCGGGCGGCGCGACTGAGGGCAACAGTGGAGCGGATGAGGGGAGTCTTGTAGTCGAGGGCTTCGCCGGTGTAGGCCACGAACACGGTGGGTATGCACAGGGTGTCGCCGATGAGGAAGACGGGGCTGGAGGGGTCCCAGGCAGAGTAGCCGCGTGCCTCGAAGGTGTTGCGGATGCCGCCGCTGGGAAACGACGAGGCGTCGGGCTCTTGCTGGTAGAGGCTATCGCCGCTGAACTCCTCCACGAGCGCGCCGTCCTTGATGGTAAAGAACGCATCGTGCTTCTCGGCGGTACCGCCGGTGAGAGGCTGAAACCAATGGGTGTAGTGTGTGGCACCGTGTTCGATCGCCCACTTGCGAATGCCGATGGCCACGCTGCCGGCAATGTCGCGATGGATGGTGCGGCCGTTGTCAACGTCGTCAAAGAGGATATCAAGGACGTCGGGAGCGATATACTCTTGCATACGCTCGCGGGTGAACACGTTGATGGCATAGTAATCCTTCACTTTACCTGCGGGAGCTTCCACGTTGACAATTCGGTGCTCCATTGCCAGTTTAATCGCATCAAATCGAATATTGCTCATATTTTTATGGTCTTTTTTTTGTTTTTAATCGGGTTAAAATCAAAAATTCGCCGCAAAAGTAGGCAATTTAGGCGAATTGTGCAAGTAATGTCGCAATTTTCTTACCGGCTGAGTGCAATTAGTGGTCACAGCAGGCGGCGATGCCTATCCGGCATGACACCCTCAAAAAAATTGGCGTCGGTTCAACAATGGCAAATGAAAATTTTGCATTTTAAGTTTCTAAAGTGAGTAAAAGCCTTAACAACGACGGTGAAGTTCCTCTACGAGGCACGCGACGGTTCCCGCTATGACCAAGCGGCGAGCCTCTGCGAGGCTCTTGCATGGTCTTCTATGTTGCAATCC
>CAMHQD010000006.1 GCA_946187345.1 uncultured Porphyromonadaceae bacterium | reverse complement strand
TGCCATATAACAGTCGTCACCTCAATGCTGGGCAATGGTGACATCGAAGATGTCTCTCCATGACTTAAGCATTGGCTTGACCGCGTGCCCACTCCTCAATATCCTACGATGTGACTACATCCACATTATCGATACTGATATCAGCTCAATCCTATTTCAAACACAGGTTTTTGCGGGTGACCCGAGTTTTTCGGATTTTTCGAGGGGAAAAACGGAGAGAATGATGGTTAATCGGCAGAATATTCATAACTTTGCAGTCTGTTCCGGATGGAACGGCCAAACTAACGTTTTATACTATTAACAACCGGATCAAAATTCAAACCTTGATGAGACGGAAACTACTACTGATTGCGGCGATAGTCGCCGCGACGATGGGCGCGGCGGCGGCTGTGCCTTGTGACATCAACATGGACGGCACAGTGGACGTGGGCGACGTGAACGCCGTGCTTGAGCGTATTCTCACCGGCGACAACGCCGACGCCCCGGCGGTCACTATCGACGACACCACGCCGCTGGGCGACAAAAACCGCGTCATCTATGAGATGAATGTGGGCTCATTTACCGAGGCCGGCACGCTGCAGGCGGCGCAGGCGCGCCTGCAGGAACTCAAGACGCTGGGCGTTGACATCGTGTGGCTCATGCCCATCTATCCGCGAGGAGGCGGCATCAACAGCCCCTATGCCGCCACCGACTTCAAGGCCGTCAACCCCAAGTATGGCACCGTGTCCGACCTCAAGAACTTTGTCACGCGCGCCCACAGCCTGGGCATGCAGGTGTGGCTCGACTGGGTGCCCAACCACACGGCCACCAACGCCCGATGGGTCACCGAGCACCCCGAATACTACGTCAAGAACGGCAACTCGATTGTCCACCCAAATAACTATAGCGACGTCTATCAACTCAACTACAACAACGCCGACCTGTGCGACGCGATGAACGACTGTCTCAAGTACTGGATTGACGAGGCCGACGTGGACGGCTACCGCTGCGACTACATCTCGAGCACGGCAATCCCCACGAGTTACTGGCAGTCGGCCATACCGCTCATCAAGGGCCACAAGGCCGGCAAGACAGTGTGGTTCCTGGGCGAGACCGACATCGTGCAGGACGTCAAGCGCCTGCTCAACGCCGGCTTTGACTACGACTATGCGTGGAACTTCCAGGGGCAGTTGGCGGCGTATGGCCCCAACGGCAGCAGCGGCGAGAACCTGCGCTCGCGCTGCGCCGGCTTCATCAACGCCAGCAAGACGGCTCCCGTGTCGCGTATGGTCTACCTCAACAACCACGATGTGAACTACAATGACGGCGGCAAGTCGCTCACCGACCTCTACGGCGCCAACCGCTACGCGTTGACCACGCTCATGTTCACCATCTACGGCATGCCGCTGCTCTACAACGGTCAGGAAATCGGCTGCAACCAGAAGTTGGACTACTTCAACGACAGCAAGGTGAACTGGAACACGGTAGATAGCAAGATGAAAAACACGGTTCGCACCCTCGCGTCACTGCGCCACACCCAGGCCGCGCTGGCCGACGATGTGGTGCCCACGTTCCACACGGTGAGCACCAATAGCGTGCTGGCCTTCACCAAGTCCGCCGGCGGCAGCACGGTGCTTGTGGTGCTCAACATGGGCCAGAACACGGTGGACGTCACCCTGGGCAACGTCACGCCGGGTGACTACGTCAAGTGGCTCGACAGCAGCACCGTGAGCGCTGGTGTCGTCACTACGGTCGAGACGACAACACTCACAGCCACTCCCACACTGCGTCTCGAGGGCAAGGGCTACCGCGTGCTGGTCATGGGCGGCAACAGCCGCTACGACGTCAACCGCGACGGCGCGGTGGACGTTGGCGACGTGAACAATGTGCTCGACTATATCCTCAACAACCCGGGCGGCACTGTTCCCGACCCGCAACCCACAGGCCACAAGATGTACGTTCACAGCGAACTGGGCTGGAGTGCCTACGCGATGTACGTCTGGTCGTCGACCACCAATAGCGACGTGGAAGCGGCGTGGCCCGGCGTGACGCCCTCCGGCACAACCACCATCTCCGGCACGGAGTGGATGGTGTTTGACATGGGCGAGGCCTACTCGCGCGGCAGCGACACCAACTGGATTATCAACAATAACAACGGTGGCAAGCAATATGACCTGATGACCAACTATAACTTCAGTGCCGACGCCTACGTGCGCGTCTCCGCCACCGGCTCCTACACCGTCTCTCCAACGCCTTAACCGGCCTTCCTTCCGATATGGAGGCCACGTGCGACTCACGGGTTGCGGCGCACCTGCTCGATGATGTCGCTGATGCGGTGCAGTTCGCGTGGAATGTCGATGCGCTGCGGACAATGCGGCGAGCATTGTCCGCAGCCGATGCACTTGTCGGCCTGACGCATGCGCGGCACCGCGCGGTCCACGCCGATGAGGAAGTCGCGGCGCGCACGACGATAATTGTCAGATGTGGAAGCCTTTGCGTCTCCATGTAGGGCCTGGCCTTGGCCTGGCCGCTCGGCCACATCAGGCACCGCACCCTCGCTCAGGCACTTATTGTAGTGGATAAAAATGGCTGGAATGTCGATGCCATAGGGGCACGGCATACAGTATTTGCAATCGTTGCAAGGCACCGTGTGGTAGCCAACGAGGTCGCTGCCCAACTTCTCCAGCATGGCCAGTTCGTCGTCGGTGAGCGGCACCAGCGGACTATAAGTGGCCACATTGTCAACAAGGTGCTCCATGAGCGTCATGCCGCTGAGCACCGTCAGCACGCGCGGTCGCGTGCCGGCATAGCGGAATGCCCACGAGGCCACACTCGCCTCGGGGTCGTGGCTGAGCAGACGCTTGGCCAGCGGCTCGGGCAGGTGTGACAGGCGGCCGCCCAGCAGCGGCTCCATGATTACCGCCGGAATGCCGCGGCGGTCCAACTCATCGTAGAGATAGACGGCGTTGGTATTGCGGGGATTTATCTCTTTGGCGTGCTCCCAGTCAAGGTAGTTAAGTTCGATTTGGACAAAGTCCCAATGCACCTCGCCACGGTCGTGCATCTGCAGCGCGCGGTCAAAGACGGCTATGTCGCCGTGGTAACTGAAGCCCAGGTTGCGGATGGTGCCTTTCTGCTTCTGTTCAATCAGGTAGTCGAGGATACCGTTGTCGATATAGCGCGCCTCAAACTCGGCCATACCGTCCTTGCCCATGCCGATGGCGTGAAGCAGCAGATAGTCGATATAGTCTGTCTGCAACTCCTTGAGCGAGTTTTGGAACATCTCCACACCGGCCTCGTGGCTCCACGTCTCGGGGTTGAAGTTGGAGAGTTTAGTGGCTATATAATATTTGTCACGCGGGTGGCGGCTCAAGGCGATACCCGTGCTGTGCTCGCTGCGGCCGCGGCAGTAGGCCGGCGACGTGTCGAAATAGTTAACGCCATGCTCTAAGGCGTAGTCCACCTGGCGATTGACCATCTCCTGGTCAATCTCGGCCTCGCCGTCCTCGCGGGCGCTTCCTTGCGAGTCGACAGTCGGCAGGCGCATCATGCCGTATCCGAGGATTGACACGCTGTCGCCGGTGTTGGGGTTGACGCGCATCGTCATCTCGCCGGGTTGCTTGCCCGCCGGTTTATCATTGTCACAGCCCGCAAGCGCGGCGCCGGCCACGGTGGCCGTGCCCGCCCCGAGGGCCTTCAGGAAATCACGTCGTTTCATTATCGGGTAGAAAAATTTACTTATATGGATCGGAATCATCTCAGGGAGTGGCGGTCGTGTCCCTCGACATAGATGGCGCTGAAGGGTCGCGCCGGACAGACATACTCACACGCTCCGCACCCGATGCAACGCGAGCGGTCCACCGCGGGCACCATAGGCGAGAGTTCATCATCCGGGTCAAGTTGCACCATCATAATCGCCTCACTGGGACAGTGCCGGGCGCAATTACCGCAGGCCACTCCGTCACGCAGCACAACGCAGTTCTCTTTAATCCACACGGCGTGTCCGATGACGGTGCTCACTTTTTCCTCAACACTGATTGGACGGATGGCTCCCGTAGGGCACACCTCGGAGCAGCGGTTACACTCCGGCCGACAATAGCCACGCTCATAACTCATCACGGGCTGCATGAGTGTCATCAGGTCACCGCCGGGGCGCAGCACGTCGTTGGGGCATTGCGCCACACACAACTGGCACGCTGTACAGTGCCGGCGCATATTGTCTGCGCCAAGCGACCCGGGCGGCGTGAGCGGCGTGGTGCGGCGCGGCTCTTTCTTGTCCTCAATCGCGGCCAGACCGCCGTCCACCTTCTTGCCCGTCTGGGCCAACACCGCGTCGGCCATCACGATTGCACCTCCCACGAGCATTGCCCGACGGGCCTGTTGAACTTGTTCCACCGGTTTGCGCTCCCCATCCTTCATGCCGGAACCGGGGGGCAGAACATTCAACGCCCCGTGGGTGCATGTGTCAATACAGTTGCCGCACACCACACAGCGTGAGTAGTCGATGTTGTGGTTCTTGCTGTCGATGCACGATGCCTTGCACGCGCGCTCACACAGGCCGCACGAGACGCATTTATCGGTATTGATGCGCACCTTGAAAATCGACCAGCGCGAGAGCAGGCCCAGCACGGTGCCCACCGGGCAAATGGTGTTGCAATAGGTGCGGCCGCCGCGCCATGCCAGAGTGCCCACCAGGGCGAGCACCGCCACGGCGACGGCGAGCGTCACGCCGCCGCGCAGCCACACGTCCTTGCTGTAGAACACGTAACTGTCGTAGTGCTCGGCCACGGCCGCCAACACGTTGTTGCCCCACAACCACAGCGGCTGCAGCAGGTTGGTGGCGATGCGGCCGTAGTTGCCATACGGATCGAGCAGCGCCACTATCGAGCCCACGCCCGCCACTACCGCAGCCACGAGCACCGCCACCATCAGCCACCGTAGCCATGTGACGGGGCGGCTGTAGCGATAGCGGAATTTTTTCTTCCTCAACGAGGAAATCAAATCTTGCATGATGCCCAACGGGCATATCACCGAGCAGTAGACGCGCCCTATCAGCAGCGTGAGCGCGGCCAGCGCGGCCAGCACAATCACGTTCAGGGCCAACGCCGCCGGCAACAGTTGCACGCGCGCCATCCAACCCAGCCACAAGTGGACCGCGCCGGTGAAGTCCAACAGCAGCAACGTGACACCGGCCATCATCAAGGCGGCAAGTGTTATTCTTATCTTACGTAACATACAATATAATCGGTTTTTTGGTGTGCAAAGTTAGTGAAAAACTACCGATTACAAGCAATATTGGGTGCAGAAAATTTTACAGGGTAATAGTCTCCAAGTCATCCGGCACATATATGGGGCCGGAAAACCGGGTTGCCGCCTCGGCGGTGTAGGCCTCGCGGCGTGTGGCGAGCGTGACGTCCTCAGTGTGATATAGCACCAGGTTTTTCACACCGAGCCGCGCCGCTGTCATGGCCGCGTCAAGCGCTGTGCTGTGGTTCTTGTCGTAGGGGCGGAACCGCTCCCGGTCCTTGTAGAGGCAGAACGCCTCACACAGCATCCAGTCGACGCCTTCCACATGGTGACGCGCGGTTTCGATAAACGGCTCGTCGCCCAGCGTGGCGAGGCGCCGGCCGTCGGGCAACACGGCAGTAAAGCCATATTGCTTGGTCGTCGATACCGGCGATGAGATGTCAAACGCGGTGAGAGCCAAGTCGCCCACGGCGAGCGTCTCGCCATCGCTCACCACGTTGAAGATGACGTCATGGTCAAAGTGAGAGGTGATCTTTGTGCTCATCGTCATCAGGCACATCGTTCGCAGGTTATTGATCACGACGTCATTGCCATAGATGGTGAGCGTGCCGTCAAACTTGCCGTTGTGCATCATGGGCACGATGCGGCGGATAACCCAAATCACGCCCAGGATATGGTCGGTGTGACTATGTGTGACAAAGATGTGATGGATGTCCTCCACCGGCACGTGGGCCCGCCGCAGTTGCGTGAGCACGCCGTTGCCGCCGCCGGCGTCCACCAGCAGCGTTGTCTTGCCGGCGCGCAGCGCGAAGCAGGTGTTATAGCACCGGCTCGCCATCGCGTTGCCGGTTCCCAGCATCGTCAGTGAGCTCATGAGTGTATAATGTCGGTTTATTGAAATCAGTTCGGGTTTACGGGACGGGGTCGTATCCGCTGCCGCCGCCCGGGCGACAGCGCGCGATGCGCTTGACGGCCAGCCAAAGCCCTTTCAGCGGCCCGTGCTTGCGGATGGCCTCCACGGCATACTGGCTGCACGTGGGCGTGAAACGGCATACGGGCGGTGTGAGCGGCGAGATGAACCGCTGATAGAAGCGGATGGGCAGAATCAGCAACCACCCGATAATGCGGCCGATGGTTTTCATAGCAATGCGGCCACGCGTGAGAGCAGGTTCTCGACCTTGGCGCTGACGACATCATATGTGGCGATGTCGCTGTCAAGGTATAAAATGGCGATGTCCGCGCCCTTGCCGGCGCCGGCAAGGGCGTCATCGAGCAGGCGGTGACGGCACAGGCGGTATGCCTCCCGCACGAGCCGCCGCAGTCTGACGCGTCCCACAGCGCGGCGCACGCGCTTCTTGGGGACTGACACCATCATGCGGGCCCGCGGGCAATCGGAGGTGTAGAGCCTGACCACGGCGCGCAACGGAAACGCCATCAACGACTGCCCCTCGGCAAAGAGGCTGTTGATGGCGGTGCGTCCGTGCAGACGGTCGTCCTTGGTCAGGCGGTAATTCATTTTCGGGCAGTCTTGCCGGCCTTCTTTGCCTTTGCCTCAATGTCGGTGAGGTAGAGGTCGATGGCCGCGGGCATCGAGGTGGCTTCGGGCGAGAGCACCACGGTGGCCTCAATGCCCGCCTCGCGCAGGCTCTCGATGGTCTTGCCGCCCATGGCGCCGATGACCAGGCCGCGCTCCTTATAGTCGGGCACATTGTCGGTGAGCGCCTTCACGCCGGCAGGCGTGTAGAGAATCACCATGTCGTAGTCAAATGTCTCGTCGGGCTTCAAGTCGTTGCTCACCGTGCGGTACATCACCGCCTTGGTGTAGGAGAAATTCTCGAGATTGTCAATGGCACCGGTCTTGGCGTCGCTGTGCACATCGCTCACGGGCATGAGGTAAGTCTCCTTGCCGTGCTTGCGGAACAACGGTATCAGGTCCTCGAACGTGCCGGTCTCGGAATAGAAAATCTTGCGCTTGCGATAGACGATATACTTCTGCAGATAATGCGCGATGGCCTCGGTGGCACAGAAGTACTTGGTGGTGTCGGGCACGGTGTGCCGCATCTCCTTGCACAGGCGGAAGTAATGGTCAACAGCCGTGCGAGCCGTAAAGATGATTGCCGTGAACTCCGGCAGGTTGATTTTCTCCTTACGGAAGTCGCGTGCCGTGAGACCTTCAACTTTGATAAACGGCCGGAAGACAACTTCCACACCGTGCTTTGCCGCCACATCAAAATAGGGCGACTTGCCCTGTGATGGCTGTGGCTGGGAAACGAGAATTTTTTTAATCTCCACTCTCAATGCGATTTAGAACTATAAAAAATCACACAACACCATGGCGAAGCGGCCAACCGCGGCCAATGGTGCGATTTCTGCGGCGCAAAGGTACAAAATAAATGGGATAAGAGACGAAAAATCGGCCAAAAAAATCCTCATTCCCTTTATTATGAAAAGAATTCTCGCCAAAAAGAATAGTGTTATCGCGATGCCGGTGAGCAGTGAGTCGTGGACCGGCGCCACAAGCATCGCCACCGCCACCGGCGCGAGCGTCACACCCAGCAGCGCCTGGCTGCTCTTGAAGCCGTCCAACCATATCTTGCGGTCAATCTCATCGAGAAACACCCACCCGAGCACGGCATATAAAGCCAACTGCAACAGGTAGAACAACAGTGACACGCCGGCGAGCGCCGGCACGATAACCGCCCCGTCGCCAATCGGCACCATGCCCGACAGACCCATGTGGACGTGAGCGATAACACCCTGGCAGACACAAGTGAGCATAATGAGCGCGGCGAGAATCTGTGTCTCGTTGAACGTGTGGTCCTCAAACAAATTCTCGCGCCGCCGCGTGCTGAAGATATTGTGGAAGATATTGTCAAAATATTTGTATCCCACGCGGTAACTGGCCACTGCAAAGAATACCGCGGCCACCATCATCCCCGTCACCACGTTGTTCTCGAGGGGCGATGGAGGCAATGCCCGCGGCGCCGGCGTGGAGGGCACAGTCATCACCACCGGCAGGCCCGGCAGGCTATCCGCACCCGCGGCCGCCACGGTGTCACTGTCGGCCATATGGCTGAAGTGGTCGATATGGCGGGCAACGTAAGGTTGCGGCACGCTGTCTTTCAAGACAACTGACAGGGAGTCCGGCATCTCTAACAATTAATGACAGACCGCTCAATGGCCGCCATGGCCGCGGGCGCGTCGTCGACGACCGTGAACAATTCATCGAGACTGTTGCCACGCATCATGTTGCACTCGGCGGCATGCCGCAGCATTTCAATCATGTGGTCAAAGAAACCATTGACGTTCACCACAATAATCGGCGCGTCATTAAAGCCGAGTTGACGCAACGTGACGGCCTGGAAAAACTCGTCGAGGGTGCCGATGCCGCCCGGCATGACCACCATCGCTGCCGCTTCCTCGGCCAGCAACTGCTTGCGCTGGGCCATATCGGCCGTATATACCACGTCGCTCAGGTCATCGTTGAGCCAGCCGCGCTCCACCATAAACATCGGTATCACACCGGTCACGGCGCCGCCGGCACGGCGCGCGCCGCGCGTGACAGCGCCCATCACACCGCCGCTGCCGCCGCCATGGACGGCAGTCCAGCCACGACGCGCGATCAGTTCGCCCATCAATTCGGCTTGCGAGACGTAGGGCTCACCCATAGTGTGGCTCGAAGCCCCATATACTGTTATCTTTTTCATTTCTCGTCAGGGAATTTGTCGGGAAACCGCAGCGGCACACGCTCGCGGCGCATGGCGCGAACCACCAACCACAGACCCAGCAGGATAAACGGGATGCTCAGCAACTGGCCCTGGTCGATGCCCCAGTTCTGGCGCATGGCAATCTCCCACGGCTCCTGCACGTTCTTGATGTACTCGATAAAGAAGCGCGGCACAAAAATACCGAGCATAAACGTGCCGAAGATGAGCCCCTCGCGCTCCTGCAGGTTGCGCTTCCAGTACATCCACATGCACAGGGCGAACGTCACCAGATAGCACGCCGCCTCATAGAGTTGCGTGGGGTGGCTGGGCGGTCCCATGACGGGGTCGGCACCATTCATCCACGCCCCCACGTTAGTCACAAAACTGAATGCCCAGGGCACATCTGTGGGCGCGCCGTAAATCTCGTGATTCATCAGGTTGCCGATGCGTATCATCGCGGCCACAAGGCCCACGGGCACCACTAAGCGGTCAAACGTCCACAACATGGGCTTGTGGGTTACCAGCCGGCTATAAATCCAGATCGCAAGCATGATGCCCAGCGTGCCGCCGTGGCTTGCCAGGCCGCCCTCCCACACCTTGACTATATCGCCAAGGTGCTGGCTGTAGTACTCCCAGTCGTAGAAAAACACATGACCGAGGCGCGCGCCCACGATGGTTGCCACCACCACATAGATAAACAGCGCGCTCATCCACCGCTCCGGCACGCCCTCGTGGCGGTAGATGCGCCACACAATCTCGTAGCCGATCAGAAAGCCGATGGCGAACATCAGGCCGTACCACCTGATGGTCAAGAAACTGTCAATCAAGTTTGGACTCACAGTCCATGTCACATATCCAATCATTACCGTCAAGTTGATAATCGAGGTGATTTTTAATTGAGAGTGCAAAGTTACAACATTTTCCGGCAATAGTTCACTTTTCGACACTTTTCTCGCTATTTCTTTCTCTTTCTCAAAAAAAAACACTAATTTTGCACCCTTGACGGGGTGGCGAATTGCCGCCACGCGTGTAATAATGTAAAAATCAAAGACTTATCATAATTATGGCTAAGAAACAGAATGGAAGTGCCCGCACCACCATCGAGGAGGTGAACGAGCAAATTACCGGCGCCGTGCAGCGCGTCGAGGACAACAAGAAGATCATCACCTATGTCCTCACGGGCATCGTGGCCGTCATCCTGCTTGTGGCGGGATACGTCTATCTGGTGCGCAACCCGAACATCGCCCAGGCCAAGGAGGACATCTCCGTGGCCGACCTGGCGCTGATGAACAACGACACCGCCAAGGCTCTCGAGCAGTACCTCGCCGTGGCCGACCGCTTCAGCAACAAGCCGGCCAACCGCGCCCGCCTCAACGCCGCCATCATGCTCTACCAGCAGGACAAGTTCCAGGAGGCGGCCAAGCAACTCGAGGACTACGACCCCGCCGGCAACCTCATCGGCCCGGCCTCGCAATCGCTGCTCGGCGACTGCTACGTCAACCTCAAGCAGTACGACAAGGCAGTGAGCGCCTTTGACAGGGCGATCAAGCTCTGCGACGGCAATGAACTCTACGCGCCCGTGTTCATCCTGAAGAAGGCGACCGTCCTGCACGAGCAGGGCAAGTATGCCGAGGAGGCCGACGCTTATCAGACCATCAAGGACAAGTATATCAACTACGCCAACGATAGCCGCTTGAACGTCGACAAGTACATTGAGCGCGCCCGCGCCCTCGCCGCCGACCCCGCGGCCGCCAAGAACCTTACCGCTCCCGCAGCCGCTCCCGCGGCCGCGCCTGCCGCTCCGACCAACGCGCCGGCCGCACCGGCACCGGCCGCACCTGCCGCTCCGGCTCCCGCCCCCGCGGCACAAGGCAAGTGATCTCCTTAATCAACCGATAACAGGCACCGGACACCACAGCGGTCCGGTGCCTGCATTGTCAAACAAGCCAACCGTTGACCGTTGAACGTTAACCGGAGCGGCAACGCCCGGTAAACGGTCGGCGGTAAACGGTAAAATTTTATAAAAACATGGGAAACGTAATCTACAAGCGTGTGCTGCTCAAACTCAGCGGCGAGTCGCTCATGGGAGCCCAGGGTCACGGCATCGACAGCGACCGCCTGGCCGACTATGCCCGCCAAATCAAGCAGGCCGTCGACGACGGCGTCCAAGTGGCAATCGTTATCGGCGGCGGCAACATCTTCCGCGGCCTGCAAGGCGCCTCGCGGGGCTTTGACCGCGTCAAGGGCGACCAGATGGGTATGCTCGCCACGGTAATCAACTCGCTCGCGTTGAGCAGCGCCCTCGGTGCAGTGGGGCAGCCCTCACGCGTGCTCACCGCCATCGACATGCACCCCATCGGCGAGCACTACAGCAAGTGGCGCGCCATCGAGGCGCTCGAGCAAGGCAAGGTAGCCATCATGTCGTGTGGCACCGGCAACCCTTTCTTCACCACCGACACCGGCTCATCGCTGCGAGGCATCGAGGTGGAGGCCGATGTCATGCTCAAGGGCACACGCGTGGACGGCATTTACACTGCCGACCCCGAGAAAGACCCGGCGGCGACACGGTTTGACCGTATCTCATATGACGAGGTGCTTGCCCGAGGTCTCAAGGTGATGGACCTCACCGCAATCGTGATGTGCCGCGAGAACAACCTGCCAATCCATGTGTTCAACATGGACAAGGCCGGCAATCTCGAGCGCGTGCTTCATGGCGAGCCCATCGGCACTGTCGTGCATCCATGACTGCCGTCAATCGCCGGTGACGACTTTGCCGTCGCTGATGTCGATGCGTGCCGTGATGCGGTCGCGCAAGGCCGCTATGTGGCTGATGAGCACTACACGGCGGCCGCCGATTTGCCGCAACGTCTCTAACGTGTCGATAACATTGCACAAGGCATCATCACTCAGCGTGCCAAAGCCCTCATCTATAAAAAGGGTATCGGCCGTAATCACGTTGTTGCCGGCTTGAGCCAGCGCCAACGCCAACGCCAGGCTCACCATGAAACTCTCGCCGCCGCTCAAGTTGGTGCTCACGCCCTGCACGTTGCCCAACTGCCGGTCGCGCAGCATGATAGTGAGCGAGCCGGGCTCGTTGCACAACTCGTAGTGGTCATCAAACTGCCGCAGGTAATGGTTGGCACGGTGCAGCAGGTCTCCCAAGATAAAGCCGAGCGCGATGGTTTTCAGTTTCTTGCCATCGCTCGAACCAAAACAACTGTTCAAGCGGGCGTAACGCTCAAGATTGGACTGCGCCCGCTCCAAGCGTGTGGCGGCGGCGTCTCTATCGCGACGCACGTCGTCATTGTTTTTCAGGCTCTGTTGCAGGGCGCCTTGCTCCTTCTGGAGTTCTCCCACTTCGGCTTTGGCCCGGGCGGACTGCTCTCTCAAGACGGCGATTTCTGTATCATCGGCCACCTCAACCGGCTTTGCGGCAAGGTGAGCCTCCAGCCGGCGGCGCGTCGCGGTGATGGCGGCGGTGGCGCCACTCACGTCCACCTGCAGTTGCCTCACGGCGGCGTTGAGCCTCTCGGCATCAACGGCAACCGCCGCCATCGGATTATGGCTGCCCCATGCCGGCATCAATCCGACGATGGCGGCAAGCGATTGCGTCACGATTGATTGAATCTCCAAGCGACGGCGCAACTTGGCAAGATCGTCGGCACACACGCGCTCCACGTTGCGCAACTCATCGAGTTTGGCGGTCTGGGCGCTGAGTTGCCGCTGCAACGTTCCGGCCTCTTCTATCTTTGCGTCAATCTCCCTATTTTCCTCATCAACGGCAGCGATGGCCGCTGTGATAGCCGCTTCAGCGGCCTCCACACGCAGCGCGGCGGCATCATTGGCGTTTTTTTTCTCGAGATTAGTGACCTCGGTGCCGGCATTGTCTGCTTGGGCGCGGGCTTTCACGGCCTCTTGGCCGAGGCGTTTGGCCTCGGCGATGGCCGCGCGCTGGGCCGCCTCGGCCTTGAGATATGCCTCGCGCAGCAACGACACACGCTCGCGCATCGGCGCGAGAATCGAGGTGAATTGTTCCTCGCCAATCAACCGCTCCACAGTCTGGCCGCACACCGGACACATCTCACCCACAACGAGCGAGGCGCGCAGTTCGCGTGTTGTCTGCTTGACGCTCAATTCCTGCTTGTCGAGAATATCCTGCCCGGCGCGCAACGCCTCGGCCGCTTGGCGCGCGGCGGTCTCGCTCGCCGGCAAGACAGCGGTCGCCGCGTCGGCGGCCGTGCGGGCGTCGGCAGCGCGTGCGGCAAGTTCGGCGGCGTGCTGCCGCTTGACACCGATAGTGGCTATCGTGGTAAGCAGTATATTCAACGCATTGCGCCGCCGGTCGTTGTCTCGGCGGCGGCGTTGGCGGCCGGTAAGGTCGAGCGCGGTGAACTTCACGTTCAACTCATTGATAACTTCGCGATACCGCGCCACGGCTTCTGTGGCCGCGCGCAACTTGCCGCTCAATGCCGCCTCTGTGTCGCCGGCAGCTAACTCGGCATCCAATCGCGCCTTCTCATCGGCACAACGGCGATACCGCTCTTGCAGCGCGACATCGAGGCGAGCGGTGAGTTCATCACTCTCGCGCTTGATAGCCGCTTTGTCGTCAATCCATTTGATGACGGCATCAAGGCTCTCATATCGCGCCGTGAGTGCGGCGATTTTTGCGGTGCCCTCGGCGATTAGCGCGTTAATTTCGGTAATTTTGTCCTCCTTGAGGCATTGCTCGTCGAGTGTTTTCCACTCTAACTTGATGTTGTCCCGCTGCTGCTCGGCGGTCTTGTAGATGTTAAAGATTGCGACACTTGCCGCGGCAAAGCGCTCCGCGCCGATTATGCGCTCAAGCATTGACGCTTTCTCATCGGCCTTGCATTTCAAAAACGAGGTGAACTCACCCTGGGCCAGCATTGTGGTGCGGATAAACTGGTCGTAATCCATCCCCACAAGCCCAATCACGCGGGCCCGCGCGTCATCGCCGGCAAGTTCCTCACCGGTGGCCACTCGAATGAGAGATTGCGCGGCCCGCTGCCACTTGCCGCTGCTCGCGCCGCGCGGACGTGTGCGACGGATACTCCATTGAGCCTCGTATCGCTCGCCGTCGTTTGCCTCAAACGTAAGCGTGGCCCTCGCTTCACAGGTGGTGCGACGCGCGATGGACACGAGGCTCGTGATGGCGATATTATTGTCATTATCGAGGTCGATGCGCTCCGGCCACCGCTCGCCGCTCAAGCGCGGCGTGCGCCCGTAGAGCGCGAGACAGATTGCGTCGAGCACAGTAGTCTTGCCTGCTCCGGTGGGGCCGCTGATGAGCACTAACGGATCCTCGGCAAGCCTGCCCGTCGTGAAGTCTATTGTGGCGTCAGTAATCGATGCCAAGTTGTGTATGTCAACCTTGAGTATCTTCATCTCCTTATTCAGTTAATTGCGGTATTTTGGATTGCCTCAAAGATGCCGCGCTCGTCGTCGCTGAGTGGTTCCATTCCCTTGTGGCGCAAGTATCGCTCCGCCGCTTCGAGCGGCTCCATGCGCGATAATTCCTCCACATCGGCCGTGACAGCCGACGCGTCGGCGCGCGTTGCCTCATCGCGCGTGATGGCGAACTCACAGAAGCGCTTCACCACCACTCCATTGTCGTCGGTGACGCGTGCGGCCACCTCAATCGCGCGTTCCTTGGCGTCACCCGGCAGCCATTGCCCCTTGACGGCCACGTTGAGCCGCACATAGCATGGCGCATCGGCCGGCAGAGCCTCCAGTGCGATGAGAGCCTCATCAAGTGTGACCGGCACGTCGGGCACGGTGAGCAACGGCACCGCCGGCGAAATAGGCACAGTGTGTATCACCGGTGCGGCACCCGCCTCGGCAATCTCGACTATGTCGACACTATGTGTATAATGACCCGCCTCGTCAAAATGCACCGGCAGTGGCGAGCCGCAGTATCGCGCGCGGTTGCCGGTGCCGGCCACCGGTTGCGGGCGGTGGATGTGCCCCAGCGCAACATAGTCGGCCCCGTCCAAGCCGGCTTCGGCAAGCGATAGCGAGTCGGCGAGGAATGGTTGGCGGTAATGGCCAGTGTAGTCAGCCCCCACGATGCCCTGGTGTGCCACAGCGACAACAGGCGCGCAGGCGCCTGCCGCCCGCCGCGCCGCGGCGATTGCCGCGGTAGCGACTTCCGGAAGCGCCCCCGGGTGCTGATAGGCAATAGGCACAATCATCCCTCCACCGGCCGGCACCGGCACCATTGCCTCTCGACGCGACGCCGCGATGGTCACTCCGGCCAGGCGCCACAACTCACCATAGGCCGCGAGACGCGCCGCGCTGTCGTGGTTGCCGGCGATGATGACGATGGGCATTGACGGGAGCGCCTCGTGCAGCGCGAGAACACCGGCAACGTAGGTGCGCGACGCCTCATTGGACGGCATCGCGTTGTGAAACACGTCACCGGCCACCACGAGCGCGTCAGGCCGCTCATCTGCAACAATCACAGCGAGTTGCCGCATCATGTCGGCCCCCTCGCTGCACCGGTCGTAACCAAAGAACGACTGACCCAAGTGCCAGTCGCTCGTATGTAATATCTTCATTCTTTTCTAAATATAATAGAAGTTATATGAGATTCAACGCTATAAACTACTAACCACAAACTTACTTGAATTCTGATATAAACATGGCCACTTCGCCACGGTCAACATCCTCGCGCATGATGGCGAACACGGTGTCGGCACCGGCGATAGTACCCAAAATGAGCGGAGAATGACTCATATCAATGTCATAAGCCAAACCGGTGGCATAACCATTGCGCGTCTTGATAACGACAAAGTTGCCGGAGAACTCAATCGATTTGATTGGAGCACGATGGTGTGCCACATCAGTGCTCTCCTCCCGAGCACTCACCAAGTCCGGCCCCGCATACACATACCGGTAACCATTCTCGGTAGCAACCTTGTTGATGCGCAATCGCCGCAGGTCGCGCGAGAGCGTTGCTTGGGTAACTACGCACCCTTTCTGAGCCAGCTTTTCAACCAGTTCGTTCTGGCTGCACACGTCAGATGTCTCTATCAACTCGCGAATTTGCTGCAAGCGATTATCTCTTTCTTTCATCTTTGTGATAAATATTGTGGTTGAATTTGGTTGGATAGCGCAAAAGTAATATTTTTTTGAGCGACAAACAAACAATTTGTAATTTTTTTTACTCAAAAAACAAACTTTTGAGCCAATTCTGCAAAATTATTCAACAACAAGCCTATTTATACACAAAATATACAACACAAGACACGCTTCAGCCGCTGATAATCCACCCGACGATGATATAAATGATGAACAAAACCAGTGTGACGACTACACTTCGCCACAAGCACCCCACGGCCGTGTGCGGCTCATAGAAGCGGCGTCCGGAGCCTGTTTTCCTCTTGTTGTCTTTTGGTGACATTGCCTCTTGTTATTTAACAAAATGTATTACCGCCGGCACGGTCACATGCCAACGGCCGCCGCTCAATGAGGCTTCGCCCGGCACATCGGTGACGATGGCCGTGGCGCCGCCGCTCACTTGGATGTCGGCTCCGGTGCACGCGCCGGCAAGGTTCAGCGTGGGCATCATCAGCGCCATGGCGTGTACGCCGCGGTCGTCAATCACGGCAAACGTGCCGCGCTGCGGGTCGCCGTCGATGGTGGTCAAGCAGAAGATGCTGTTGCCTGGCATCATCGCCTCGGTTGCCCGTGAGAACACTCCCTGCTCGTCAGCACGCGACAAGTAAAGCGTGCGCGGTGAGGTGTCTTGCCTCCCGTCGGTCTCGCCCGCTTGCAACGCAGGGCCTTGACCTGGCCGCCCGGTGACCGGCGTGTCACCATCTTGACCTTCTCCTTGCTGGCCTTCGTCTGGCCGCGATGCCGGCAGGGGAGCGCTCGCCACGCTTTGCCGCAAGGCGTTTATCTCGCGCGCCAACTCGCCGTTAATAGTCTGCTGCCGCCACGCTACCCACAGTGCCACGGCCAATGCAGCCACGGCTATCACAAATGCAATCGTCGCCATATCTCTAACAATAACTATTTATATTTTTGGCTTTTCTTCCCATCCGAATGGAGGAGAATAGGGGGGGTACTGACTATTCACGCGTTGTAGCCCAGGCGCGGCAGCAGTCCCAGACGGATGATTCCGGCCACGGGGTAGAAGAAGGGGACGTCCTCCACGGCGTCCGTTGGCTCGTAACGTCCGGCAAGCCACGCGTTGATGCCGGCGGTGAGGTAAGCGTCAACATCGGCTGTGGGAATGTCGTCGAGCAGACGCAGGGCCGCCGCGTCAATGCCCAACTCATCGCGCCACGTCTTATCCATCAGGTTGATGAAGAAGCGGTTGAACTCTTCGACAGCCCTAACGATTGCGGCGCGGCTGGCAGGTTGCAGCAGCGAGTCGAGCGACAGCGGCGATGGCAGGTCGGCCATCGGGTGGCTGTACTTGATGGCTGCCATGGCGCGCGGCGAGAACTCTTGGGCGGCCTCGCCGCCGGCGAGCAGTTGCTCGGTGAGGCGAATGCCGCCGCGGCACGTAATCTGCTTGGGGGCGTCGGCCTCGATGCGCACGGCAAACGGACTGTCGAACTTGCGGCAGTAGACCCGCTCAAAAATCTCGCGCGTGAGGTCTGTAACAAGCGTGTCACCGCCCACGATGACCAGTATCTTGCTACCTGTGCCCGAGAAGTAAACCTCGCGAGGCATAACCATGTCTCGCTGCCTCATCGAGGTGGCAACGTAGTAGATGATTGCCGAGTAGAAGTAAGCAAACACGAGTTTGCGGTCCGAGTCGGCGCGCAGCAGGCAATTATAACTGTAGCGGTTGCGGTCCACCTCGCGCAGGCCACGCAGTTGCTCAACGTTCTCGATAGAGAACAGGAAGGCGTTCACGTCCTCGCTGTGTCCGCGGCGCATCACGTCGCGCAGGATTGAACTCAGGTAGGTGATTTGGCCGGTGCGGTCGCCGGTGGCCAACTGGTCAAAGTAGGCGCCATAATGCTTGAGCAGCGGGTTGTGCTCGGCGTCGGGCCGGTCGAAGGCGTCGCCGAAAATAGCGTTGCCGGCAAAACGGAACGACGACACGGCCACGGCGTGGCTATGCAGGCCGTCGGCCGTGGGCTGGTAGATGACCACGTCGGTGGTGCCGCCGCCGATGTCGATGCCCACCGAACTGCCGGCGGCCGCCTCGGCGCCACGGTAGTAGAAAGTCGGGGCCACGCTCTCCGGGAAGCAGTGCAGCCCTGTGGCGGTGTCCGGCCCGAGGTAGGTGCGGTAAAGTTCCTCCCATGCCTGCTGCAGGCGGCGGCGGTCACTGCCACCCATACTCACGGGGAAGAAATACGTCACCACGGTGCGGCGCGGGTCGGCCTGCTCGAGCAGCACCCGTGCGCGCACGAGTAGCACCATCTCGCGCAAGAACTCGCGTGCCGGCGCGCTGTCGCCCAGCCACTTGAGACCGGTGGACACATCGTAGCCGCCAAAGTATTGCCGCTCATAGAGGAATGGCACGCTCACATCGTGGAATAACTTGGTCTGGCCATCGTTCACCGCCGGACGCAGCAACGCCGTGCGCAACGGGAAGCCGTACACATCGTCGATGCTCGGCGGCAGAAACTCGATGCGCTGCACCTGGTCGGCCAGGTCCAGGCCGCCCGTCTTGAGCAGCGAGCCAACAAGTGTGGCGCCGCCACCGGCCTCAAAAGTCAGCGGCCGCGATGTTGTGCCACGCTCGGCCCACTCGACGTGGGTGTTGGTCGTGCCGAAGTCCACTGCAAACAACAGTTGCTTGCTGCCGGCTCTGGCCTCTGTCCAGCGCGGTAGGATTACGCCCGTGGCGACTGTCCGGCCGGCGTGCACCGTCAATTCGGCGCGGTCCCATGTGCCGGCCACGTCGTGATAGATGGTGGTGAACGTCTCGGTGGCCGTGCGACGCTTGCTGCTAACTCGCGGTGCCATACCGTCGGCGTCACGGCGCAGCGCCAGCGTGGCGCGGCTCCCCTCGGGTAACATCGTGAACAGTTGCACCGTGTAGTCGTCTTGCTCGCCGGTGCGCACCATCGGGAACACGCTCAGGTCTACGGCCACATCCATGATGCGCCCCGTGCCACGTTGCTCGTCAAAGGTCCAATGCTCGCCTTCGGCCGCTCCAACCGCCATGTAGCGTCGCCGCATCTCAATGTGGCCTTTCTTGACCGGCACGCGCAGGGTGACCGTGGCGGTGCCGTCGGCCTCGGTGTCGATTGTCAGCGCCGGCTTGCCGCCCACAGTGGCGGTGAGGTCGGCCACGGTGAAGAAGTCAAAATAGGATGGAGCGACCGGCAGCAGGTAACTCATGCCGTCCACACTGTGCCTGCAGCCGGCGGTGGCGTCAACAAAGTGGTTGCCGTCAATCGGCGCCGGCACGCGCAACAGCGTGGGCTGCAGCAGGTCGACGGTGGTGAGGAAAGGATACTGCACGGCAGTATCAGGCAGCAGACGCTCCTCCAATGGTTTGCCGCCGGTGAGCACTTGGGTGGCACTGTCCCACTCGCGGTCGAGATAACGCCATGTGTCACCCTCGGCGCGGTGTCCGGTCACCAGCACCAGCGGCAGGGCCGCGCCGGCGGGCTGCACCACTGTGGGCGCGATCACAAAGTCGCTTGATGCCGCCAGTGCGCGAATGTCCATGCGGCGACGGCTGTAGAACTTCGCTCCCAGCACACCAACCTCCACACCAAAGGGGGCCGCGTCAAACGTCGCCTCGAGTCTTGCCCGCCACTCGGCGGCTCGCGACGGGTCGAGAGCCGCGGGGTTGGGGATAGCCTCAACGATGCGGCGGTAAACATCGGGGCGCTCGCGCTGCAGCAGCGGCAGACACGCCATAGCGTAGGCATACACCGGTTGGCACAACTGCCGCAGGTCGGGATAAGCGTTGAGCAGCAAGAAAAAGTAGTAGACAAAGTCGGCATCGCGCTCGTGCAGGTGTCGCACTGTTGAGAACAACGGCACACCCTGCTCCACCATCACGTTGTCGAACTGCGGTACGGCCGGCGCGGCCATGAAAATGCTGGCCGGCGACGTGCCACCCACCACGCGTCCGTCCACCATGAGTATGTACCAGCGGGTGAGGCGGTCGAAGTTATATGCCGTGTCGGCGCGCAGAAACAGGTCGAGCGTCTCGCCGTAGAGACGGTGAGCCTCGCTGGCGCGCAGCGCGGCGAGTTGCTCATCGCGGTTCCAGCACACGATGCGCAGTCGCTCGCGGTGGTTCTCGTAATCAAACATCAACTGGGCAACATCGAGGGCGTTGCTCACCAGCCGCCCGTTCATGCGTGGCGCACGCAGGCCCGGCGCCTGAGCAACGCTCTTGAACGCGTTTCTCACCAGATCCAACTGGGCAAACGGGCTCGGGATTGCGGTACGCGGATTCTCGGCAAGACCGCCGTCAGGATCCTGAATGCGGTCAATCTCGTCGTCGCTGTAGGGGTCAACAGCAATCCAGTCCTCGCCGGCCACGCGCTGCGTCTTGTTATTATATGATAATGTTTCCATTATGTTTATTCATATTTATGTTGTGCTAACAGGCCCTATACGCTACCCGCTATCTTCCACTCGGTGATGGTGCGGCGCGTCGGGTCGACGAGTACGCCCACTTTCACCTTGGGGCGCGGGTCGTTCCAGTAGGGGATGAGGTAATTTTTCTCGTCGATTTGCGCCAGAGCGTCATCTACGGTGCCGTTACCGTCAAGTTTCAACTCGAGCACATAGACTGTCGTCTTGGACTTCATCACCACGTCACAGCGGCCGGTGGCGTTCTTCACCTCGGTGTCCACCTTGATGCCCAGACCGTCGAAGAGCACGCGCAGGATTGTCTCGTAGTCCTTCTCGGTCTTGTTGCTCAGATCATAGGGCAATGCGGCGAGGTAACTCTGCACGGCGCGCAGCGCCGCGTCGATGTCGTCGTCGCGCATCGCTCTCCACACGGCAATGAGTATATTGCTGTTGTCCTGCGGATTCTCGTTGACCAACAGTTGCATCAGGCATTTATAGAGACCCTCATACACCTCTTTGTTCGGGATACCGAGCGTGTACATCTCACTCTCCCAGTCATAGTCCTTGATGGTGAGGTAGCCGCTCTGCGTCAAGATGGGGATGGCTGTCTTGAAGTTGTCAAACGGTTGATTGAAATCGCTTTCCATCAACGTGACACCCTCCACATTATCAAGACGGAACTGATAGTGGTCGAGCACTTTGATGAGCGACGATGGCGTGGCGCTGTCAAACCAAAACATGCCCAGGCGCATCTTGTTAAAGGCGTTGACCAGACTGAACGGGTTATAGATGTCGGTGAGCGCCTGTGAGAAGTGGTAGCCGTCATAGCGGTCGCGCAGCCGTTGCAGGGCCTGCTCGGGCGTGCAACGCAGGTTCGTCGCGAGTTCTTCGATGTCCGGAGCGAAGTATTGCTCCAACTCATCGGCCGTGATGCCGCAGATGCCCTCGTAGGCGGCGTCCATCGTGATGTTGCTGATGTTGTTTATTGAGGAGAAGATGCTCATCTGCGAGAACTTGGTGATGCCCGTGATGAACACAAAGCGCAGGTGCTCGTACATCGACTTCACCGGCCCGTAGAACGTGTTGAACAGAGAGCGGATTTCGCCCAACTTCTTATCGTCGTCGATGACGTTGAGCACCGGCGAGTCGTACTCGTCGAAGATGAGCACGGCCTTTTGACCCGTTTGCCGGTGTGCCTGTTCGATGATATAGCGCAAGCGGTCGCCCAAGCCGTCACTATCCGGACAACGGCCGTATAGATCTTCATATTCGCGCAACAACGTGCCCACGGTGACGCGCGCTGCGTTGATGTCATCATTTTTGGCTTTCGACATATCGAAGTGCAGCACCGGATAGACAGTCCACTCTGTCTCGAGACTGTCGATGGCGAGCCCCTTGAAGAGATCGCGATGCCCGAGGAAGAAATGCTTCAACGTATTGCACAGCAGCGTCTTGCCGAAGCGCCGAGGCCGGCTGAGGAACACAGTCCGTCCGCCACTATGGGTCATACGGTAGACGTATGCCGTCTTGTCGACATACACCATACCCATCTCGCGCATCACTTCGAAGTCCTGCTCCCCAACGGGGTATAAACGACTCTGTTCCATTGCTCAATAAAACTTTCAGTTAAAGATTATACAGTCTCTAAATTGGAGTCAATCACACGCATGGCCGCGCGGTAGAAGAGGTCCATGAGTTTTTGTTCGGGTGTTGCGGTGGCATAGGCGTCCGGGTTGACGGTGAGGGCGTTCATGGCGGCCTTGTAGGTGGCGATGTTGACGCTCTTGAGCCGCAGCAAGCCTCGCTTGGGCTCAACGCCGCGCACGGCGTGGGTCATGTCGCCCTCGGGCACATCGCGCGCAAAGAGTTGCACGCTGCGTGAGTTGTCGTCCATCTCGGCCAGCCACTCGGCGTAACTGTCGAGCAGCGGCCCTTTGACGGTGCGGTAGAATTGCGAGGCAATCAGGTCGCCCGTCAGGCGCGGTTTGTCGAGGGTGAAGCCTTGTCCGATAAGGTTCTCGAAGCCGTCATGGAGGAAGATGCGCAGGTGGTAAAGAGCTGTGAGCGGCTTATAGAGCAAGCGCCGTGTGGGAGCCACCAGTTGGGCGAAGTGGATGATGTTGGCGTCCTGTTCGAGGGCGTACTCAAAAGCGGCCGTGCGCGGCAACGGTTCGCCATCGGCATCCATCAGGCGGTCGTTTGGCATGGCGGCGAACTTCAATACAGCAAGAGCCCCAACCATCTCAATCAAGTGGGCGTTATTACGTTGGCCGTGCTCACCCGGATCGTAGCGGTAAGGCAGCGAGCGCACCTGGTCTCCCAAATAGAAGATGGCGTTTACCTGGCTGTCGTGCTCGCCCGTGAGGGCTGTGTTATAATAGTGGAGGGCACTTTGGGTCTTTACCACAAAGTCGGCCGTGGCGATGCGGTCGTCCTGCTTGCTTTGCTCGAGGGTGAAGTAGGGCAGCACAGTGAGGCCGCCGATTGGCGCGCGGGCGAGGGCGTCGCGATTGTCGGTGCCATCGAGCGAGGCCGCCTGCCGGATGTTCTTCACCATGATGGGGAAGCCGGCCGCACCGGTGCCTCCAAAGATAGAACTGACAAAGAAGATGCGGTCGCCCGGGCGGAACACTCCGGCAAACGCCTTGAACTCGGGCGTATCCTTGATCTCATTGAGAGCCACAGCGCCAATATTTGGCGAGCCGACGAAGCCGATGTTCATCTTGTTGGCCTTCTGGTAGGGCGCGAAAAGAAGGTCGGTGAGGGCCTGATTGGGCTCGCTCATGGTGTCATAGCCGATAAAGTCACTGAACTGGCGATGCTCGACAGCGCTGAGGTTCATGGCGTATCCCGCCGGCAGGCGTGAGGCGACACCGGTGCCGGCGATGTCTCGCAGGCTGCTGATACGCATTGCGAAGAAGCCCTCGGCGTCGCGTCGGTCGCCGTAGAGGGCCTCGCGCGTCTGGCGATAGTCGGCCAGCAGAGCCTCGGTACGCTTGATGTCCTCGCCGGCGCGGTGCGGGTCAATAATCACCGGCACGAGTTCAAAGTCGTCGAGCGGTGTGCCGTCGTCACGCACGGGTTTGACGCCCGCCATGGCGAGCATCGTGAGCGACTTGAGGGTGCGAGCCCCTGTGCCGCCTATTGCAAAGAGAAACAGTCTCATATCAGTCATTAGTCGTTGGCAAGGCGGCGTGACCGCCTTGCACGGCACTCATTTATTAGTTATTGATGCTGTTCAAGCGGCATAGACGCCTTGAACTCAACTCTCTTCTCATTGTGGGAATGGGGTGTGGCGGCAGTTGGTGCTCCACCAGCGCATCGAGAGGGAGGCTACGATGAATAGCAGCGCGCCCCAGATGACGTGCTGCATCTCAAACTGGCCCAGTTGCACGGCGTAGTCAACGCCGGCGCTCGCCAGAGCCGCGTCGCTCACAGCGTAGCACGCCGCCGGCGTCACCACGGCGGCCACCACGAGCATCAGCGTCCAGTGCCACCAGCGGTCGAAATGCACCGAGTTGATAACATAGTAGTAAAGTGCGGCAATGCCCCATGTGAGAGTTACCGAGAGCAGCGCAAGGGTTGGATACACCCCCAGTTCGTACATCTCTTGACTGAAGTCGCGCTGGTAGTAGAGTGCCTCATAGAGGCCGCCGCTATCCAAATAGGCCGCGACGACAAACAACACGCTCAAGGCGATGCCCAATGTCAAAAATATATATCGTTTCATTTAGTCGAGTTTTGGAGAGACAAAACGGCGAGGCCGTTTTGCGCTGAACTCTTGTAATACAACTTCTTTACTCTTTGCTCTCCCCGCCAATTCGTTTGATGTAGGCACGGCGGCGCTTGGTGGGCTTGGTCTCGAAGTAGTCCCACTGTGTGAGCACCTTGCTATTGGCCTCCAACTCGGGATTGCTCTCGGCCACCTTGTAGCCATGGCGTTGGAAACTGGGGATGAGGTCAGTGAACAACAACGCGTTCACTCCCTTGCTCTGATACTCCGGCTTGATGGCCACCAGCATCAGGTCCACCACGGGGTTCTCGCCCTTGAAGGCCCGCAGCAGGTGCCACCACCCAAAGGGCAGCAGGCGCCCACGGCTCTTGATTAGGGCTCGGCTGAGTGACGGTATGGCGATGCCAACTCCCACCAGTTCGCCATCATGACCCTCGTCGCGCCTGACGATGAGCGAGATGTCGTCAAGCGGCAGAAAAGGCAGATACATATCAATATAGTGATCAATCTGTCGCTTGGTGAGCGGCGAATAGCCAAACAGACTGTCGTAGGCCTCGTTGATGAGCGAGAAGATGGCGTCGCCATATTGCTTGACGAGTTTCTTGCGGCTCTTGAAGTGGATGTTGTCCACGTTGTAGCGCCGCCTGACGATGTCGGCCACACGCACCATCTTGGACGGGATCTCGTCCGGGACGTATATGAGCAAGCCCAACCAGTCGGCGTCTTTCTCAAAGCCCATCCGCTCCATGTGTCGCGGATAGTATGCGTGGTTGTAGATTTCGGCCTGTGTCGCGTCGTAGTCAAAGCCGTCGATGAGCATTCCCTCACGATCCATGTCGGTAAATCCCATCGGGCCAACAAGAGTGTCGAGGCCGCGGTCGAGAGCCCACTGCTCGATGGCACCGAAAAGGGCGTCAACCACCTCGTCGTCGTCGATAAAATCCACGAAGCCGAAGCGCGCCTCGCGCTTGCCGGTGCGCTCGTTCACGGCCTTGTTCACGATGCCGGCGATGCGCCCCACGGGCTGCCCGTCGCGGTAGGCCATGTAGTAGATGCTGTCGCAAAAGTCAAACGCCGGGTTGCGGTCGGGCCGCAGCGTGTCCACCTCGTCGATAACCAATGCCGGCACGTAGTGGTCATTGTCGGCGTACAGGTAATCGATGGGGTACTCCACAAAGCGCGTCAGCGCTTTTTTGGTGGGCTCTATCTGTCGAATTTCTACGCTCATATAAATTTCAGTTGCTATAAGCGTGCAAATTTACAAAAAAAGCGCCACATTGCCAAGAAAAAATTATTGGACACCGTCAAATCCAAAATAATGTTAAAAGAGTTTGTTGATAAAAATTTGGAGTGTAACGATATTTTTTTTACCTTTGCACACTTTATCATGTACCGAACATAATAAACCAGTACCTATTATGACCGAGAAAACCATCAATACCCGAGTGCGCGAGTATACCTACGATGAGCTCAGTGCCGAGGATCGCAAACTTGTGGAGACTGCCCGCGAAGCGACGCGCGGCTCCTACGCGCCGTATAGCCACTTCCATGTGGGCGTGGCGTTGTTGCTCGACAATGGCTTGATTATCAAGGGAGCCAATCAGGAGAACGCAGCCTTTGGCGCCGGCACGTGTGGTGAGCGCAGCGCGTTGTATAACGCCGCGGCAAACTATCCCGACAATGCCGTGATTAAACTCGCGGTGACCGCTTTCCATAACGATGACATTGTGGAGGAGCCTTGCGCGCCGTGTGGCGTGTGCCGCCAGGCGATGATTGAGTTTGAGACCAAGAGCCACAAGCCGATGAAGGTGTTGCTCGTGGGACGCGACCGTGTGCTGGTCTTGGATAGTTGCCACGACCTGCTGCCGCTAGCCTTCGACGAGTTTTAGACTCCATAGATTTCATGGAAACTCTCTATTGCCTATAGGCATTAGGGAGCCTTGTTGTAGGCCATTACTAAAGTCTTAAATTTTGTTATTTGGGCTAAAATGCCTACCTTTGTGCGCCGGAAATACCGAAACCGGTGGCTTTATCACGCTAATTAATTTTGTAACAACAATATACGACATGAGAAAACTAATTATGACAATGCTGGCGGGCTGCGCGCCGCTGGCAATGATGGCAAGTGAAGCCGACCTGAAGATGCCCGCCGACTTCGCCGACAAGGCGACGGTGCTATACTGGGGCTTTGCAGTGGTCGTGCTCGGCCTGCTGTTCGGTTTCTGGCAGTTTAACCGCGTGAGCCGCCTCAAGGCACACAAGTCCATGCTGGAGATAGGTGACGTTATTTTCAAGACGTGCGCCACCTACCTCAAGCAACAGGGCAAGTTCCTGGGTGTGCTCTTCCTCTTTATCGGTGCCGCTGTCGTGCTCTACTTCGGGTTGCTCGAGGGAATGGAGGCATGGAAAGTGGCGCTGATTTTGGGTTGGACCGTCATCGGCGTGCTCGGCTCTTACGGCGTGGCATGGTTCGGAGTGCGCATGAACACCTACGCCAACTCACGCATGGCGTTCGCCTCACTGCGCCGCCGCCCTCTTGACCTGCTGAACATTCCGCTCACGGCCGGCATGAGCATCGGCATCGTGCTGATTTGTGTGGAATTGGTGCTGATGCTTGTCATCTTGATGTTTATGCCGGGCGATTTGGCCGGCAGTTGCTTTATCGGCTTTGCCATCGGTGAGAGCCTCGGCGCCAGCGCGCTGCGCATCGCCGGCGGCATCTTCACCAAGATTGCCGACATCGGCAGCGACCTGATGAAGGTTGTGTTCAAGATTGGCGAGGACGACCCGCGCAACCCGGGTGTGATTGCCGACTGCACCGGCGACAACGCCGGCGACAGCATCGGCCCGACCGCCGACGGTTTTGAGACCTACGGCGTGACCGGCGTTGCTTTAGTGTCGTTTATCCTGCTCGCCGTGCCGCCTCAGTTCCAAGTGGACCTGTTAGTGTGGATTTTCGTGATGCGCATTCTTGGCGTCGTGGCAAGCGTGGTAGCCTATTATATAAATGGTATCATCAGCAAGGCCCGCTATAGCGGTGCCGATGACCTCGACTTTGAGAAGCCACTCACCTCACTGGTGTGGATCACGTCGATCCTCTCGATTGCCGCCACTTATGCCGCCAGTTATTTCCTGCTCGAGCACCTGGGCAGCAACTGGTGGGTCGGTCTGGCGACCATTATCTCGTGCGGCACGCTGGGCGCGGCGCTCATCCCCGAGTTCACCAAACTCTACACCTCACCCACCAGCGCCCATGTGGGCGAAGTGGTCAAGACGTCGCAGCAGGGCGGCGCCTCGCTGAATATCCTCTCGGGTCTCGTGAGCGGCAACTTCGGCTCGTTCTGGACCGGCTTTGTATTCTTCGCGCTGATGCTGCTGGCTTATATGGCCAGTTCCTACTATGAAATGGGGGCCCTGCTGGGCAACTACCCCGCCATCTTCGCCTTTGGTCTGGTGGCCTTCGGTATGCTGGGCATGGGTCCGGTAACCATCGCTGTGGACAGTTACGGTCCGGTGACCGACAATGCGCAGAGCGTCTATGAGTTGTCGCTGATCGAGGACGACGTCGACAAGGCCTCCAAGGAGATTGAGGCGGAGTTTGGCTTCAAGCCCGACTTTGAGAAGGCGAAGTATTACCTCGAGGCCAACGATGGCGCGGGCAACACCTTTAAGGCGACCGCCAAACCGGTGCTCATCGGCACCGCCGTGGCCGGCGCGACGACGATGATTTTCTCGCTCATCCTGCTCATCCAGTCCACGCTGGGCATCCAGCCCGAGAGCGTGCTCAACCTGCTCAACCCCTACTCTATCCTGGGCTTTATCCTGGGCGGCTGTGTGATCTACTGGTTCACCGGCTCGTCGATGCAGGCCGTCACCACGGGTGCCAACCGCGCCGTGGAGTTTATCAAGGACAACATCAACCTTGACCTGAACGCGCCCAAGAAAGCCGATGCCGGCAAGAGCATGGAGGTGGTGCGCATCTGCACCGAGTATGCCCAGAAGGGTATGATTAACATCTTCATCGCCATCTTCTGCTTCGCGTTAGGCTTCGCGTGCCTGTCGTCACCGGCGAGCATCGGCGGCAACGCGGCGGTGTGCCTGTTTGTGAGTTACTTGATTTCGATTGCCGTGTTCGGTCTGTTCCAGGCCGTGTTTATGGCCGACGCCGGCGGCGCGTGGGACAATGCCAAGAAGGTTGTTGAGGTTGACCTCAAGGCCAAGGGCACCGAGTTGCACGACGCGAGCGTCGTGGGCGACACTGTTGGCGACCCGTTCAAGGACACGTCGAGCGTGGCTCTGAACCCGATTATCAAGTTCACCACCCTGTTTGGCGTGTTGGCTATGGAGATTGCCATCAGCGAGAACTTCCGTGAGGTGGCGCCGTGGGTGGGCATCGTCTTTGTGGCCATCGCGCTCTACTTTGTCTATCGCTCGTTCTACAAGATGCAGTCGAAGTAGTAGTCAGTAGCATTTGGCAACAACAACAGTGCCCGCGCCGTTCAGAACGGCGCGGGCACTGTTGTTGTCTCGTCGTAAAATCAGTTTTTCTTGATGAGTTCCTTGGCCAACTGCATGTGGCTCGTGGCGCCGCGACTCTGCGGGTCATACAGGATTGCCGGCAGACCGTGGCTCGGGGCCTCGCTCAGGCGGATGTTGCGCGGAATGACTGTGTTGAACACGAGGTCGGCAAAGTGGTTCTTCAACTCCTCATATATTTGATTCGCGAGCCTCAAGCGCGCGTCATACATTGTGAGCAGAAAGCCCTCGATGCGCAACTGCGGATTCAACTTGCCCTTGATGATGCGGATGGTGTTGAGCAGTTTGGAAATACCCTCTAAAGCGAAGTACTCGGCCTGCACGGGGATGATAACCGTGTCGGCTGCGGTGAGCGCGTTGACTGTGATTAACCCTAACGACGGACTGCAATCGATGAGGATGTAGTCAAATTTGTCTTTCACGTCCTCAATGGCGCGACGCATGGCACGCTCACGGTCCTCTTTATTGATCAACTCAAGTTCGGCGCCCACAAGGTCTATGCGCGAGCCCAGCACATGCAAGTTCTCCACGCAAGTCGCGACGGCGGCCGTCTCAACAGGATATTCATCAATCAGGCACTCATAAATTGTTGCCGTCATCTGCTTTGGGTCGATACCAAGGCCCGAGGTGGCATTTGCCTGCGGGTCAGCGTCAATGAGCAACACCTTCTTGCCGCACATCGCCAGCGATGCGCTCAAGTTGATGGCCGTCGTCGTCTTGCCGACGCCGCCCTTCTGATTCGCTATTGCAATTGTCTTGCCCATAATTTCTAATAGTTGTGCTATGTTTTAAGCAGCAAAGATACAGAAAACACATTATTCTGCCACATTCAGCCATTATTAATCGCACAAATTGTGAATAACTCCCTGAAATTGTGAATAACCATACCGCCGGCGGGGCCACAATCCAAGATTAAGGGAAGCCGATAAACATGAAAAACCGCATTCTTTTAATGATGAGCCGGCACATGAAGCAAGAAAATCGGGAACGGATTTTAACTTCCGGCCTTGTGACGCATCTATTATGTGAACGACAGTCAAACCATTCACGAGCAATGAGCACAACCAATGCCGACATAGAACTGCTGCGCCAGTTGCGCGACCCTGCCCAACGAGACGAGGGCTTCGCCACGCTCATGCGCCGCTATGGCCGCCGCCTCTACTGGCACCTGCGCCGCATCGTTGTCGACCACGACGATGCCGAGGACGCCTTACAAGAGACTGCCATCAAGGTGCTCGACAAACTCGACCAGTTCAAGGGCGACGGCGACCTGATGGCATGGGTCTACAGCATCGCCACGCGCGAGGCATTGCAGACGCTGCGCCGCCGCACGTCGCTCTTCCAGAGCATCGACAGCCTGAGCGACGAACTCGCCGCCAAGTTGCCCGCTCCGGCCAATGACGGTCCTGACGCCGCGCTGCTGCTACAGCGAGCCCTGCTGCGGCTGCCAACAACCCAGCGCATCGCCTTCAATATGCGCTACTACGACGAGTTGACCTACGAGCAAATCGCCGCCGTGACCGGCAAGAGCGTCGGGTCGCTCAAGACAAGTTACCACATCGCCGTGGAGAAAATCAAAGAATATCTTAAAGCCAACGCATTATGAGCCAAGACAACATTAATAATCTCACCCGCGAGATGCCGTTTACCGACGCCGACGACGCCTACGTCGACAGCCTTGTGGAGCGCGCCACGCGCCGCGCTATAGATGGCGCCGCCGCCCGTCGCGCGGCCCGCCGCCGCACCCTGCGCCGCCGTTGGGCGGCCGTCGCCGCAGCGGCAGCCGTGGCGATAGTGGTCACCCTCACCGTCTTCCTCACCGTCCGCAATGCGGGCAACATAGCCGGCGACGGCGCCCTGCTCGCTGTCAACTCCACAACCGACAGCGTCAGCGACGAGTTCGGCTTCGCCACCATCGACTACACAGCCGATGACAGCGCGGCCCTGGCTACCGAGGCCGCCGCCGACCCCGGGCCGATTGACAAGTTTATCAACACCCTCGATGACGCCGACGCAGAAATGCTCGCCTCCTATGCGGCACGCTTTGGTGACGAATATGACATCGACGACAACTACATTTAAGATTGGTTTAGCCGCCCTGACGGGTGGGAAATCTAACAAAAATCTACGGATCCTTTTTGATCAGAGAATAAAAATTTTGAAAGATTTCCACGCGACAGCGCGCCAAATAACCATAACTCATCAATAACGACAATTATTTTATTAAACAATTCACAAGACTATGAAGAAGATTCTTTTTCTCGCGATGATGCTTGTGGCCAGTGCCACCGCCGTCGCCCAAGAGATGCCCGACGAGGGCATGGAGACCCGCCTTTTTGAGGCCAAGATGGACGAAATGGTCTATCGCCTGAAACTCACCGACGAGCAGAAGGCCAAGTTCGAACCCATCTACCGCGACTATGACGCGCAGATGCGCCAGACGGTCACTCCGCGCGACCGCAAGATGGACAAGAAGCGTTCCCACGATGACAACGTGACCGTCGAGCAGGAGGCCGCAATCATCAAGGAGCGCCTGCAGGGCCAGAAAAAGGCCGCCGACATCCGCCTCGGCGTTGTTGACAAACTTGCCACCGTGCTAAACGCCAAGCAGTTGCGACAGTTCTTCCAAGTGGAGAAGAAGATGCAGGAGAAGTTGCGCCACAATCCCCGTGGCCATCGTCACGGCGATGGCGACCGCGGTGACCGCGGCGGCAAACGAGGCAAGCGCGGCGACCGCATGCGCGACTGAACTTAAACACGAATGGTGGGGACGGTTCTTCTGTTTCAGCGACAAGTCGTGAAGCAGAAGAACCGTCCCTATTTTTTTGGAAAAAGTGCGATTTTTAGCCTTAAAAATTCGGAAAAAATGCGTTTTTTCTTTGAAAATATTCGGAAAAAGTGTATTTTTGTGGCACTAATTTTTACGAAAAAGTGCAAATATTATGCTCAAACGCAAGATAGAAAACGAGATACGTCATTATTTCACTTCCTCATCAAACCGGATATTGATTATTGACGGAGCGAGGCAGGTGGGCAAGTCATATATAATCCGCCACGTGGGTCAACAGATGTTTAAAAATTATATCGAAGTTAATCTGTTGGAGGATGCCAACGGCCCACAGTTCTATCGGTCGGTGAAAACACCCTCCGACCTATATATGCGCCTGAGCGTACAATTCGGAAGCAAACTTGGGAATAAGAGTGACACATTGGTTTTCCTTGACGAAATCCAAGCCTATCCTCACCTGTTCACAATGCTTAAGTTTCTCAAGGCCGAGGATCGCTTCACCTATATTGCAAGCGGCTCGCTGTTGGGGGTCGCGCTGGCCAAATCGGTCTCGATACCGATTGGCAGCATAGAGGTTAAACACATGTATCCTCTTGATTTTGAGGAATTCCTAACGGCTAATGGCTGGAACGCGGAGGTAATGGAGTATTTGAGGAAACATTATCTTGAAGAGAAATCCCTCGACGAGGGGATGCACACCCAATTGATGGACTTGTTTAGGAAATATCTGCTTGTGGGTGGGCTGCCTGACGCGGTGAATACCTTTGTGGAAAGCGGCAATATGGCTCTGGTGCGCGACATTCAGCAGTCGATACACGACTTTTATGGCGACGACGCCTCGCAATATGACCGGCAGAACAAGTTGAAGATACGTAGCCTTTATGCCGTAATCCCCTCAAATATGGAGAACAAACGCAAACGCCTGTTTGTCAATAGTATTGAGGGGAAGAGCAATAAGCGGTTCAGCGACTATGCCGATGAGTTTGAGTATCTGCTGCAAGCCGGCATTGCGCTCGAAGTGAAAGCGGTGTCTCAACCTCGTTTCCCAATGCTGGAGTCCTGCGTCAAAAATCTGTTGAAACTCTATCTTAACGATGTGGGCATTTTAACGAGCGTGTTATACCGCAATAACATCACAGCCGTGCTCGACGACGCGGCGAGCATTAACCTCGGTTCGGTCTATGAAACAGCGGTCGCTCAAGAGTTGCATGCCCACGGCCACAAACTGTATTACTATGATAACAAAAAGCATGGCGAGGTTGACTTCTTGGTTGAACGCTATGATTTGTTGTCGGTGATGCCGCTTGAGGTTAAGTCCGGCAAAGATTACAAAGTGCACAGTGCGATAGACACGTTCATCTCCAATGCCGAGTATAACGTCAAGAAGGCTGTTGTCTTGTCCAATAGCCGCGAGGTCGTTTCAGAGGCCGGGGTCACATATATGCCCGTCTATTTCGTGATGTTCATCTGACTAATAACTATCTCACGTAAAATCCGTCACTCGTTGTTTGCCTGTCCAAAATTAAAATTTCTCTCGTCTATTTTCGTCTATTATTCTCACGAAAAATCCGTAAAATCCTTATCGTAAAATATTGCATCCCGTGAATTTCCGTGAACTTTCGTGAAATATTTTGATGATGAGAATCAGTGAATAATCTCAATTTTGTAATATAAAAGTATTCACGGGAATTCACGTTAATTCACGGGAGATATAAAGATAAAAATAGACGTAAATTGACGTAAATAGACGAGAGGTTGGAGAGTTGCGGATTGAGGGGACTCCGGCCTTTCAGGCGGGCGGCGCGCTTTGGGCCGCTGCGGCCTCCACCCAGCGTTTGACATCGTCTATCACGGGCAGGGTGTAGCCCAAGTGGTACTTCTTGTTGATGTCCTGCAGTTCTTGGAACAACTTGCCCGGGCGGTCAATGGCGCCCAGAGCCTCCACGGTGAGGTATCCGGCCTTGTGAATCACCGGCACCCACTCGGCCGGCACACCTAATGCGGCGTAAGCCTCGGGCTTGTCGCGGCGCGCCACCTTCTCGGGACGCATCTGCGGGAACAGGAGCACGTCCTGGATATAGGCGTTGCCCGTCATGAGCATCACCAGGCGGTCGATACCGATGCCGATGCCGCTCGTGGGCGGCATGCCATATTGGAGGGCGCGCAGGAAGTCGTGGTCGATAATCATCGCCTCATCGTCGCCCTTGTCGGCCAGGCGCATCTGCTCCACAAAGCGCTCCTCCTGGTCAATCGGGTCATTGAGTTCGCTATATGCGTTGGCGATTTCCTTGCCGTTCACCATCAGTTCAAATCGCTCGGTCAGGCCCGGCTTGCTGCGGTGCATCTTGGTGAGCGGCGACATCTCCACGGGATAGTCGATAATGAATGTGGGCTGGATGAAATCGCCCTCACACATCTCACCGAAGATCTCGTCGATGAGTTTGCCCTTGCCCATGGTGTCGTCCACCTCGATGCCGAGTTTGCGAGCCACATCGCGGATTTGCTCCTCGTCCATGCCATTGAGGTCATAGCCCGTCTTCTCCTTGATGGCATCGAGGATGGGCAGGCGGCGGAAGGGAGCCTTGAGGCTGATTGTCTTGCCGTCGACCACCGTCTCGGGCTTGCCGTTGACGGCGATACAGATGCGCTCCAGCAACTGCTCGGTAAAGGTCATCATCCAGTTATAGTCCTTGTATTGCACATAGAGTTCCATGCAGGTGAACTCCGGGTTGTGGTTACGGTCCATGCCCTCGTTGCGGAAGTTCTTGCCTATCTCGTACACACCCTCAAAGCCGCCAACGATCAGTCGCTTGAGATATAACTCGGTGGCGATGCGCATATACATATCAATGTTCAACGCGTTAAAGTGGGTGATGAACGGCCGCGCGCTGGCGCCGCCGGCGATTGCCTGCAGGGTGGGTGTCTCCACCTCGGTGTATCCGGCCTCGTCAAGCACCTGTCGCAGCGTGCGCAACACCGTGGCTCGCTTGAGGAAGGTGTCCTTCACGCCGTCGTTCACAATCAGGTCGACGTAACGCTGGCGGTAGCGCAGTTCCGGGTCGTCAAACGAGTCGTAGGCCACACCGTCCTTCACCTTCACCACCGGCAGCGGCCGCAGCGACTTGCTGAGCATCGTCAGCCGCTCGGCGTGGACGCTAATCTCGCCCGTCTGTGTGCGGAACACATAGCCCTCCACGCCCACAAAGTCGCCCATATCCATCAGTTTCTTGAATACAACGTTGTATAAATCCTTGTCCTCGTCGGGACACAACGCGTCGCGGCTGACGTACACTTGCACACGTCCGCGGCTGTCAAGCAACTCAAAGAACGAGGCCTTGCCCATGATGCGGCGGTTCATCATGCGGCCGGCGATACTCACGCGCCACGGCTCGGCGGCATTGTCGTCAAAATCGCGCAATATCGCGTCGCTATAGGCTGTCACCACATATTCGGCGGCAGGATACGGGTCAATGCCGCGCTCCCGCAGTTGCGCCAGCGAGTTGCGGCGCACTATCTCTTGTTCGCTCAGTTCAAGAATATTCATATTAGTCGTTAGTTATTATGTGGCGGCCACAAAGTGGCCGCGCAAGGAACGTTTGTCGTTTGAGACTGCAAAGGTACAAAATTCCCCCCAAATCTCACAAATCCCACGAATTATATATTAGCAATTCGCGGGATTTGTGAGATTTGGGGAAATTCAGGCAGGAGGCCTATACGCCATCTGCCACAAGCGACAGGCTACTTGAAATAGCGGTCGAGCATACCCTGGAAGCCGCGGCCATGGCGTGCCTCGTCACGCGCGATCTCATGCAGGTTGTCATGGATGGCGTCCAAGCCATGTGCCTTAGCCAACTTGGCGATGCGTGTCTTCTCCTCGCACGCTCCATGCTCGGCGGCGGCGCGCTTCTCAAGGTTGGTCTTGGTGTCCCACACGACCTCGCCGAGCATCTCGGCGTAGCGGGCGGCGTGCTCGGCCTCCTCGAGAGCGTAGCGGCGGAATGCCTCGCCAATCTCGGGATAGCCCTCGCGGTGGGCCTGGCGAGACATGGCCAGATACTGTCCCACCTCACTGCATTCGCCGATGAAGTGGGCACGCAGGTGCTCAACAATCTCGGGGTCAACCCCCTGGCCAATGCCCAGTTCATGCTCGCTGGCATAACTCTGCTTATCATCCTCAACCAGCTTGAACTTCTCGGCCGGCTGCTTGCATAGCGGACACTTCTCGGGTGGTGTGTCTCCCTCGTGCACATAACCGCACACGGTACAAATCCATTTCTTTGCCATAATTGTGTAGTAGATTAAATAGTGAGTAAAACATCAAATTTTTACAAAGATAAGCAAAATATTTGAAACCGCCAAATAATAATCCCGGTTACTATCCATCAAAACAAATCCCACGAATAATGTTATCGTTATCCGTGGAATTTGTTAAAGAGTTGTGGTTTAGGCGCATCCTTAAGCGGCAGCCGCCTTGCGGTCCTGGATGATAAAGACAAACACCGCGCCGACAAACAGCGCGAAACCGCCAAAAACAATCATCATATGGTTGCTGCCATCAAAGCAATTCTTCAGCAAAGCGCCGCCTTGGCGTCACTCACGTCAAGTTCGGCCTGAGCCACGCTCACCCGCTGCTGCTTGATGGAGATGTTCTGCAGCTTGGCGTGGTCGATGCACTGTTGCAGGGTCCACGACTGGGCGCCGGCCGCCGCCAGTGCCAGCGCCAAGGCCAACAAAATCTTGAATTGTGACATAATGAAGGAAGTGATGATGAATTTCATCACCACAAAGGTAGCGATTTCCCGCGTGCCGTCCAACTCAAAATAGACAAACCGGCTTTTTATCGCCGAAACAGCCCGCCTCGCTCCGTCACAACAGTCCGCGCGAACAAATCTCGCGCATCAAATCACGAGTGAACTCATCAGCGCCACGAGCGTTCATGTGATAGCCGTCGTAGAAAAACTCATTATGATGGGAATACTTGTCGCTAGTCGAGAAATCGATAAAAGGCACATTCCGCGCAGCGGCGAATTGTTTTACAATCTCCAACGCGGGATAATGCTTACCGTACCACGTTGGCGAATAGACAAGAACAAAATGCTCACTACCCACATCTTGAATTATTTGGTCAAGATAACTCATCTTAAGCGAATCGACACGAATTTTATTGATTCCAGATGGTACATTGACATTGTCGCCGCGCACTCTCAACGGGTCCAATTCCTGGTCAACGGGCAAGAAACCTAGGTTTATGGCATGTACCGGGTGCAGAAAGTCAATTATGATTTGGTGGAACCTGGAGTTGTAGCGATATAGCATACTCATCATTTTATATTTCTCTAAGGGGTCTACGCTGTTGAACTCATTCCTAATTTCATTATTGTCATAGAGTCCCTTGAGCCAGCCCAGATGCTTGGTATTATCGTCCACCTCGATATCATACTCTGGGTTAATCTCATAGATTAACAACTTGGGGTGGTGCCGCTTTTTGATAAACTGCCACCAGCCATAAAACAGAATCACGCCCTCACCATCCTGCCCGCAATTATAACAACTCACCCCTAGCGAGTCTCTCATCATCGGCGTGTTATAGTGATGTATTGCCCGCGAAGAGCCGAAAACCAAAATGTCGTCCGTCGAGTTGTTAACGATATAGTTCTGGTGCCCCAAATATCCACCTTTGGCATGCTGAGCCATATAAGCCAAAACGGCTCCGATGCCACGGTCAATCGCGAGTACACAAAGCAGGAATAACGATATTTTAAGAATGAACCTTTTCATGCTTAGAAATTTGCATAGATAAACTGGTCGGAACTGAACACGCCACACAATAGAATCATAACCATCACAAAGGCATAGGAACCCCAACGGACGGCCGCGCGACGATTGTTGAATGGCATTCGCGCGCCACCACCAAATTCCTCGACTATTTCCTTTACCGCCAGCATAATGATGCCTAAAACCATATAAAGAGTTGCCGTACCACCGGGTGAAAACACACTAAATGGTATGGAGAGGTCAAAAATTCTGGCTACCACCCCACATGCGTCATTCAACGACGGCATTCTGAAGAAAATCCACGCAAAGTTGACAATAAGGAAAGTGATGATGATTTTAACCGACTTACCAAACCACCGATAATGGCACGCTTGTTGACCGAGGGCTTTCTCAATAATCTGACTAACACCATGCAACGCCCCCCAAACGACAAAAGTCCAGTTAGCCCCGTGCCAAATGCCGCTAACGAGGAAAGTGATGAAGATATTGACATAATTGCGTGCCTTAGAGCACCGGCTGCCTCCCAATGGGATGTAGATATAGTCTTTGAGCCAAGTAGATAGCGAGATGTGCCACCTTCGCCAAAAGTCTGTGACACTAACGGCAAAATAAGGCCTACGGAAGTTTTGGGTCAACTCAATGCCAAGCACCCGTCCCACACCGATTGCCATCAAAGAATATCCGGCGAAGTCGGCATATATCTGGATTGTGTACATCAGGCTAGCCACAAAGCAAGTGATGCCGGTGTAGTTTTCATAGTTCGGCAAAACCGTATCGACATAAATCGCGACACGGTCGGCCACGACCACCTTCATAAACATTCCCCACAGAATGGCTTTCAAACCCGCCACAGCCTTAGTGTAGTCGAAATATGGCCTGATGTTTTTCAGTTGCGGAATTAGTAACGAGGCCTTGTTGATTGGTCCGGAAATGATGCTTGGGAAGAAAGAGACAAAGAGAGCGTAAGTCAAAAAATCACGTTCAACTTGTTGTCTTTTATAATATACATCCCACAGATAACCTAAGGCTTGAAAAGTGAAAAATGAAATACCAACGGGTATCGCCCAATTCAATCCCGGCAGATGAAAATTCAGACCCAGAGTTGAAAAGAGAGCGTTAATGTTATCATTGATGAAATTGGAATATTTAAAAAAGATCAGTGGCGACAATGAGACAATCACCCCCAAGGTCAGGTATAACTTGCGTCTTGTGGCATACTCGATAAAGATTGCTGTTGCAAAGGTGACAATCGTCACCCCGAGCAGGACCAGAGCATAAACCGGCTCCCACTGGAGGTATAACAAGTAACTCACCAACAGCAGGAAAGCGTTCCTTGCTCTTTCATAAGTGGCCGGAATCGCGTAATACAGGAGGAAAAGTAAAGGAAAAACAACAATGAAATTAAAAGAGTTATAAATCATCGTGTTAAAACAAAACAAACGGAAAAAAACTAAGAATAAAATACAAAATTAACTCATTTTCTCTTAACAAATCATCGAGCCAATCCATTTTCGGATGCAATTAACAACTATTAACAAAACAAAACAAAGACCTATCACATCAAATCACTACTTTTGTATTTTAATTGCAACAACAATGGGATTGTTTCACAAAGTATTCATATTGGCTGGCATAATGCTTATAACTACTTGCTGCACAAAGGACAACGACCTCAACGACAGGCTTTGTTTCATCGGCGACTCGCTCGTCACGGGGTGGGACGTGAAGTATTATTTCCCAGACCGCATCACAAGCAACGACGCTGTTGGCAGCAGCGGTGTCGCGCTCCTCGAAGCACACCACGATGCCTATCGCGGACAAATTGCCGTCGTGCTCAGCGGCACCAACGACTTGGGGCTTATCAAACTTGAAGACGAGCAAGCCTATATCGAACGGTATCTGGCAGCCGTTATCGGACTTGGAGCCAAGCAGACCTATCTATTGTCGATTTTGCCACGTGACGATGAATGGAGCAGGGCTGAGCCGCTAATTAGTAACTCGCGGATAAAGAGTTTCAATGAAAAGATTAAAAACATTTGTGACAGCAAACCTGATGTGACGTATGTTGACGCATTTGACCTGTTGCTGCGCGACGGTACGCCCAATGCCGCCTACTACTACGACGGACTGCACCTGACCACCGCCGGATATGAAGTCATCTCAACCAAACTGCAAAGATACTTATGAAGCATTTTTTCACCACATTGCTCGCCGCCACGCTCACCGCGAGTGCCGCATCCGCCCAATTCGGGCTTGGCTTGCGTGACACGCGGTTTGTGAACATTAACTACACTTTTGCCAACGCCTATAATGTAGAGTTGGAGCATAGTTTATATGACGAGGCATTCAAACTTCAGCACCTGCGTCTGGCATTCACCTACCAAACCGACATCAAGCATTTCACCATCCGCTGCAAACCCTACTTTGGCACGACCTATAACACGGCCTACTACGACTTTGGGCTGCAAGCGAGTGTGATCTACCATATCGGCCGCGTGCAACTTGGCGCCACAATCAACCCTCACTACGACTCCGGCCTGAAATATAAGACGTGCTGGAGCGCCGGCGCCGCTTGCCGCGTCTATAAAATATTCAGCGTTACGGCACAATACACCACCGTGCCGGAGTTCCGACAAAGCGAGAACCGCATTCGGGCCGGCTTCCGCGTCGACACAAAACACCTTTGGGTTATGCCGCTATACTCTTTTGACGTGGGCAGTTCCGAAGTGTGGCGCACCAAGGGCAAACGCGTGAGCGTGTCGTTGGGAGTGACATTTTGAGCCTAAAAATGCGCCTTAAGGATACAACACAAAGCGACCCCGATGCGATAGGGCATCGGGGTCGCACTATTATTCAAGGAGAGTTTCGGATTACTCACGCGGCAGCCTTGCGGTCCTGGATGATAAAGACGCACACAGCGCCGACCACGAGCAGCGCACCGGCGAGCATAAGCATGTTGCCCTGGACGCTACCGAGCGCGCCGAGCAGCACTCCACCGAGTGCGGCGGCCACAATCTGCGGGATGCAGATGGTGCAGTTGAACAGTCCCAGATAGGTGCCCATGCGGGGGTTGCCCTCCAGAGCGTTGGTCACCAGGGTGAACGGCATGGCGAGCATGGCGGCCCAAGCGAAGCCGATGAGGAAGTAGGGCACAAAGAGGAGGTACTTGTTGGCGCAATAGGGCACCATAAGGAAGCCGATGCCGCCGATGACCAGGCTCAGAGCATAGGCCACCTTGATATTCTTGAAACGCGGCAACACGACAGCCCAGAGAACACTGCCGATTGCCTGAATTGCAAAGAGGACGCCCACCCAGTCGCCGGCATCCTGATAGCCCTGTGTAGCGGCGTGGTTCGGGTCGGCCATGTCGACACCAAATGCAGTGCCGGCGATGGTGCCGTTGGTGTAGGTCCACATATACATGAAGGCGAACCAGCAGAAGAACTGGACGAGACCCACCTGGAAGAATACTTTGAGGGCGTGCTTGCCGCTGCTCTCGCCACCGGTGGCTGCCGCTGTGGCGTTGCTCTGGTTGGCGGCCTCCTGGAAGGCGGCCATCTCCTTCGGGTCATACTCCTTGACATTGGCCGTGGTGTAAATCACACAGAGGATGAGGATCGCCGCGCCGACATAGAACGACCACTTCACCGAGTCGGGCACGATGCCCGGGTCGGCAGTGTTGGCGATGCCGATGGCGGCAAAGAGGATGGGGAAGAGGTAACCTGCCAGCGAGCCGGCGTTGCACAGGAAGGACTGGATTGAGTAAGCCTCGGCTTTCTGTTTCTCGTTGACCATATCACCCACCATCATCTTGAAAGGTTGCATGGCCATGTTGATGCTGGTGTCGAGGAACATTAGCGAGACCAATCCGAAGAGCATCGCACCGGAGAAGCCCCACAACACCTCACTGGTACTCAAGCCCAGCGAGCCGGCGTTTGGCAATAGGCACATCACGAGCACTGCGGCGGCGGCACCCACAAAGAGGTAGGGAATACGGCGTCCGAAGCGCGTCCATGTCTTATCGCTGAAAAAGCCCACCAACGGCTGGACCACCATACCCATGAGTGGCGGCAAAATCCAGAAATAACTGAGCGAGTGCGGGTCGGCACCGAGCGTGGCGAAGATGCGCGAGATGTTGGCGCTCTGCAACGCGTAGGCAATCTGCACCCCGAAGAAGCCGAAACTGATGTTCCACAGTTTCATGAAACTTAGGTCAGGTTTTGTTTTCATTGTAGATTGTATTTAGTTTATGGTTTTGAAGTTCACTTCAAATGGCATTATGCAAATTTAACGGTTTAGCGGCAATGGTTAGGCAATTTTAAGGTCGTCAAAGCGGAAAAAACAGTGCAAACGATTGCGCGAGGATATGGGAACGGCAGAGTCATGACAGACCCAAGAGAAACGGGCGAGTAGAGAAAAAAACGCACTATGTATAATAATAACTGGCGGCGGTCGTTATTTTATGTGGAATATTATCCGAAAATATCGCATTTGACAACATAATGAAGACTAAATCATCACTTGTCACGCTGGTTGCCGCGGCTCTGCTGTTGGCATCTTGCAGCACGACCAAGGAGAAAAACCTGGCATACTTCAAAGACCTTGCGGCGCAGCAGAACGGCACAATCGCCACCGCGCCATATAGTGACATCACCATCCGTACGGACGATGAGTTGATTATCTCGGTGACGAGCAAAGTGCCGGAGGCCACGGCGATGTTCAACGTGCCGTTGAACAATCCGGCGCTGCGCAGCGAGTTGGCGGGCACATCCCAGCCACGCGTGCAGACTTATATTGTGGACAGCACGGGCGACATAGTGCTGCCGGTGCTCGGCCGCAAACACGTGGCCGGCTTGTCGACACGCCAATTGGCCGACGAGATCCGCGCCGAGGTTGAGAAGCAGGTTCACGACCCGTATGTGCGCGTGGAGTTGCTTAGCGTGCCGGTGAATGTGATTGGCGAGGTGCGCAACCCGCAGCGGCTGCAGTTGCACCAGCAGCGTTGCACCGTGATTGACGCGTTGGCGGCCTGCAACGACCTGACCGAGTTTGCCAAGCGCGACGACATCATTGTGATTCGCACCGAGGGCGGCAAGACGACTTACGGGCACTTGAACCTGAGCAGCAGCGACCTGTTCGCCTCGCCATACTACTATTTGAAGCAGAATGATATCGTGTACGTTGAGCCGAACCAGATTAAGACCGACAACTCGAAGTACAACCAAAACAACGCCTACAAGTTGACTGTGATCTCGACAATCGTGAGCGCGGCCTCTGTTATCGCCTCGCTTGTGATTGCGCTGGCAGTGAAGTGAGCATGTAGCACGTAGTCTAACGACTAACAACTAAAGACTGATTAACTGATGACACCATTAAATAATTCAAATACCGCCCTACAACCCGCCGAGAAAGTTATTGACTTTGAGGCAATATACAAGAAGAGCAAGCGCTACTGGTGGTTGTTTGCCCTGTGTGTGGCCGGCTGCTTGGCGATGGCGGTGTTGTATCTCTACGTCAAGAAACCTATCTACCGCATTCAGGCCTCCGTGCTGGTGGCTCAAGACGATGACAGCAGCGGCGGAGCGTCGCTGCTGAAGAGCCTCTCGTTGGGGTCGATTGGCAGCAAGGTTGACGACGAGGTGCTCATCATGGACTCGCGCGAGGTAAGCACCGAGATGATTCGCCGTTTGGGCATCAACCGCACTTATATCGAGAAGAAAGGCTTCTTGAAGACCGTTGACCATTATGGCACGTCGCCGCTGGCGGTTGACGCGCCGCAGGCACTGTTCGACACGCTGATGGTGGCGATGAAGTTTAACGTCGAGGTGGACAAGGACGGCAAGGCCGACATCACGGTGAAGAAAGGCCGGTTCAAGACATTAGCCTCATTGGAAGGCGTGGCGCTACCGGCATCGGTAAAGACAGTCTATGGTACCTTTGTGGTACGCCCCACCAAGCACTACAAGGCCGGCGAACCGTTGGAGATGAAAATCGTGGTGATGGGCAACCAGGTGAAGAGCGAGAGCCTTGATGGCGACCTTGACGCGTACATCATCAGCAAAAAGAGCAACGGCATCATGATTGACGTGGAGGACAACAACATCGAGCGCGGCAAGGACATGCTCAACACGATGATTGACATCTACAACGAGCGTGGCCAGCAAGAGAAAGACGCGATGGCTGTGAACACGGCAAAATTTATCGATGACCGTCTGGGACTGATTTACACCGAACTGACCAAGAGCGAGGCCGACATCGAGAACTACAAGCGCTCTCACAATATGGTTGACGCGGGGCTGCGCACCAAGGAACTTGCCGAGAAGCGCAGCGCGGCCGAGATGAGCGCCATCCAGTTGGAAACCAACTACCGCATCATGAGCATGGTGAAGGAGTTCCTCGAGAGTCCGTCGAACAAGAGCCAGATGATTCCGTTCAGCATCAGCAGCGAGGACGACAAGGCATCGTCGAGCGCGATTAACAGTTACAACGAGTTGGTGCTGGAGCGAATGAAGGTTGCCAACAGCGCCAAGGAGGGCAGCGACGTGCTGGCGATGATGGACGAGCAGATTGACAAGATGCGCTCCAACGTCATCTCGAGTGTCAACAACCAGATGGCGGCGCTGCGGGTGCAGATTAACCGCGCCAAGCAGGTGGAGGGCCAGAGCCAGGGCGAAATTTCGACGTTGCCCACCGGCGAGCGCGAGATGCGCGACCTCTACCGCCAGCAAGGCATCCAGAACACGCTGTACACCTTCCTGCTGCAGAAGCGCGAGGAGAACAGCCTGCTGCTGGCAGCCACCACGCCCAAGGGCAAGATTGTGGACCACGCCTACAGTTTCTCGGAACCTGTGAGCCCCAAGAAACCGCTCGTCCTGCTCGGCGCGCTGCTTGCCGGCCTGTTGATACCGGTTCTAATCTTGTGGGTTAAGAATCTGTTCAACACCAAGTTCGCCTCGCAGGAAGAGTTGGAGGAGATTACCACCGTGCCGGTCATCGGCCACGTGCATCACAACCGCCATCGCGAGGACCTGGTGGTGCGCGAGGGCAAGACGAGTTCCATCGTGGAGATGTTCCGCTTTATCCGCGGCAACACGCAGTTCCTGATGCGCGGCAGCGACGACAAGGTGCTGCTGGTGACGAGTTCGGTGAGCGGCGAGGGCAAGACGTTCATGAGCGCCAACCTGGCTGCATCGTTTGCCCTACTGGGCAAGCGCGTGGCGTTGGTGGGCCTGGACATCCGACGTCCCAAGCAGGCGCAAATGTTGGGGCTGAAGAATGCGCCCGGTGTTACGGCTTACTTGTCTCAACAGTCGATAACCCTTGACGACATCATCCAGCCATGCAAAGAGGTTGCCGGACTGGACGTGCTGGTTGGCGGCGTGGTGCCTCCCAACCCGAGCGAGTTGCTGCAAGGCGACCGCATCAAGCAACTGATTGCCGAACTGCGCGACCGCTACGATGTGGTGGTGCTCGACACGGCTCCGACGGCGATGGTGAGCGACACGTTCTCGCTGGCACCGCTGGCCGACGCGACGATTTATGTCACGCGCGCCAACTACACGCAACGCGGCATCATCAAGCAACACCTGAACCGCATCGCCGAAGCCGACCAGTTGCCCAACATCGCGGCCGTGCTGAACGACACCAAGCCCACCGACGACAACAGTTACGGCTACGGTTACGGCTACGGCAAGGAGGATGATGGCGATTGATTTTGGATTGAGAGGTTGAGAGGTTGAGCGTTGAGAGGTTTAGCCTCGCGCTAACGCGCTCGGTAATAATACATTTCTTCCCATTTGCGTTAGCAAATGGCTCAACCGCTAAACGCTCAGCCTCTCACCCCCTAAACCATTAATTACTGACTGACACGTGATGAGGATAGAGAAGAGCCTGCTGGTGCAACGCATTCTGCTGTTGTGGTTCTGGGTGATGTGCTGCTACGGCTTCATCAACGATGAGTTGCTGGGCTTCAACATGGCTTTCCGCAGCGCTTGCCTCGTCTTTACCGATTTCACCATTCTGCTGCTGGCCCTGTGGACAATCCGCGAGAAGTGGGACTATATCATTATCGGTTCGTTTGTCGTAATATCGTGGTGGAGCACATGCGTTGCCAACGGGTTGTCGCTAACGACGTGGATTAACGGCTCGAGAGTGTTCTTCGGCGTGCTGTTTGTGATGCCCGTGCTGCGCTACTTCTGGCAGAACGAGGCCCGGCGAGAGCGGTTCATTCGGGCAATTGACAAGACGTTGCTGATTTTTCTGATAGTGCAAGCCATCTGCATCTTGTGGCAGTTTGCGCGCTACGGTGCCGGAGACCGCGTTGGCGGCTCAATGGGTAACGGATACTCAAGCATAGCCAGTTTTGCGATTTACCTCAGTTCATTCTACTTGTTGCGCAAGCGCATCGGCGAACAACATTTCATATCGGGATTGCTTCACAATTGGTATTTGTTGGCACTGCTTATTCCCTCCTTTCTCAATGAGACAAAAATCAGTTTTATTCTCATTGCGTTTTACTTCTTGCTCTTAGCCAAGATGGATCGCAAGTGGTTCACTCGCATGTTGTTTATTATTCCGATAGCAGCGACAACAACTCTGATTGGAATAACAACCTATTTCGACACGGTAAAGAACCCGACAGGCGAGAGTGACCTCTCGGAATATCTTGCCGGTCAAGACTTGGATTATGAATTAGGGGCAGTGGAATATGCCGAGCAGAACAATGATATGCACTATGATGTGCCCCGCATTACAAAATTGGCCTTTTTACCAATGGTATTTGACGAGAATCCCAATCATCTCGCATTTGGCTTTGGAGTGGGTATCTACAAGGGAGGAACCGTGCTTGACGATAATCCGTTTGCCCAAACATACGATTGGTTGGTCACAGGCACCAATCCATACATTTCCCATATACTATTGCAATTGGGGATTGTTGGCTGCTTATGGGTTATTGTATTGTTCACCAGTTGGTTCACCCGGCAATTACCGTCACGCACATCACGAGACTTTGGCATGCAACTATATGTTCTCCTATACATCTTCATAACATTAATATATGGAGACGTATGGCGTGATATCTCATTCACATTTTTCCCGTTGCTGATGTTGTGCTTGTCATGGGTCAAACCCACAAATCAATAATAACGACAAACAATGCATACATTTAAAGAACTAAAACGGTCAGCCAAAGAGAGCCTTCCCGACTCTGTCAAGTCAATTCGCTGCGCGCTTGTTGGGGATACCGCAACACAGTTTTTGGCTCTTGCCTTAAGGGGCGAGGCGCGCTTGAGAAACTTGTCTGTTGATTTGTTTGAGGCTGAATACAATCAAGTGGAGTTGCAATTGCTCACTCCGTCCAGCGAATTGTTTGAGCACAATCCGCAGTTTGTCATTCTCTTCCAATCAACTCACAAGTTGCTCGAGCACCACGCGCTCATGGATGTCGAAGGTCAAAAACGCTTGGCTGAAGAACGAGTCGGGCTTATTCAAGACATCTTGTCTCAACCATCCATGCAAGGCCGAAAGTTATTGTGCTATAATTATCCGGAGATTGATGACGCGGTATTCGGCAACTACGCTTCACACGTAGAGTCTTCGTTTTTGTTTCAGACTCGCAAACTTAATTATGAGTTGATGTTGTTATCACAACGTCACCCCGAACTTGTGGTGGTAGATTTGGCTTCATTGCAGTCTGCTATCGGGCGTGAGCGAATGTTCTCTCCCAACGTGTATATGAGTACCGAAATGGTACTCTCGATTGACTCGTTGCCGGCAATCGCCTCACGCACAGTTGACGCCATCGCGGCCTGCACAGGCTCATTCAAGAAATGCCTCATTCTTGACTTGGATAACACTATGTGGGGCGGTGTGATTGGTGACGACGGTTTGGAAGGCATTCAACTGGGACATGGTTTGGGCATCGGCAAGGCATTCACCGAGTTTCAACAATGGGTCAAGAAGTTGCGCCAGCGCGGCATCATCATTTGTGTGGCGTCGAAGAACGACGATGCAGTTGCCCGCGAGCCATTTGAACGGCATCCGGAGATGGTGCTACGGCTTGAAGACATCGCCGTGTTTCAGGCCAATTGGGAAACCAAAGTGGATAATATCCGCACTATCCAATCAATACTCAACATCTCGTTTGACTCGATGGTATTTCTCGACGACAATCCGTTTGAGCGTTCGATTGTGCGAGAGAACATTCCCGGCATCACAGTGCCGGAGTTGCCGGACGACCCCGCACTCTATCTTGAGTATCTTTATTCTCTCAACCTCTTTGAGACGGCGTCATATAGTACCGCCGACAAAGATCGCACCAAACAATATCAAGTGGAGGCCGAGCGCGTGTCTCTCTCTCGCACCTTCACCAACGAGGATGACTTTCTGAAGTCATTGACAATGGAGTCGGTCGTGAGTGGGTTCACTGCCTTCAACACGCCACGTGTGGCTCAGTTATCGCAGCGCAGCAACCAGTTCAATCTGCGCACCGTACGTTATAGCGAGGCCGACATTACAAGTTTTGCCGCCGACAACAATATTATTGACTTGGCATTCACGCTCAAAGACAAATTTGGCGACAACGGACTAATCGCCGTCGTTATCATGCGCGCGTTAGATAGTGAGACTCTTTTTGTTGACACGTGGTTCATGAGTTGCCGTGTGCTCAAGCGCGGTATGGAGAACTTCACACTCAACACGATGGTGGAACGGGCGCGTATGGGAGGCTACAAGCGCATCATTGGAGAGTATTTGCCCACCGCAAAAAACGCTATGGTGCGGGAGCACTACCCATCGCTGGGCTTTGATGCCGTTGAGGGCGAAGATGGCAAATATATTCTTGACGTAACAAATTACCAACCGCGGCATTGTCATATCGCCGCAATTACCGCATATGAGAACACTTAATCACATAGGCTACTTGACCGATAATATCGCCAACACAGCGTCGGCATTTGAGATGATGGGATACACAGCCGGCGAGACGGTGCGCGACGACACGCAGCGCACCTTCATTTGTTTCCTCTCCAAATGCGGAGAAGTGAGTATTGAACTGGTGCAACCCTACGATGACAATCGTACAATGCAAAAGTTGCTCGCCAAGCGCGGCGTGTCGCCTTATCACGTGTGCTACGACGTTGAGGACATCCACGGCGAGGTGGCTCGCATGGTGGAGCAAGACTGGACCCCGTTATTCCGGCCGGTTGCCGCGCCGGCGATGGGCGGCCGGCTGATTTGTTACCTATGGAACGGGGCTGCTGGATTTATCGAATTGGTGGCCAAAAGTGAGTAAGCATTTGTGGGAACAAGAAAAAAAGAGTACTTTTGTAGGATTATTAAAAAAACATAGAAATCTAATGGAACGGAGTGCAATCTTTGAGAAACTGAACGACATATTCTGTGATGTGCTTGACCTTGACGAGGTGACCCTTGACGAGGCCACCAGTGCCGATGACATCGATGAGTGGGACTCATTGAGTCATATTCAACTAATAGTTGCTATCGAAAAAGGTTTCGGTATCAAGTTTTCCTCCAAGGAGATTATTACCTGGAAGAACGTCGGTCAGATGGTAGATAGCATCGCGGCTAAACTGTGAGCCTTTTGTGCTGTCAACAAGCGTAGTTGATGCTGATTAACTCGCTAACATTCTGGATTTTTATGGCACTGATCGCAGTGCCGATGTATACCGCGCTGATGCATAATCGGGCGCGGTATCAAAACGTGTGGCTACTACTGGCCTCGTATGTGTTCTACGGCTACGCCGACTGGCGGACGTTGCCTCTATTGGCTGTTACCACAGTTGTCTACTACGCGTTAGGCATAGGGATAGACAGAGCCAATAAGGCCGGTGCGGCGCGGCGAGCCTCTTGGCTGACAGCGGCAGGCGTTGTGCTGGGAGTGGGTGTGTTATTCTACTTCAAGTACCTCGGGTTTTGTGTCCGCCAGTTTGCCGAGTTGTTCTCGCAATTCGGTCTGGACACGTCCGGCGCCACCTTTGCCATCGTGGTGCCGGTGGGCATCAGTTTTTTCACGTTCAAACTTATCAGTTACGTAATTGAGGTGAACCGCGAGACACTTGCCGCCACGCGGCGTCTCGACGAGTTTGCCCTGTATGTGGCGTTTTTCCCGACGATTATGTCGGGGCCGATTGATCGGCCCGGGCAATTCCTGCCGCAGTTGAAACAGCCGCGGCGAGCCGATGCCACCGCCATTGCCGATGGCGCGAAACGGGTGCTGTGGGGCTGGTTTGCCAAAGTGTGTATCGCCGACCGTCTGATGCCCTACACCGATGCTGTCATCAACAATCCTGAGCACCACAACGGCGCCTCTATCACATTGGCGGCCGTGTTGTATCTCATTCAGATGTATGCCGATTTTGCCGGTTACAGCGATATGGCAATCGGCACGGCACAAATGTTAGGCCTACGTGTTGCCGAGAACTTCAAGCGGCCTTTCTTCGCCCGCAATATAGCCGAATACTGGCAGCGGTGGCACATAACACTCACCACCTGGCTCACCGACTATGTGTTTATGCCACTGAACATCAAATTCCGTTCGTTGGGTATGACCGGTCTGTATCTGGCCACGATGATTAACCTGCTGCTCATCGGCATGTGGCACGGCCCAAACTGGACGTATGCCTTGTTTGGCATCTATCACGGTGTGTTGCTATGCGTCACTACCGCATTGGACCGTCCACGCAAGAAGTGGGAGAAACGTCACGGGCTGCGTCAGGCACAATGGTACGCGTGGTTGCGTCGACTGCTCACATTTGTGTTGTGCTGTTGGGGGGCGCTATTGTTCCGCTCCAATAGTATCGGAGACTTCGCGTTGATGACTGGCAAGATGATAAGCGAGTGGGGTCCGCTTTACACCCAAGGGACAACGCCGATTTTCAGTTTGGGCTTGCTATCGATTTTGATTTTGGCCGGCAAGGAATATAATGACGAGATGAACAAGGGAGTGCATTTGCTGCACAACCGCTCTCGCGTCATCCGGTTGACGACAGTGACACTATTGGTTGCCTTCATTGTTTTCACAGGCGTACTCGAGGGCGCGACATTCATTTACTTCCAATTCTGATGTCATTATGAAGCGGCTTGCGGTAGATTTATTGATTGTGATAGCGTCATTGGCTGTGATTGACGTTGTGGTGGGGAGAGCAATGGACTGTGCTGTGCTGACGATGCCGCCGGCGGGTACATTGAACGCCGACCAGCATGACGCGCTCGTGACGGCTGTTGCCGATGTTGTGGTGCTCGGTTCATCACGCGCCAGACATCACTACGACCCGTCACTGCTTGCCTCATTGCCTGGCTGCGAGACATGCTACAACTCCGGCTGCGACGGTCACGGCATGAACTACTCGATGGTGGCTCTCGAGGCGATGGTTGAGCGCCACACGCCCCGCGTCGTCATCCTTGACGTGAGCAATGCTCAACTTGATGACGAGTGGGTCAAGAACAATGCCATTGACGATATTCAGGCCTATTACAGTCTGGTGCCGGCAGTGACGCGCTACTATGACGAGATTGCCGGCGATTGCATGAAGCGTCTCAAGTTGCGCAGCAACCTCTACCGCCACAACGGCGACATCACATGGGTGAGCAAGGCGTTCTTGAGCGGTGCCACGACCGATGACCACGGCTTTGACGCGCTCGCAGGCTCCGCAGATGGCCCACTGGAGAGCCGCGCTTTTGACACATTTGCCGTCGATAGCCTCCAGTTGCGCTGTCTGGACAGAGTTGTCGCGCTCTGCCGCGACAGAGGCATACTACCTGTGATCGTTATCTCGCCGAACTACGAGGTGTGCCCGCAGTTCAATAAATGGATGAGCGACTACTGTAGCCGGCACTCACTGCCTTTGCTCGACTACACCGACGTCCACTTTGACGAGGTTCTTTATCATGACGCCTCCCATCTCAATAGCGATGGAGCCGAACGATTTTCTCGCCATCTCGCGAACTCTATCACGGTCTTAATGCACGTTGCCACGCCATGAGGTTGATATATTTTATATGGTCACTGATTGAGCGCTTCGGCTCGAATTTTGTGTCGTTGGGCGGCAATATCGCACTGAGTTATCTGCTCATGCCGGAGGACTTCGGGTTGGTGGCGATGGTGGGCGTGTTCACCTCGCTGATATTTGTGCTGGTAGACTGCGGACTGAGCGACGGGCTGCTGACGATGGGCAAGCCGGGCGACCGTGACTTCAACACTGTCTTCTTTTTCAACATCGCGGTGGGCGCGGCATTGTGCATTACCTACGCCGCCATCTCGCCGTGGGTGGCCACATATTTTAACCGGCCGGAATTGCAGCCGGTGATGTGCGCCCTGGGCGTGGGGGCATTCTTCAGTTCAATGACCATCTCACAGATGACCAAACTGCGGTGCCACCTGCAATTCAAGAAACTGGCGGCAATAAATATCGCGTCAATCAGCATCGCGCTGACCATTGCTATAATAATGGCGTTGAACGGCATGAAATATTGGGCGCTGGTGGAGTTGCAAGTGGGCTTTTCGTTTTCTTACTGGCTATTGCTGGTGTTGACATCGCGCTGGGCGCTACGATGGGAGTTTGACACGGCACGGTTCAAGCAGTTGTGGAAGTTCGGTGTCAATCTGTTGGCATCTACCATCATGACGCAGACGGCACAGAACATCTTCGCGTTTGTCATCGGCAAATATATCACCGCCACCCATGCCGGCTATATGGGCCAGGCGCAGAAACTGCAGCAGACGCCCACCAACTCGCTCGAGAGCGCCATTAGCACGACGGCCTACGTACTTATAGCGCAGAAGGCCACTAAAGAGGAGAAACGCGATGCCATAAAAGACATGTTCGGTGTGGTAACGTTTATCAACTGCGCTTTTTGCGCGTTGTTGTTGGCACTGAGTTTCCCGTTGATTGACTTTGTCTTTCCAGAGAAGTGGCTGCCGACGATACCTTATTTCAGGCTGCTGCTCTGTTGGGCGCTTGTCTATCCGGTGTGTAACTTCATGATGGTGATATTCAAGGTGTTCGACCGCACCGCCGTTATCCGCAATGTGCTGTTGATTGAGAAAGCGTTGATTGTGGTGAGCGCGTTCTTGCTCTACCCGTTAGGCATCGAGGCGATGATTTTGGCCGCAATCGGCTTGTCTTGCGTCACGTTCGTCCTCTATTCTCTATTCGCGTCTCGCATCACGGGCATTAAAGCCTCGACATTCCTCAAAACCTACCTTTATAACGTTGCGATGCTCGCCGTGGTGGGCGGCACGGCGTTTGCCGCTGCAACGCTGGCGTTGCCCGCCGCGTCGTGGGTGGCAATCCTCACAGGATTGGCAGCCTATGGCGTAGCGTTGGCGGCCTTCACACGATGGCTGCGCCCGTCCTACTTCGCCTACGCCCTCGACCACCTGCGCGCTGTCTTTCACCACCACCACTAACGACGATTGTTATGAGAGTTCTGCTGGTTAACAAATTCTATTATCCCCGTGGGGGCGACTGCGTGGTGACCATGGCCACAGAGCGGCTGCTTAGTGCCCACGGCCACGACGTGGCTGTGTTTGCCATGGACTATCCGGAGAATGTGGACACGCCGTGGCGGCGTTACTTTGCTCCGCAGGTGGCCTTTGACGGCGGGCTGTCAGGCAAGTTAGGCGGCGTGAGGCGTATGCTGGGACGCGACTCGGTGGGGGAGTGTTTCACCCGGCTGCTTGACGACTTCCGGCCGGATGTGGTGCACTTGCACAATATCCACAGTTACCTGTCGCCGGTGGTGGCACGGATAGCCCATGAACGCGGCTGCCGCGTGGTGTGGACGTTGCACGACTACAAATTGGTGTGCCCGTCCTACTCGATGCTTGCCGGCGGCAAGCCGTGCCGCCGCTGCCTAAGTGGCGCCACACGCAATGTGATAGCAACGCGCTGCATGAAGGGGTCATTAGCGGCAAGCGCGCTGGCGTGGGTCGAAGCGACGGCATGGCCGCGCGAGGAACTTGAGCGATGGGTGGACGCGTTTGTCTGCCCGAGCGAGTTCATGCGGCAGACGATGATTGAGGGCGGCTTCACTCCCGATAAACTGCATGTGGTGAATAATAGCGTGGACGATGCCAAGCGCGCGGCGTTGAGCCGAGCAGCCGCCGCGCCACGCGAGGACTACTGTTGCTATGTGGGGCGGCTGTCACACGAGAAGGGCGTGGAAACGATGCTTCGCGCGTTGGCCGACGAGCCGTCACTGACGGTCAAGTTGGCCGGAGGGGGGCCTTTGGAGGACAAGATGCGCGAGAAATACGGCAAACTTCCAAACGTACAATTCCTTGGACATCTTGACGCCGCCGGCGTGACAGAAGTCTTGTCCAAAGCGAAATTCTCAATCATGCCAAGTGAATGCTATGATAACAACCCGATGGGAGTAATTGAGTCGCTATACGCCGGCACTCCTGTGGTGGGCGCCAACATCGGCGGCATTCCCGAGTTAATAGACGACAACAACGGGCTCACCTTTGAGAGCGGCAATGCGGCCGCGCTGATTGACGCGGCACGCATGGCGCGGCTGCACCGTTGGGACACGGCGGCAATCGCCGCCGCGGCCGCCGAGCGTTTCTCCCCCGAGAGGCACTATCAGGCGTTATTATCAATTTATAGAGGTTGAGGGTTGAGAGGTTGAGGGGTTGAGCCTCGCGCTATCGCGCTCGGTAATAATGGATTTGCCATCAGGGTGGCCAGGCCCTACATTTATTCCCTTTTGCCTTAGCAAATGGCTCAACCTCTCAACCCTCAACCTCTCAACCCTCAACCTCTTTTCTCTTGAATGGCAGCACGACAGATAAATTGGATAACGATACTCAAGGGGTGGGCGATGCTCTGGGTGATTATCGGTCACGCGACGATGGGCGATGTGGCCGAGTTGGACACGGCGCCGCTCTATGAGCAGGTGGCGTACCGTTTTGCCTATTCGTTCCACATGGCGCTGTTCATGTTTGTGGCAGGCTATCTGTTCTACATGACGCGCATCGTCCCCACCGACCGCCACTGGACCTACCTTGCGATGGCTCGCAACAAGGTGAAACGCCTCATCATACCCGGCATCACATTCTCGTTGATAGCCTTCGCGTTAAAGTTCGCCTTACCGGGGGCGGTGGAGCGTCAGGTGAGCCTGGGGTGGCGCGAAGTGCTGCATATGATTATCTACCCCGTTGACAACCCGCTGCGCGAGATGTGGTTTATCGTCACGCTGATGTGGTTGTTTCTGTTGATGCCGCTATGGCACTGGGCCGTCAGGCGGCCGGCGCGCCTCGCCGCCACGGTCATCGTCCTGGCCGTCATCAATATGCTCGACGTCCGGTGTGACCTGTTGTGCATCGGCAACGTGTGCTCCCACGCCGTGTGGTTTTTCATGGGCATAGCCGCCTGCCGCTACGGCGACGCGCTGTTTGACCTCAAGCGCCGCATGCGAGGCCATTCAACCACAATCTTCGTCGCCGGCGTGGCGGTGTACGCTTTCGGGTGGTGGCACGAGGTGCCGTTTATCGTCACTTTTGGCGGCATTGTGCTCTCGGTGGGGCTTGCTTTGGCCGCGGACAAATATCTGCCGTGGCTCTTCAAGAGTTTCCGCGACTATACCTATCAGATATTCTTGATGGGCATCTTTGTGCAGATGGCCGTCAAGGTGGTGTACCTGCGCTTTGGCTTGCCACACCCCGCGGCCTATCTGTTGAGCATTGTGCTGGGACTGTATGTGCCTGTCCTTGTGTCGAAAGTGGTAGAGCGCATCAATTGGAAGCCGGCGCTGGTGTGCATGGGTTTGAGGTATAGACGGTAGATGTTAGAGATTAGAAATATGACGCAACTGAAAACAGTCGACATCTTCAAGTTTGTGATGGCGTTTTTAGTGGTGGCAATCCACGCCAGAGCATTGTGCGGCATCTCTTTCACATGGGATGCGGCAAACTATGCGCTATGCCTTGCCGTTCCTTTCTTTTTCATAACATCCGGCTATTTGTTGGGGCGCAAGTTAGACACGGCAAAATCCCGTCAAGAGCAGGCCGCCATCTTCTCATCGGCCGGCCGCAAGTATGCTATGCTTTATTTGCGCTGGTTACTCGTTTTTCTGCCGATTGCCGTGATTGAGTTCACGCTCACGCAAGACACAGCCGGCCGCTTTATCTTTGACTACGTTGCCGGAGTGTTGTTTTTTGGCGAGTCTCCCTACTCATGGCCGTTGTGGTTTGTGTTTTCGATGGCTGTTTCTACCGCGACAATCGCCTTTGTGCTGCGCCACAATTGGAGTGTGCTTTGGTTGGTGGCGCTTGGCGCGCTATCGGCTATAGTCGATTGGATGATTGATTGCGACACACCGTTGTTGACCTCAAGCGAGAGGTTGGTGCGCTATGCGGCCTATGCCTTGCGTTACATTGCATGGCGCCCGTTCGCCGCCATTCTGTTCCTGTTGGCCGGCATTGCTATCTACCGTTGGAGAGAGCGGATTGTTAATTGTGGAACTGTGGCTCTTTGCCTGTTGGCTGGGGTGACTCTGTTTGTGTCTCATCTTCCGTTTTGGAAACAGATTTCGGGCATGGCGGTGTTTGTGGCCGCGTTGCTGATTCAGGTGCCAAGCAGTGCGTGGTGGCTGAGGCTGCGGCGTTACAGCACCATCATCTACTTTGTGCACATGCTCGCGGGATATGCCGCATTGCGGCTGTGGCCACTCCCATTCGCGCCGTCCGACGTTTGGGCCGTGTGGTGCGCCATGGCTGCGGCGAGCCTTGCCATAGGTGTGGTCATCAACTACCTGATGACCCACGCCAAAGTTCAGTGGCTTGAACGTCTGTTCTGACAATCAGCGGCTATTCAGACCATTGTTGTTTCAAGAAGGCAATTTTAGACTTCAAGGATTGTGAGAAGTAACGTTTATTATTCTCGATATTGTTTGCTTGGCTGTCTTTAGGCCAGCGTTTATACTCACTTTCACATGCTTTCTTGATGTGATTCACCCACTCGTCAAGATAGTTGTCAAAATCCAGACCGCCTGACTGTTCAAGAAACTGCCATTGTTCTCGCACGCAATCCATAAACGCCGGAAACTTCACCATTTCCTCAATCCAGTGGTTTGCCACATAGATCGGCACGTCTTCGTATAAGAATTTCTCACCACGACCGGCCCACTCTCCGGCTGCGGCACTACCGAAATCCCACACAGGACCAAACATCAGTTTGGTGGCATCCCCGAAATCTTTATACATATAGCAACTGCCGCTGAAAGACTCGGTATTATCCATAATTTCATTGACGATATAATACTTTGCCAACGACACTTTGTCAATGTATTTTTCCCAAGTGTTGTCCGTTTTATCCTCGCAGTTCACCGCGTTGTGGACTTTGGTAAGAAAGTCGGTGACATAGTTTCGTTGAACTGTCGATAACACTTCAGGCGATTGGAAACTGATGTATAACGGCTTTCCTTTCTTCTCGGGCAGTTCGACAAATTCCTGTTCCCACCAGTAATTATCAATTTCCATGAGCCATCCTCCACTAACCTTGTCTTCTCGTGTTTCTTTGTCTTTTTGCTCCTCTATGTTAACCCGATTCTTATCGATGCGGATTTTCTCACACAAATCATAGAGGCCTACATAGTTTCCATTGAGTACCAATTCAATCGGATGTTGTCGCACAGTGTAAGGCATGCCAATGCGCCTACTGAACTCAAAACCGATTTCATCTTTAAAGAACTCATTACCATCATTGATGTGCGCCATTAGCACAAAGTGCTTGTTTGGGCTCATTCCCATAAGCGGTTGTTTGGAATCCAATTTGATACGGTAAGGTTTCTTCTCATGCGATATCCAAGTGATATTACCCCTACCCTTTATCTGCATTGATAGTGGAGTGTCAACAGAGCCGATGGCCGCCACTCCCGGCTGAGCCATCGGGTCAAGCCAATAGGTGGCTCTCAAATAGACATCCTTGCTATTGATTTGACGAAACCCATCTGTATTGATGTATAGTACAGGTAAAGTGCGGCTCAGATATTGCTCCGGGTCATAAAACGGCTCCGGATTCAGAATAAGGCCCAGCACATCGTTTACATCGCCCACATCCAAGCGGCCATCGCTGTTGATATCACAATCGTATGCCGATGACTGGTTGTCTAATATTACTTGTAGTATAGTGTTGACATCGCCTACATCCAGATTGCCGTCGCGATTCACGTCGGCGCGTCGATTCGTGCCTTGAGCCGGAATGGCCACTACTGTTTGTGGTAAGAGTAACAGCGTGATAATCAGCAAAAGATAACGTTTTTCCATCTCAAAACTCCGTAACTATTATCATCAATAATTTAATTTATATAATTCAAGTGACAAAGTTACAAAAAAATAAAAAAAGAACAATAATAATAATGGATTTCGTTCTTTAACAAAAAAACACTACTTTTGTAATGCAATTGATTTGATTTTTTTATATGATAACAAACTGTAAATATTTGTACCTGCTTGCAGTGCATTGCCTTTTGATGGTAATGGCGCCTATAGCCACGGCCCGCACTAAAGTCATCACGTTCAATCATAGCGGCGAGAACGTGACCACGCGGCTACAGAGCCAGTTGAGAGGCCTGTCGCGCGGCGACACGGTTTACGTCACTTTTGGCAAAGGAGATTACATTATTGATGGCCCGGTGAAGTTTATCACCCACACGTTCATTAAAGGTCAAGGAGCCGGCGTGTCCCGCATCTTGCTGAAAAAAGGCGCCGATTACTCCGAAAACCATATTATTGCCATCCAAGGTAAAAAAGGTAAACCTCTCAGCGCCGAAATCAGCGACTTGAGCATCGATACCGACGAGCACAATGATATCTGGTGGGACCTGAATAACCCGAAAGTCGCGGTGCGCTTGATACACGTTGACGGTGTCAAAATAAATAATGTCAGCAGCCACTTGAAGAACGTTGTGTGTACAACATTGGAATTCATGGTGTGTAGCAATGTCGTCATCAGCAATAATGAGTTGGTAAATTATAACAACAGCGGTGCCGGAGGCATCATTTGGCTGCGACGCGACAATATTAATGTGTCAATCACCGGAAACAAAATCTACAAGTACGGCGATGACGAGGCCATTGCCATTTGGGAAGCCGGCGATGACAACTCAGATCCTTTGCCGACAACCGGGCGCAAGCATAATATCACCATTGCCGACAACGATTTCCGCTTCATCCCCTTTAAGGGGGCCAGGCAACAGGACTCATGGTCGGTACAGTTCACCATGTACGGTTTTGGCGAAAATTTGAGACATAAAATTCACGCCGCGATCCACTGGAGTGACATCCGCGTGGAGAACAACAACTTCTATATAGATGCGCCAATCAACTCGTTGTTGTCAATACACTACGATGAGCACGACAGGCACGAGCGAGTCAACGTGAGCGGTAACAAGTTCACCTTCACCTCACGCGCGGGCTTTGAGGGCCGCTCACACAGCGACTTTGAAGTGCACGACGCGTCAAGCGGCGACAAAGAGGCGGTCGTCTTCAGCGACAACACAATCACCACCGATTGCCTCTACCGCAGCAAGCATGGCGACAACGGCCATTACCACCTGATTATTGACGGCGCGCGTGTGCTTTACACCGGCAACTCGCTCACCTCGCGTAGCCAAACCATTGACCGCAAACTCTTTGGGCCACTGCTCGTGTGGGCTCAAAACAGAGGTTGCGACTTGACGCTAACCGACAATGAGTTTGACGGCATTTCCAAGATTGGTCAATTTGCCGGTGGCGATGGTGTGGACCACGCTCGCCTCACGGCCACAGGCAACACATTCACCGGCGACACGCGCATCTTCTGTCGCGGTTTGCGGCGCGCCGACCTCACCTTCACCGGTAACGTGTTCAACTCATCACACTATGAGGTTCTATTGCAGGAGTTCGCCAATGAGGGCACTCTCGTTTTTACCGGCAACACCGTCAATTCCACCTCAAGACACGGCGGGTCACTGATCACCCATTACGATAAAAATACCGACCTGCACTCAATGCGTTTCGAGCGACTGGAAGTTGGAGGCAACCGCCTGAGCGGCATCAGCAACCGGCAGTGGCTGCCGGAGGGGTTGAATATTGGGAAGCGAAAACTTTATAGAGATTATTATGAGTAATTCACATATCAACGCCGGTAGGCAACAACTTCTAATACTCATGGACTCGATGGGTGGCGGCGGTGCGGAGCGAGCATTGCTGGAAGTGCTCAAGCGCCTCAACCCATTGCACTTTGAGGTTGATCTTATTCTTTACAGAAACAAGGGTGTACACCTCAAGGCGATACCCGACTACATCAATGTGAGAAGCGTCTACCCTAAAGGAGAGAAATCGCTAGTAGAGAAACTCATAACCCACACCCCGCTACGCGAGAGATATGAGGCGCGAAAACTGCAACGCCTTATTGGTGACAAGCGATACGACACTATCATATCGTTCATGGAGGGGCCGGCGGCAATGCTACACCGATATATTATGGATTATGGTAAGTTCAACATCACATGGGTCCATACCGACTTCAGCCGCTTCCACTGGAGCAGCAGATTCTTCCGCAACGAAGACCAGGAGCGACAATTCTATCAAGACGTGAACGATATCGTGTTTGTCTCTCACAACGCGATGTCACACTTCTCCCTGGATGTCACCACGCCACGACACTGCATCTACAACATCATTGATAGCGAGGCTATCGCGCGACATGCCGATGAAATCAAAATTCCAAAGACCGACTTTGTTATCACCTTTGTCGGCCACCTTTCGCCACTCAAGCGTCCGGAACGCCTACTGCAAGCCATCGCTATCCTTAAGCAGCGAGGTATCAATGTCACAGGATGGCTTCTTGGAGAAGGTGACCTGCGAACAGAATTAGAGGCTCTAACCAATGAGCTGGGCATCGGCGATCGTATTGTATTTCACGGTTTCCAAAGCAATCCATATCCCTACATCTCGGCTTCAGATGTACTTTGCCTCACCAGTGATGCCGAAGGGCTGCCCATTGTCGTGCAAGAAGCCATGACCCTCGGCACACCCATCGTATCAACGCGGTGTGGAGGTATGACTGAGGCAATCGGCGATGGAGCAGGCATTCTTGTTGACAGTACACCGGAGGCTTTTGCCGATGCCGTGGAAAAACTCTTCAAGGACCCTGCCTTGCGCGTCACCATCGCCCAGGCCGCTCGCCGCCGCATGACAATGTTTGACCCGGAAAATATCATGCGGCAAATAGAAAACCTTATCACAGGCGGCCCAGCAGGCGCTTGAGCCAACGGTTGGCGCCGATGAGGGTGTGGCGCAGCGTGTTGTTGCATAGTAGCGCCTGCAGCACCTTATACTTCGGCCGCAACTCACTCTTGGGAATGGCGCGCAGGCGAGCCACCCACGGGTCGTTCGTGTCCACCTCGCGGGCGTAAAAACCAACGTAGTGCAATTTCATCTCGTCAAGGGCGTGGCTCACTTCGTCAAGCAGGCCCGCCTGCCGCAACGGTCGCTCCAGTTCGTCAAAGAAACGGTGAATCAGTTCCTGGGTGTAAAACGCGCCGGTCGAACTTAACGACTGCGGGTTGTAGTAGTATTCATACACTTTCTCTTCCATCAGTCCCAAGCGCTGTGACCTCAATACAAGGTGGAAGTTGACAGGAATATCCTCGCTGGGCAGGCGCACTTCGGACGACGGAAAGATGTCATCAAGGTCATGCCACAACTCATGCTTGGCAAAGCACATACCGGCGATGTAACGGAATTCCTGGTCCAGCATCAAGTCGATCATCTCTCGCGGCTTGATGACAGAGCGGCCCTCCCGCGGAGCGATCTCAAAGCGTTTGTCGCCGATGATGCGCGTGAAGCCGGGGTAGACCACATCTAAATCCTCGGTTATGGCAAAATCATACATCACCCGCAGACCGTCCGGGGCGAGCGTGTCGTCACTGTCGAGGTGCATGTGATACACACCCGTGGCCACACGCTGGCCGCTCTTGCGGGCCTCGGCCAGACCGCGGTTCTCCTGATGGATGACGCGGAAGCGCGGGTCGGCGGCCGCGGCCGCGTCGGCGATGGCGCCGGCGCCGTCGGGCGTGCCGTCGTCAACGAGGATTGCCTCGAAGTCTTGGAGCGACTGGGCCCGCAGGCTGTCGATGGTGCGCTGCACAGTGGCCTCGGTGCGATAAATCGGCACAATAACCGATACTTTGGGACGCGTTTCCATTATTGTTTCTGCTTATACTCAAATGTCAGAAGAAATTCTTCAGACGTTAATACAGGCACATCACAAAACTGATGAAAATCCCTCTTATTATTTGTCACAATCACATCACAACCACCGGCCTTGGCACACTGATATTGCAACATATCCTCGAAATCTTTTACTTTGGTTCCAAGCCCTAAATCAAGTTGTGACGCATCACACGGCAAGACTTCCACTGGTTGCCGCATCAAACTGATTAAGTTATAAATTTCATCAACAGAATGATGCCGCAATATATATCCCATATTTGCATATGAAAGATAGGACGCCGCAAGTTTATCAATCCTTGCTGGCCCAGTTCTAAAATATTCTCGGCATAGTCTGCCTTATCGCGATCAAGAGCACAGTCCAGCAAGATATTGGTGTCAAGAAAAACCCGTTTCATTTGCGCAGAATATATTGAGTGCGTTCGTCTGCAAGATCTTCCTCATTCAATTTGATGCAGCCCCGCAACCGGTGTATTTCGGGAGAGACCCGCAACCCTTTATACTTTTCGCGTATCTCTTCCTCTGCCGACATTTGCCGGGCGGAGCGCTCAATCTGCTCTGTAATATACATTACCACTATCTGCTTCTGCTCAACTGTCATTTCATTCAGCAATTGCAAATAGGGGGCGATTGGAGTTTCCGATATTCTTTGCGCTAATGTTGCCATATTCTTTTCTTTTTTGTTTGATAATGCAAAGTTACAAATTAATCGGTATACGACAAAATAGTGGAGGGGAAATGGTAATATCAGGCAATTTGAATTGTTAATTTTTGTAATTTTTTGCTCTAAATCGTGTTTTTTTGCGTTTTTCACCGCTTTTGAGGCTTGTGATGTGTAATGTGATTGTAATTTTGCGCCACGATTTCCAAATAACGGTAAACTTTTTACGACTATGAAGAGAATATTTATCGCGGCAATATTGCTCACTGCCGCAACAAGCGGCGCGATGGCCGGCGGCCTGCTGCACAACACCAATCAGAGTATCGCCTGGCAGCGAATGATGGCCCGCGGCGCGACCAACGAGATTGACGCCGTCTATAGCAATCCGGCCGGCACGGCGTTTATCGACCACGAGGGCTGGACGCTCTCGCTCAACATCCAGAGTGCCTTCCAGACCCGCGATGTGGAAACGTCATTCCCGATGTTTGCCTACGTCAATGACGGCAACACCTATAACCGCGAATTCAACGGCAAAGTGATGCCATGGCGCGAATACAACGGCAAGGCTACCGCGCCCGTTATTCCCAGCCTATACGCCGTGTATAAGCGCAACCGCTGGGCCGCCAGCGCCTTCTTCGGCATTGTCGGCGGCGGCGGCAAGTGCAACTTTGAGGACGGTCTGTCGCTGTTTGACGCGTCGGTGATGGCCGGCATCTACAGCAAGACGGCAGCCATGCTGGCGGCACGCCCCGAACTCAAGGCTCTGCTGGATGCCGACGCCCTCACTCCGGACATGTACTCGATCAACTCGTCGATGAAGGGCCGCCAGTACATCTTCGGCGGACAGTTGGGCGGCGCGTTCCAGATCACCAAGAACCTGAGCGCGTTCGCCGGACTGCGTGTCAACTACTTTAACGGCAACTACAAGGGCCACATTGACGCGAGCCTGAGCAGCGCCATTACCCAGAAGGCCGCCGCAGTCATCGCCAAGCTGCCTCCCGAGCAGCAGGCGGCCTACCTGCCGCTGGTGCAGAAAATCGGCGCGGAGGGTGGCCTGACCCACGTCGCGCTCAACACCGACCAGACCGGCTGGGGTGTCACCCCTATCCTCGGCGTGAACTTCAGGTGGAAAGGCCTCTCTCTGGCCGCGAAATATGAGTTCAAGACCAACCTCAACATCGAGAACGACACCAAGGAACTCGTCACCGAGGCCCTGGGTGAGCACTCCGACGACTTGTCGGCCTCTATGGAGCCCTACAAACACGGCGTGAACACTCCCAACGACCTGCCCAGCGTGCTTTATCTCGCCGCCGGATATGAGATTTTGCCCAAGAAACTGCGCGCCGCCGTGGAGTATCACTTCTACGACGACAAGCATGCGGGTATGGCCGGCGACAAGCAGAAGTACCTTACCCACGGCACCCACGAGATTTTGGCCGGTCTGGAGTGGGACATCAACCGCATTTTCACCGTCAGCGCCGGTTTCCAGAACACCGACTACGGACTGAGCGACGACTTCCAGAGCCACACCTCGTTTGCCTGCGACAGTTACTCGCTGGGCTTTGGCGGCGCGGTGAACATCAACAGCCACATGCGCCTCAACGTGGGCTACTTCTTCACCAACTACAAGAAGTACACCCGCACCCAGGAGCACTACCTCAACAACCCGGCGATGCCCGCCGGCACGGACATCTTCAAGCGCACCAACAAAGTATTTGGCATCGGCCTCGACTACAAGTTCTGAGACACGGATTTTTAACCCGCACATAATTCAGTAACATAGTAACACCTCTTGAAAATCCCGAAAAATCCCGAAAAGATTAATTTTTTTCGGAATTTTACGGGATTTTTCAAGAGGTGTTTGTAATTTTGCAGGCTAAACAACAGATTGATGACACTATTTGACACTATATTGCTGATAATCGTGCTTGCCGCCCTTGTGGTTGGGGCCTCAAAAGGTTTCATCAAGCAGACCGCATCGATTATGAGTTGGGTTATCGGCATCGTTGCCAGTATCTTCTTTGGCGACGTGATTACAGACCTTTTTATCCACCTCAATCCCGAGGCGGCAAATTGGCCGATGGCCTCCATCACCACCAAAGCCGTGGCGTTGAGCATCTTCTTTTTAGTGGTGACGCTGGGGCTGCGGTTGCTTTCCAGGTTGCTGCGTGGCCTGGTCAAGGCCACCGGCATGGGCTGCCTCGACCGCGCCGGTGGCGCCGCGTTGTTTGTGTTCAAGTACACCTTCCTGTTGAGTATAGTGATGAACCTGCTGCTGGCCTGGAAGCCCGACGCCGAGACATTCAGCACGCGGCACGCGCTGGACAATAAGCCATACGAGATGACACTGGACCTGATGCCGCGGGTGCTCGGCTTCGAGACGCTGCCCAGCGACTCGATAAGTGTAGAGAGTAAAGAGAAATTAGTAGAGAGTTCTTGCGATGAATGACAATAACAATAACAGCAACGACATACTGAATGAGGCCGTTGGCGGCGAGTACCGCTACGGCTTTGTGACCGACATCGACACCGAGGTCATTCCCAAAGGCATCAACGAGGAAACCGTCAGGAAAATCTCATCGCTCAAGGGTGAGCCCGAATGGCTGCTGGAGATGCGCCTGAAAGCCTACCGCCACTGGCTGACGCTCAAGCAACCCACGTGGGGCCACATCACCATGCCCGAAATCGACTTCCAAGACATCAGTTACTTTGCCGCGCCCAAGAAAAAGGTTGCCACCGAGATTGACCCCGAACTGAAAAAGACGTTCGATAAACTGGGCATTCCCCTCGAGGAGCAGAAGCAGTTGAGCGGCATGGCAGTGGACGCCGTGATGGACAGCGTGAGCGTGCGTACCACCTATCGCGAGCGCCTCGCCGAGCAGGGCGTCATTTTCTGCTCGATGAGCGACGCGGTGAGGGATTATCCCGACCTTGTGAAAAAATACTTAGGTTCAGTGGTGCCATATACCGACAACTTCTATGCCGCGTTGAACACAGCCGTGTTTAGCGACGGCTCGTTTGTGTACATTCCCAAAGGGGTGCGCTGCCCGATGGAACTGAGCACCTACTTCCGCATCAACGCCGCGCAGACGGGTCAGTTTGAGCGCACTCTCATCGTGGCCGACGACGACAGTTACGTGTCCTATCTGGAGGGATGCACTGCGCCGATGCGTGACGAGAACCAACTGCACGCGGCCATCGTCGAAATCGTCGTGGAGGAGCGTGCCGAGGTGAAATACAGCACGGTGCAGAACTGGTATCCTGGTGACGAGCACGGCAATGGCGGCATCTATAACCTTGTCACCAAGCGCGCGTTGTGCCGCGGCCAGCGCAGCAAGGTGTCGTGGACACAGGTGGAGACCGGTAGCGCCGTGACGTGGAAGTATCCGAGTTGTGTGCTGCTTGGCGACGATAGTGTGGGTGAGTTCTACAGTGTCGCCTTGACGCGCAACTACCAGCAGGCCGACACCGGCACGAAGATGATACACATCGGCCGGCGGTCGCGCTCAACGATTGTGAGCAAAGGCATCAGCGCCGGTCACAGCCAGAACAGTTACCGCGGCCTAGTGCGCGTGGCGCCCAAAGCCGAGGGCTGCCGCAACTACACACAGTGTGACAGCCTGCTGCTGAGCGACACCAGCGGCGCCCACACGTTCCCGGTGATTGATGTGGGCAACGACAGCAGCATTGTGGAGCACGAGGCCACGACGAGCAAAATCAACGAGGAGCAGATTTTCTATTGCAACCAGCGCGGCATCGACACCGAGACGGCAGTGGGGCTTATCGTGGGCGGATATGCCCGCGATGTGATGTCGAAGTTGCCAATGGAGTTTGCCGTGGAAGCGCAGCGGCTGCTGCAGGTTAGCCTTGAGGGCTCGGTGGGATAGGCCTTCCTCCCCCACAAGCCATATTACTGTCATGATTGACTGCCATAGCCACAACCTGGAGGCGAGCGAGGCGCTGATTGCCGTGTCGCCGCGCCGCGTGTTGGAGGGGGTGAGCGTGCCGGAGTCATCGCGGCTGGCGGTGGGTTTGCACCCGTGGTATCTTGCCGATGATTACCGCGACGCGCTGGAGTCGCTTGAGCGGGCTGCCGGCCTACTGGAGGTGGCGGCCATCGGCGAGACGGGTCTTGACACGTTGCGCGGGCCGGCGATGGAGGTGCAGACGGAGGTGCTGCGGCGGCACATCGCGCTGGCCGAGAGGCTCCACAAACCGTTGATTATCCATTGTGTGAGGGCCTATAACCAACTCATCAACGTGTGGCGCGAGACCGCGCCCCATGACGTGGCGGCGGTGGTGCACGGCTTCCGCGGCAACGGGAATGTGGCGCGCGTGCTGCTTGAGGCGGGCTTCTTCTTGTCTTACGGCCGTCACTTCAATGCCGCCGCATTGAGCCAGACGCCTGTCGAGCGGACTCTTGCCGAGACCGATGACGCTCCCATTGACATCCAAACCGTGATTGCCGCCCTTGCCGCCGCGCGCGGCACCTCTCCCGCCGCGCTCGCCGCCAGCCTTGCGACAAACCTCTCGAATATCCTTGCGTAGAGGGTGACCATTTCACCACCGACGGCAACCACCGCTAACCCAAGCGCTTGACGAGCCGCTTGTGAAGGTTGCTCTACCGGTTCATGTATTCCTGGAAGGCGGCTTTGTAACTGTCGCCCACGGGGATGAGGGTGTCGCCAAAGACGATGCGGCCACGCTCTACCTCGCGAATTTTTGGCAGCGAGACGATGTAACTGCGGTGGACGCGCATGAACTGTGATGAGGGGAGTTGCTCCTCCAGGGCCTTCATGCTCATCAGGGTGAGCACGGGGCGAGGTCTGTCGTCTGTATAGATTTTCACATAGTCTTTCAGACCCTCGATGTAGAGGATGGAATCGAGCATGATTTGCACCTGCTTATACTCGCTTTTGACGAAGATTGAGGCGGGCGGCGGGGCCTGCTGGGCCTGACGCTGCGCCTCGAGCATGGTGAACCATTGCAAGGCGCGGTTGCAGGCCTCGAGGAAGTTGGCGTAACTGATGGGTTTGAGCAAATAGTCGATGGCTCCCACACGGAAGCCGTCAACGGCATACTGGTCGAAAGCAGTGGTGAAGACGACACGTGTGCTCTCGGGGAGCATTTGGCTGAGTTCCATGCCGTTAACCTCGGGCATCTGGATGTCGAGGAAAAGGAGGTCGACAGGATGCTCACTGATGCCGCGCAGGGCGCCTGTGGCGTTGCTGTACTTGCCGGTGAGTTCAAGGAAAGGAATGCGGGCCACATAACTGGCCAGCAACTCGACGGCGAGTGGCTCGTCGTCGACTATCGCACATTTGATTGTTGTTGCCATTGGTTGATGGGAAAAACGGGAGATACACAAAACGGCACGGCCGTTTTGCACTCCACTCTTTTTTAATACTTATTCGCTACATTCCACATCTATTGCTATCGTGGAGGAATAGAGGGAGGCATCGGGTGAGGGCCCGCGTTGCCAAGTGTAGTGGCCGGCATACATGAGTTCGAGGCGGCGGGCCACCTGCTCGAGGCCGATACCGCTGCCGCTCTTGTCGGCCTGTTTGTTCTTGGGGTGGTTGGTGTTGACGATTGTGCAGACCACGCGCGCGCCGTCGCGCTTGAGCGAGATGGAGATGCGGCCCTGACCGGTGCTGGAGATGCCGTGCTTGAAAGCGTTCTCGACGAGCGAGATGAAGATGAGCGGCGCGATGGGTGTCATGTCTCGCTGGTCAACATCAATATGCTCCTCGACGGTGACGGCGTCCGTGAGGCGGATGCGCATCAGCGACACATAATCGCGCATGAAGGCGGCCTCCTTGTTGAGCGGCACCAACGGCTGACGGTTGTCGTAAAGCACGTGGCGCAACAGACGGCTGAGGTCCTCGACGGCCGTCTGAGCCTTGCCGGCGTCAAAGGCGATGAGGGCGTAGATGTTGTTGAGGGTGTTGAGCAGGAAGTGTGGGTTGAGTTGGTTGCGCAGGTTGGTGAGTTCGGCCTCGGTGCGGTCACGCTCTGCCTCGATGCGCGCCTGCTCGGCATCGTGGTAGCGGCGTGTCATGCGGATGGCGATACTCAGTCCCACCACGAGCATTAGCGTGATGGTGCTGTAGAAGTACATCGGATTGATGCCCGGCCTCGGCCCGTGGTGATGACCGGTGTCGGGCAACAAGGTGTTCATCAACTGCCACCACTCGGCCATGAAAGCGACGGCGAGTGCCACCACCGCGATGTTCACCACATAGAACAGCCATCGGCGGTTGCCGAAGAGCAGCCGTGGCACGAGCACGACGTAGTTGAGGTAGAACACTACCATATAGGCGATTGGCGAGCCGAGCGAGCGCACGAAGCGCGGCATTGTCTCGCCAGGCAGCGCGTTCTGGCCGAGGAAGAGCAGCGGGAAGAAGATCACCACCGCCCAACAAATGATATGAATAAAAATCTCGCGTTTCATTGTAAGCAATTATAAATCAGTAATTACTCGTAGCGGATAGCCTCGATGGGGTCGAGGTTGGCGGCCTTCTTGGCCGGGTACCAGCCGAAGAAGACGCCTGTAACGGTACACACGGCAAAGGAGAGGATAACCGTCCACAACTCGACGGTGACCGGCCATCCGGCACCCACCTTGATGAGCATACTGAGTGAAAAACCCAGCACGACACCTATCAGTCCGCCGGTGACGCTAATCATGATCGCCTCGATGAGGAACTGGCTGAGGATGTCAATGCCACGGGCGCCGACGCTCATGCGCAAACCAATCTCGCGGGTGCGCTCGGTCACGCTGACGTACATGATGTTCATGATGCCGATGCCTCCCACGATGAGCGAGATGCCCGCCACAGCCCCCAACAGGGCGGTGAGCATACCCATTGTGCTGCTCATCATTGAACTGAGTTCCTCCTGGCTGCGGATGGTGAAATTGTCATCGTCGCCCTCGCGCAGTTTGTGGTTCTGGCGGAGGATAGACTTGACGTCCTTGATGGCCAGGTCGGTCATACCCTCCACCACGGCGCTGGCATAGATGCCCTGCAGGTAGTTTTGGGCCAGCACGCGCTTCATGACGGTGCTGTAGGGCATCAACACGATATTGTCCTGGTCCATGCCCATCGAGTTGTAGCCTTTGCTCTTGAGCACGCCCACCACCTTCACCGGCATCTTGTTGAAGCGGATTACCTGTCCCACGGGGTCGGGGCCGGCGGGGAAGAGGTTGTCGACAATCGTCTTGCCGATGACACACACCTTGGCTGCGGCCTTCACGTCGGCCTCGGTGAACATATCGCCCTGCTCGACGGTGAGTTGGCGGATTGTGAGGTAGCCGCGGCTGACGCCGGTAACGCTCGTCTGGTAGTTGTTGTTGCCGGCGATGAGTTGCCCTCCGCTGCTGACGTTGGGGCTGACGGCGGCGAGATATTTCGCCTCCGTCAGCAGGCTGTTGTAGTCATCGAGGGTCAACGTCTGCGAGTCGTCGGCGCTGCCCCGCGCTCCGCCCGGGCCACGGTCGGCTCCCGGATGAATCATAATCATGTTGGACCCCATCTCGGCGATATTCTGCTGGATTTGGAGTTTTGAGCCTTGGCCGATGGCGAGCATGGTGATGACGCTCGCCACACCGATGATGATGCCCAGCATGGTGAGGAAACTACGCGTCTTATTGCCGGCGATGGCCCGCAGCGCTATTTTGAACAAGTTAGTTATATTCATTGGTCGTTTGTCACTATGGGGCGGTCACGAGGTGACCGCACACCAAACGCGTTAGTTTTCAGTCATCATTGACGGGGAGGGCAGCGAGGCGCTCGGCGGCGTTGAGGATGGTGGGGTTGATGGTGTCGTCGCGCACCTTGCCGTCGCGCAGCATGATGTTGCGGCTGCTGTACTGGGCGATCTCGGGGTTGTGGGTAACAAAGATGATGGTTCGCCCCTCGGCGTGGAGTTGCTGGAAGAGGACGAGTATCTCAAAGGAGGTGCGCGTGTCGAGGTTGCCGGTGGCCTCGTCGGCGAGGATGACGGCGGGGTCGTTGACCAGTGCCCGCGCGATGGCCACTCGCTGCATCTGTCCGCCGCTCATCTGGTTGCTCTTGTGGTTGAGACGGTCGCCGAGGCCCACTCGCCGCAGGGCGGTGACGGCGCGGTCGCGTCGCTCATCGGCCCCGATGGCGCTGTTATACATCAGCGGCAACTCGACGTTCTCGACGGCAGTGGTTTTGGGCAGCAGGTTGTAGTTCTGGAAGACGAAGCCAATCTTGCGGTTGCGCAGCACGGCGCGCGCGTTCTTGCTCATGGTGCGCACGGGCGTGCCGTCGAGCAGATACTCGCCGGCGGTGGGGGTGTCGAGGCAGCCCAGGATGTTGAGCAGCGTGCTCTTGCCGCTGCCGCTGGTGCCCATGATGGTGACAAACTCGCCCTCACTGATGGTGAACGACACGCCACGCAGGGCGTGGACGGTCTCCTCGCCCACGACAAAGTCGCGCCGTATATTATCTAATCTGATGATTTCTTTCATTTTTTGTTGCGGTTGCGCGGGCCGGGCATGAAGGGTGAGCCGCCGGTCTGCTTGTCGTCCTGCCCGGCACCGAACGAGACGTCGCTCACGACGGTGGCGCCGGAGTTGATGCCGCCGGTGATGACGGTGTGAATGCCGTCGGTGGTGCCCACCTCGACCTTGTGGGCGGTGAACGCTTTGCCGTCAAGGGTCCAGAGTTTGTGCTCACCCTCGCAGTCCCGCACGGTGTAGTCGTTGCCGATGATTTCCGGCTCGGGGGTGAAGCGCAGCGCGCGGTTGCTCACCGCCAACTGTCCGTTAATCTCAAGGGTGAAGATGGTGACGTTGGCCGTGAGACCCGGCATAAGTTTGAGGTCGGCGTTTGGAGCACTGATAACGACCTCGTAGGTGACGACATTATTGGTGGTTGTGGCCTTTTGCCGCACTTGGGTCACGTTGCCGTTAAACACATCATCGGGGAATGCGTCCACCTGGAAGGTGACGCGTTGGCCGGGCCGCACGCTGCCGATGTCGGCCTCATCGACGTTGGCAATCACGCGCATGTCGCTCAGGTCCTTGGCGATGGTGAATAGCGTCGGGGTGTTGAATGACGAGGCGACGGTTTGTCCCACCTCCACCTCCTTGCTGATGACCACACCGTCGATTGGTGAGTAGATGGTGGCGTAGCCGAGGTTGGTGCGCGCCTTCTGCACATTCTGTTGAGCCACCTTGACCTGCTCTTGGGCCTTGCGCAGGCTCTGCAGGGCCACGTCGTACTCGGCACGGCTAACGAGTTGCTTCTCGTTCAACTCGGCATATCGGGCGTAGTTCTTCTGCTGATAGTCGAGTTCGCTCTGAGCGCTGCGCAGGTTGGCCTGCTGCGAGGTGAGGTCGCTCTCGAGGTTGGTGCGGTCAAGTTCGGCAATCACTTGCCCCTTCTTGACCACGCTGTTGTAGTCCACATAGAGTTTGTTGACGATGCCGCTCACCTGTGTACCGACGGTGACGGTCGTCACGGCCTCGAGGGTGCCTGTGGCGGTGACGCTGGTGGAGATGGTCTTGGTTTCCACCTTTTCGGTTGTGAAGGAGATGCGTTTCTCTTCTTTGTTGCGACCGCAGTAGAGGAATAGCGCGAGCGCGGCGAGTACCGCCAGCGCGATGTAAATCCATTTTTTCATTTTATAGTTTTCTGGTTTCCCGGGAGTCCCGGAGTTCCTTGTTTCTCTTTTTATCTGGCGTAGAGGCGCAGCAGGGCGCTGTTGAGGGCGGCGGTGTACTTTGCCTGGATGGTTTGCTGTACGGCAGCCGAGAGGGCGGTTTTGTCGGTTTGCAGTTCAACGATATTTTTCATACCCAGGCGGAACTGCTCGCTGGTGAGTTCATAACTGGCACGCGCGGCCCGCTCGCGCTCTGTTGCGGCGGCATAGCGTTGCTGCGCGCCGGTGGCGTTGAGGTGATAGGTCTCGATGCTCTTCCACAGTTGCTTGCGGGTGTTCTGGAGGGCCAACTCGTCGCTCTCGCGCTCGAGGCGGGCACGCGAGATTGCGTTGCGCGTCGCGCCGCGGTCATAGATGGGGATAGACAGCGTGAGGCCGATGCCGTTGCTCCACTGGTTCTTGAGTTGCGTGAAGAAGTTGCCGTTGCCGGTGGTGGTGCTGGTGCCGCTGCTGGCGCTCAAGGTGATGGAGGGCAGGCGCCCGGCGCGAGCGATTTTCTCATCGATGGAACTGCGGTCGAGGGCGAGCAACTTGGCTTGCACCTCCGGCCGCGAGTTAAGGGCGGCGGCATAGACATCGGCCTTGGTTGGCAGCGGCGCGAGGGCATCGGTGGTGACGGAGGGGTCGGCGACGGTGATAGTGGTGTCGCCGTCCAGTTCGAGCAACTGCTTGAGTTGCAGTTCATAGTCGGCGAGGGTAGTTTGGTCGGCCACAAGTTGGTAGCGGTCGTTGGCAAGTTGCGACTCGAGTTGCGCCACGTCGGCGCGGTTGAGCAGGCCGGCGTCAAGCAGGGCATGGGCGCGCTCCACTTGAGCCTCACTGAGGGCAATCTGCTCGCCGTCTTGGGTGACGGCCTCCTGACTATAGAGGATTTGGATATAGACGCGCGTAATCTCCTCCTCGATGGTGAGGGAGGCGGCATCGACATTCAACTCGGCGATGCGGGTGTTGAGTTTTTTCAACTCGATGTTGTTCTTGATTTTCCCGCCGTCATAGAGAGGCATCGATGCGCTGATGTTGTAGGTGCCGGTGTAACTGTTGCGGTTATCGACGGTGATGACCTCACTGCCGTTGACCATTGCCGAATACTTGGAGAAGGGACGGTTGTTGTAACGCTGACCGGTGGAGAAGTTGACCGACGGCAGGCGCGCCGCCTTGGCGTCACTCACGTCAAGTTCGGCCTGAGCCACGCTCACCCGCTGCTGCTTGATAGAGATGTTCTGCTGCTTGGCGTGGTCGATGCACTGTTGCAGGGTCCACGACTTGGCGCCGGCGCCGGTCGTAGCCAGCGCCAGCGCCAAGGCAAGCATAATCTTGAATTGTGACATAATGAAGGAAGTGATTATTTTTCGTCACCACAAAGGTAGCGAATTCCCGCGTGCCGTCCAACCCAAAATAGACAAACCGCCCGATTTTATCGCCGAATCAAATTCCTGAACTCGAATTTCCATAAAATATCCACTAACGTGATAAATATGAAAATACGAGAAAAAGGTTTTGCAGTTCCGTTGGTTTGTGTTAACTTTGTAACATCAAAAGTGGGCATTAGCCTGCCGTTGCTACTCAATAAAAGATTAACACATTAACAATCAATTAGATGGACTATTCGTTCCTTAACTTCCTCTCACTTTTGGGTGCCGTGGGGCTGTTCCTTTATGGCATGAAGGTGATGAGCGAGGGCTTGCAGAAGGCCGCCGGCGGCAAGTTGCGCGACATCCTGTCGGCCATGACACGCAACAAGTGGGTGGGTATGCTCACCGGTGTGACAATCACCGCGTTAATCCAGAGTTCGAGTGCCTCGACGGTGATGGTGGTGAGTTTTGTCAACGCTGGCCTGATGACACTCCAGCAGAGTGTGGCCGTGATTATGGGCGCCAATGTGGGCTCGACATTCACCACATGGGTGGTGACATTCTTCGGCTTCTCTGTGAGCCTGACAAAATACCTGCTGCCGCTGCTTGCCATCGCGGTGCCGCTGATGTTCACCAAGAAAAGCAAGTGGAAGTCAATCAGCGAGTTCATCATCGGTTTTGTCTTCCTTTTCTATGGTCTGGAATTCATTCAGGACAATGTGCCCGACCTGAGCAAGTCGCCGGAACTCTTTGCCGCGTTGAAGAACTACACCGAGATGGGCTACTTGTCTGTGCTCCTCTTCTTCCTTGTGGGTATGGTTGTGACGATGGTCATCCAGTCGAGTGCCGCCACGATAGCCATTGTGCTCATCATGAGCACCAAGGGCTGGATACCGTTTGACATGGCGTGTGCCATCGTGCTGGGCAGCAACGTGGGCACTACCGTCACGCCGCTGCTCGCCTCGTTGGGCGGCAACGCCAACGCCAAGAAAGCGGCGGGCGTCCACTTGCTGTTTAACCTGATTGGCACGGTGTGGATGGTACCGGTGTTCTTCCTCTTTGTCAAGTTGGCGGCCAACGTGACCGATGCACTTGGCTTTGGCGACCCGACGGCCCTCTACGCCAGCGCCGACGCGGCAACCGACGCACAGTTGGCATCGATGCGCGCAGCCACATCGTGGGGCCTAACCGTCTACCACACCATGTACAACACGTGCAACCTGTTGCTGCTGCTGGGCTTCACCGGACTGATGGTGAAGATTGTCGACTACTTTATCAAGACCAAGCCGGCCGAGGACAGCGAGTCGCAACTCAAGTATATCAGCGCCGGCCTGGTGGGTGCCGCCGAACTCAATATCCTGCAGGCACAACGTGAGACCGTGGTGATGGCCCAGAGGGTGGAGCGCATGTTCGGTATGGTCAAGACACTGGTGCACACCAAGTTAGGCACCAAAGAATTTGACGAACTATTGGAGCGCATCTATAAATATGAGGACATCAGCGACCGCATGGAGATTGAGATCGCCAACTATCTCAACCAGGTGATGGACGGCCGCCTGAGTCACGCCTCCAAGATGCGTATCGCCACGCTGCTCAACATCGTCAGTGAACTCGAGTCGATTGCCGACAGTTGCAACAATATCGCCAAGACGTTTGTGCGCAAGATGCAGAGCGACGCCCACTTTGTGGAGTATAACTACAAGAACATCGACCTCATGCTCAAGTATGTATCCCAGGCGATGACCAACATGATGGGTATTCTGGTCGATGTGGACGGGGCCAACTTCGACGACCTGCGCCGCAGTTATGAGAAGGAGCGCGAAATCAACGAGTTCCGCAACCACTGCCGCAGTGCCAACGTCGAGAACATCAACAACAAGAAGTACCCCTACGAGGCTGGTATCCTCTATATGGACATCATCTGCGAGGCCGAGAAACTCGCCGACTATATCGTCAATGTGGTGGACAGCGTGGAGGAACTGCTCAAGCGCAACACCGAGGAGGACGCCGGAGTGCTCTTGCCCGAACTCAATCCCGAGAAAATCAAATAATTCGTTCACTGGTTGAGGGGTTGAGAGGTTGAGCCATTTGCTGCCGCAAATGGGAATAAATGAATTGCCGATATAGCGGCCACGCCAAGGCGAGGCCCTACAAATATCCCCGAGCGCGCCAGCGCGAGGCTCAACCCCTCAAGCCCTCAACCCCTTAACAAAAAAAACTATGAAATCATTAAAAGGAACAAAGACCGAGCAGAACCTGCTTGAGGCATTCGCCGGCGAGTCGATGGCTCGCAACAAGTACACTTATTTTGCCAACAAGGCCAAGAAAGACGGCTACCAGCAGATTGCGGCCATCTTTGAGTTGACAGCGGCCCAGGAGAAGGAGCACGCCGAACTGTGGTTCAAGTTGCTCGAGGGCGGCGCCATCAAGCCCACCGCCGACAACCTGCGCGCCGCCGCCGAGGGTGAGAACCACGAGTGGACCGATATGTACGTGCGCATGGCCCGCGAGGCCCGCGAGGAGGGCTTCGACGAGATTGCCGAGGTGATGGACGGTGTTGCAGCCATCGAGCGCGCCCATGAGGAGCGCTACCGCCGCCTGCTTGACAACGTGGAGCAGGGACTGGTGTTCTCGCGCGACGGCGACGCCGTGTGGCAGTGCCGCAACTGCGGCCACATCGTCGTGGGCAAGCAAGCCCCGGAGGAGTGCCCCGTGTGCAAGCACGCCCGCGCTTATTTTGAACTCAAGGCCGAGAATTATTGAAGCCTCCCCCTTCCCCCTCCTTAAGGAGGGGGTTGAATAACCCGAGAAAAAGAATTGGTAATTGGTTTTGTAATGCGAGACGAAGTCTCGTCCCCACCGCTATGAAAAAAATTATCGCTCTCGCTCTGATGGCCATCACGGCGATGACCGCCGTGGCGGCCGACGACTACGACACCGCGATTGAGGCCTACCGCGCCGGTGAATATGACAACGCCTACCGCCTGTTCACCACGCTACACAAGGCCGGCAACGATGACGTGCAGACCCTGGGCTACCTCGGCGCGACGGCCACCCGCCGCGGCGATGCCGCCACCGGCCTCGACTGGCTAAAGAAAGCCATGGAGAAACTGGGACCCCAACTGGGCGACAATTTCGAGAATATGGATGCCGACGGCGCCAAGACGCTCGCGTGGATTGGCTACGAGTGCCAGTTGGCATTCAAGCAACAGGGCGACACCATCAAGGCGATGCGAGTGCTCGACCTGATGGCCGAGGCACTGCCCGACAACATGGATTTGGCCGAGGAGCGCGCCACAACGCTCATCAGCCTGGGTTGCTATGAGCAAGGCCGCGCGCTGCTGCGCGACATCATCGCACGAGATGACAACGCCGTGCGCCGCGACTATTGCTCCTCGCTGCTTAGCGACCTCGGCACGCTGTCAGGCACCCGCGAGTGGCGCGACGATGAACTCATCGAGTTGGCTCACGGCAACGACGAGAGTGAGGTCAAGCCGGCACAAGTTGTCTACGCCACGTTCCCGGGCGGCAACAAGGCCCTCAAAGCCGAGGTTCAGCAACGGTTAAAATGGCCCAAAGACGCGTTGAAATCCCGTCAGGCATGCCGCGTCATTGTCGCCGCCAAACTTGGCACTGACGGCCGTGTCACAGAGGCCACTATCGCCTCACCGGGCTTGTCGCGCGAGCAGGATGCCGAGGCGTTGCGCGTGGTCAAGGCTCTGCCACCGTTCAACCCCGCCAGCATCGACGGCGAGCCGGTCAGCGCTACCGTCCAGGTACCGGTTGACTTTATCCTCCCCGAGTGACCACACGTGTTATAATCTGAGTACACTAAAAGCTCTAAGAAATCTCAGAATTCTAAGATTTCTTAGAGCTCATTTATTACACTACAATTAATGCTACCGATAACGGAACTGATGCGTCAACGGCATCTCATCGAGATGGAGCGTGACCATGAGCGTGATGAACTGCGGCGGCTATCGCAGGTGGACGGTGTCGACCGCAAGACTCGCCGCGGCGAGTGCTGGTGGCCGGTCGCCATCGGAGCCCAGCGTTATAACTCGCTCAACCAACTGACTGTGGAGGTCAGGCGCGACGCGTCGCTTGGCGATGTGGACCACGGCTTCGAGCCAGGCAAGGCGGTGATGTTCTTTGAGATTACCGGCCTTGATGACATCCGTTACCTCGACTTCACGGCCACAGTGAGTCTTGTGGACGGCGACCGCATGTTGATTGCGGTGCCAGACGAGGCAGCCGCAGGTCGCCTGCGCCGCGCCGACCGGGTGGGCGTGCAGTTATCGTTTGACGAGACAACCTACCGGCTGATGCTCGGCGCGCTGGACCGCGTGATGCGAGCCCCTGCCGACAGCCGTTTGGCGCAGTTGCGCAACACCTTCTACGGCCGCCGTGAGCCTGAGTGGTTCACCTTTGGCGGCCCGTCGCTGCCGTGGCTGAACGCCACCCAACAGCAAGCCGTGAAAATGGTGATGCGCGCCAAGGACGTTGCCGTTGTGCACGGGCCACCGGGCACAGGCAAGACCACCACACTTGTGGAGGCCATCGGCGAGACACTGCGTCGCGAGAATCAGGTGCTCGTGTGTGCCCAGAGTAATATGGCCGTCGACTGGATTGCCGAGCAACTCGCCGACCGCGGTATCGCCGTGCTGCGCGTGGGTAATCCCTCGCGCGTTACCGACCGGATGCTCGGCTTGACCTATGAGCGGCAATATGAGGCCCACCCTGACTACCCCCAATTATGGGCCATGCGGCAAGCGTTGCGGCAGTTGCGCGGCGCGCGGCACAAAACAGAGGCTGCCCATCAGAAGATTGACCGCCTCTCAAGCCGCATCACCGAACTTGAGGTGCGCATCCACGACAACGTGTTCAATAACGCCCGCGTGATAGCCTGCACCCTCGCCGGCAGTGCCAACCGCGTGCTGGAGGGCACGCGCTTCGGCACGCTATTCATCGACGAGGCCGCCCAAGCCCTTGAGGCAGCCTGCTGGATTGCCATCGCAAGGGCACACCGCGTCATCTTTGCCGGCGACCACTGCCAGTTGCCTCCCACTGTCAAAACCCTTACCGCACTCAAGGGCGGACTGGGGGTAACACTGATGGAACGTATCGTGCAGACGTGCCCGACGGCGGTGACAATGCTGGGCGTGCAGTATCGGATGAATGAGCGCATTCTCGCCTTCAGCAACCATTGGTTTTATCACGACCGGGTTCAGAGCGACCCGAGTGTGCGCGACAGGTCCATCCTTGACCTCGACAACCCAGTCGAGTGGGTTAGTCCAAACAGTCCTTCCACCAACCACCTCCCAAAAGAGGGGGAGCAAGGCTCCGAACGGGAGACAGGCGAGCAGACCGGCCGCGGAGGTGTGGGCCGGTACAACGAGGCCGAGGCTCAACTCACCATCGAGGTGACAGAGCGTTATGTTGAACGCATTGGCGCCGCGCGGCTGCGCGATGAAGGCATCGACATCGGCATCATCTCGCCCTACCGCGCCCAAGTGCACCACCTGCGTCATCTGGTCAAACTCAGCAAGACGCTCAAGCCGCTACGACGCGCTATCACGGTGGCCACCGTTGACGGTTTTCAAGGACAAGAGCGCGATGTGATCATCATCAGTATGGTACGAAGCAACGAGCATGGCGACATCGGTTTCCTGCGCGACCTGCGCCGCATGAACGTCGCCATCACTCGTGCCCGCAGCAAACTTATCATCATCGGCGACAGCGACACACTGACGCGGCACCCATTCTACCGTGACCTTCACGAGTACATCACCGGCACATCAAATTAAGGTGTGCGCTACCGCAAATTCGATAATCCAGATTCTTTTTTTATAAAATTACATAACTATTGTCTTTCTTAATTGTCAATTATTGAGTAATTTTGCGGTCGCGAATCATTTGCGACCTGTATTGATATGGATAAGCCCCGGACGCTATACATAAGTGATCTTGACGGCACACTGCTTGACGACACCTCGATGATTAGCGACGAGAGTGCGCGTCTGCTTGATGATGCCATCCGTCACCACGGCGCGGTATTCACCATCGCCACGGCACGCACTCCGGCCACTGTAATGCCCATCATGCGCCGGCTGCCCGCAGCCACAATGCCGTTTATCGTCATTGGCGGCGCGGCGTGGTGGGACCCCGTCAAATGTGACTATGTCCATACCAACGTCATCTCACCCGATGTGGTGACCGCCATCGATGAGGTGATGCGCCGTCACGATGTGCGGCCATTTATCTATCGCCGCCGCGGTAACTGGTTGCACACCTGGCATTACGGCCCGATGAGCCGGCAAGAGAGCACATTTGTCGCCCAGCGCACCGGACTTCAATTCAAGAGTTTTCACCTTGATGAGCCACATTATCTCGACATTGCCGACGACGCGCTATTCATCTTCTCAATGAACCGTTATGAAAACCTGCGTGTTATCCGCGACAACATCGCCGATGAAGGTATCGATTGCCAGATGATGCTCTATCATGATCCTGTTGAGCCTGACAACGGCTACTTCGAAATATCCGCCACCGGCTGCACCAAGGCCAGCGCCATCATCGAGATGGCACGGCGCGTTGACGCAGACCGCATCGTGGTGTTTGGCGACAACCGCAACGACATAGCCATGATGCGGGCGGCGACGGTGAGTGTAGCTCCGGCCAACGCGTTTGACGAGGTGAAAGCCATCGCTAACCATGTCATTGAAGCCAACACGACACATAGCGTGGCCCGCTGGATTGCCGATGATGTCAGACAATCTTCCATATAATCTACGGATTAATAAAATTTAGATATCAGTGACTGACAAGGATGGCAAACTTGCGCGACATATATGACTCGCGACGCATCTACAAGGTGGCCTTTGTAGCCATCTCGTTAGTGCTCGTGGCAGTATTTCTCATCATCAGCAACAATTTGGCACGTGACCTTGCCGAGCAGGAGCGACTGCGCATGGAGATTTGGGCCGACGCGACCAAGGAACTCGCCTCACCTACCGGTGAGGGTGATGTCGACTTCCTTCTGTCAATAATCGAAAGCAACCACAATATTCCTGTGCTGCTCGTTGACGGGGACGGACAAATTCTGCTGCAACGCAACTTCAGGCTGCCGGAACCTGTTGATAGCCTCAATCCGCTGGAATTGAGCGAGGCCAACCTTGATTTTCTCAAAAACAAATTGGCCAAATTGCAAAATTCGCGCAATAAAATTGATATTGTCATTGACGAACAAACCACCCAGCACATCTATTATGAGGACTCAACACTACTCACTCGCCTCGCATATTTCCCATATGTGCAACTCGCGGTAGTGCTTATCTTTATAGCTATCGCCTACACTGCCCTGATGAGTGTCAAGCGGGCAGAACAAAACAAAGTGTGGGTGGGATTGAGCAAGGAGACCGCCCACCAGTTGGGCACACCGATCTCGTCGCTGATGGCCTGGGTTCAAATGTTAGACACAATGGGAGTAGACCATGAGATAGTTGCAGACATGGATAAAGACGTGCAACGCCTGTCGACCATTGCCGACCGCTTCTCAAAAATCGGCAGCATGCCCGACAAGGAACTGGTTCCCATCGGCCCCGCAGTAGAGCAAGCCCTCGGTTATATGCGCGCGCGCATCCCTAAACGTGTGACACTTACCATTCATGCCGATGACCAGACGGCCACATCCACAGTGATGCTCTGCCAGTCATTATTTGAATGGGTAATGGAAAACCTGACGAAAAACGCCGTGGACGCCATGGACGGCGAGGGCCGCTTAGACATAACTGTCTCAATAACCACCACACAAGCCATCATTCTCGTCAAGGATAGCGGCAAAGGTATCGCGCGCAAGAACTTCAAGAACGTTTTCACCCCAGGTTTCACAACCAAAAAACGTGGCTGGGGTCTTGGACTGACTCTCGTAAAACGCATCATCGAGGAATACCATGCCGGCCGCATCTACGTCAAAGACAGTGAGATTGGACGCGGAACAACATTTGCCATTGAATTGCCTCTCGCCTTGTAACGCGGTTGTGAAAAACCTGTGAAAAACGTGTGAATATTATGTGAAAAGAAATCAATAACTTTTTTTGGAAAATTCAGCCGTAAACATATATAAAAACCGGCCTGAAAAGTCCAAATAAAGTTATTAATTTTTTTTAAGAAGATTTTTGCAGGGTTTTCAACAACGAAATGACAAAAATCCGACAAAAAATTATTAACTTTGCAAGTTGTTCACAGGTTGTGAATAACTTCATTATTATATTGAACTACAATATTTAAGGTTGTG
>CAMHQD010000005.1 GCA_946187345.1 uncultured Porphyromonadaceae bacterium | reverse complement strand
GAAAGGAAACGAAAGTAGGTCAGAAAACTTTCGTTTCCCGACCTACTCGATTCGTGTTGCCAAGCCGCCTCATCTTGAGGCACGACGATAGAGATAAATGGCTATGAACGTGTATATCACATTGGGTATCCACATTGCCACGGCAGCCGATGTCAAGCCACTGACGGCAAACGAACTGGTAACAGTCATGAAGAGAATGTAACTGAAACTGAGCAACAGACCGATACCTATATTCATTCCCATGCCGCCACGAACCTTGCGAGACGACAGTGATAAGCCGATAATGGTAAGAATAAATGCCGCGGCAGTCATTGCGAACCTGCGCTCATACTCAATCTCAAAATTCTGGATATTAGCTACACCACGAGCCTTCTGACGGTCGATGTAGTCACGTAATTGTGGAGTGGTCATCGTCTCCTCATCGTGGGCCGATATTAAGAAGTCACGTGGATCAACGTTGAGTAGGGTATCGAGGTTGTTGCCGGTTGTGAGTTTCTCTTTCACACCACTGAAGTCGCGAATCGCATAGTGCTTCAAATGCCAGCGTCCCAACGTGTCATATCTGATATTCTCGGCTGTAAGGCGCGAGACAAGAGTTGTGCCGTCAAACTCGTCGAGCGACATACGGTAACCATTACGACTCACATTGTCATAACGTGTGATGTAAGCGATCACGCCGGGTCGCACCTGCAACTGAATGTTGTTACCGGCAGTGACAGAGTGGTCATTGACCCACTTGTTTTGATACTCAATGCGCTCAATGTTGGCTGGAGGGATGACGTAAGCGGAGAGAACATAAGATAAGGCTGCTATCAATGCCGCACAAGCCAAATAAGGCACAGTGAGACGACGAAAGGTTATACCGCTTGAGAGTATAGCGATTATCTCGCTACGGTCAGCAAGTCGAGAGGTGAAGAAAATAACCGAGATGAACGTAAATAATGGGCTGAACTGGCTGATGATGAATGGCAAGAAGTTGAGAAAATACTTAAATACAGTATCATAAAGCGGCGCGCTAAGGACGGCGTCTAACTTCTCATTGGCATCAAAAATGATGACAATCACCATCAGTAATAAGATGGCAAAGACATAGGTACCCAAGAAGTTCTTGATGATATACTGATCAAACTTCTTTATCCTCAATGCGTCGGCGACACGCGTCAGCACCGATTTTTTTGTCTGCTCAACTTTTTTTTCCAAATTCAGCAAAAGATTACATTACATCATATCGTTTTCAAGACGACTATAACCGCCTTGAACTTGAACTCTTATAGTCGACGTTGCACATCAATCACCATCTGCGCTTTCCATGTTGGGAAGTCGCCTTCAATGATATGGCGTCTTGCCTCTTTTACCAACCAAAGGTAGAACGCGAGATTATGTATGCTGGCTATCTGCATAGCAAGCAACTCCTGGGCGATAAAAAGGTGACGCAGATACGCCTTGCTATAAACATGGTCCACAACGCTCGGCCCATCTTCCTGCAAAGGAGAGAAATCGTCGGCCCACTTGCGGTTGCGCAGGTTCATGATGCCGTGTCGTGTGAACAGCATTGCATTGCGTCCATTGCGAGTTGGCATCACGCAGTCCATCATATCCACACCACGGTCAATGGCTTCGAGAATATTTTCTGGCTTTCCGACACCCATAAGGTAGCGAGGTCTATCTTGCGGCAAAATATCATTAACTACCTCAATCATGTCGTACATCACCTCAGTAGGCTCACCAACAGCGAGTCCACCGATTGCGTTTCCTTGGGCGCCAAGTTCGGACACCATACGGGCACTTTCTTGGCGGAGGTCCTTGTAAACGCAGCCCTGCACAATAGGGAAGAATGCTTGACTGTGGCTATAGAGTGGCTGTGTCTCATTGAAATGCCGCCAACCTCGACGCAACCATTGTTCAGTGAGCGTCAACGATCGGCGAGCATAAGACCGGTCGGCCGTGCCGGGGGTGCACTCGTCTAACGCCATCATTATATCGCTTCCGATAACGCGTTGTATGTCAACTACTCGCTCCGGAGTAAACAAATGCTTTGAACCATCTATGTGACTACGGAAAGTAACGCCCTCATCACTTAACTTGCGTTGCTCTGCAAGCGAGAACACTTGAAAACCTCCGCTATCCGTCAGTATGGGGCCGCTCCACGAGTTGAAACGATGCAATCCACCGGCACGTCTGATGATGTCCATACCGGGGCGCAAATATAAATGATAGGTATTACCAAGAATTATTTGTGCTTTGATGTCATCCCGCAACTCGCTCATATGAACGGCTTTAACTGCACCCACCGTACCCACAGGCATGAAGATGGGTGTTTCTATCTGCCCGTGGTCAGTGGTGATGATGCCGGCCCTGGCCGCAGTGCCGGAAGATGTCGCATTAACTATAAACTCCATATTGAAGGATTAAGAGGTTGAGGGTTGAGCCTTGCGCTGACGCGCTCTGAATTATTGGATTTGTCTCGCGGTTGGAGTGACCACTTCCGATTGGCACAACACTCAACCTCTCATACGACAAAATTACATGATGCCACGCTCGCGAAGACGTTGTTGCCACTTCCACGCACTGAGCATTGTGTCGTCGAGTGTAGCCTCGGCTTTCCAGCCGAGGACTTCGTTTGCCTTCTTGGGATCGGCCCAGATTTTGACAATGTCACCAGGGCGCCGAGCCACATATTTGTGAGGAACCTTGACGCCGGTTGAGCGCTCAAAGGCATCAAGCAACTGCTGGACGCTGACTCCATCGCCGGTCCCGATATTGAACACCTCGAGGGCTTCCTCGCTCTTGTTGTCCAACATTCGCTCGAGGGCCACAACATGTGCCTTGGCGAGATCAACAACGTTGATGAAGTCACGGATGCATGTACCGTCGGGGGTGTCGTAGTCGTTGCCGAAGATGCTGAGTTCCTTGCGCACTCCAATAGCGGTTTGAGTCAAGTATGGCACCAGATTGGCGGGGACGCCATTAGGCAACTCGCCGATCTCGGCACTGGGATGAGCGCCAATCGGGTTGAAGTATCGCAGCAAGATTGCCTTGATGGGACTGCCGCTGCGGATGACATCCGCGATGATATCTTCACTGACTTGCTTGGTAGCACCATATGGAGAGGTAGCCTTCTTGGTTGGGGCGTCCTCTGTGATGGGGTTGTGGTCGGGCTCGCCGTAGACGGTGCATGATGATGAGAAGACAAAGCCTTTAACACCGTATTCGGGCATTAACTCAAGCAGGTTGAGCAGGATGTTGAGATTGTTGCGATAGTACATGATGGGCTTCTGCATACTTTCTCCCACGGCCTTGCTTGCGGCGAAGTCGATAATGCCGTTAATGCCCTTGTGTTCGTCAAAGAGGCGCCGCATGGCAACCATATCGGTACAATCAGCCTCGACAAAGGCGGGACGGATGCCGGTGATACGCTCGATGCCATCAAGCACTTCGATATTGCTGTTGGAGAGGTTATCAACAATGACGACCTCGAATCCTGCATTTTGCAGTTCGACAGTGGTGTGTGAGCCAATAAAGCCCATTCCTCCTGCCACAAGGATTTTACCTTTCATGTTGTTTATTATCGTTTTAGGTTTATGTCATGTATTGAAACATCTCTCGTGAATTTTCGCGAACCCACGTAAATAAATGATTTACGGTAATTCACGAAAATTCACGAGAGATAGTTATTGAAAAAAGTAAATATCACTGGCTATCAGTCGGCCTTGCCATCGCTACCGAGCACCTCCTTGATCTTGTGGACGTAGAGACGCTCCATCTCGTCGCGAGCCGGACCGCAGTACTTACGCGGGTCAAACTCACCCGGCTTCTCGGCAAACACCTTGCGCACGGCGGCGGTGAAGGCCAGACGGCTATCGCTGTCGATGTTGATCTTGCAAACGGCACTCTTGGCGGCCTTGCGCAACTGCTCCTCGGGGATACCCACAGCGTCGGGCAACTTGCCACCGTTGGCGTTGATGATGTCGACGTACTCTTGAGGCACGCTACTCGAGCCGTGGAGGACGATGGGGAAGCCTGGCAGTTTCTTCATAATCTCGTCAAGCACGTCAAAGGCCAGGGGCGGCGGCACCAAACGACCGGTCTTCGGGTCACGGGTGCACTGCTCCGGAGTGAACTTGTAGGCACCATGGCTGGTACCGATCGAGATAGCCAGCGAGTCGCAACCGGTGCGGGTAGCGAAGTCAATCACCTCCTCGGGCTTGGTGTAGTGGCTCTCCTCGGCGGCAACCTCATCCTCAACGCCGGCGAGCACACCAAGTTCGGCCTCGACAGTCACATCGAACTGATGGGCATACTCCACCACTTTGCGGGTCAAGGCGATGTTCTCCTCATAGGGCAGCGAACTCGCGTCAATCATCACGCTCGAGAAACCGAAGTCAACGCAACTCTTGCACAACTCGAAACTGTTGCCGTGATCAAGGTGCAACGCAATCTGCGGATGCTCCCAACCAAGTTCCTTGGCATACTCGACGGCACCCTGTGCCATGTAGCGCAGCAAAGTCTGGTTTGCGTACTTGCGCGCGCCGCTCGACACTTGAAGAATCACAGGACTGTGGGTCTCGGCAGCGGCCTTGATGATGGCCTGCAGCTGCTCCATGTTGTTGAAGTTAAACGCGGGGATGGCATAGCCGCCCTTGACTGCCTTGGCAAACATCTCACGGGTGTTGACAAGACCTAACTCTTTGTAACTTACCATGTTGTTAATTAGTTATTTTAAGTTGAAATTTTGTTTAGCATTTAGCAACCGCAAATTTACTAAAAAAAATCCACACAACAATAAACGTAGAGGCATTTTTTGATATTAACTTTTTTTTTGATAACACTTTGGCTGTTTACACAAAATAATTGCTAAATTTGCACATTTATAAATCGATTGTACTACTTGAATTAATAATTATGGACGATAATAACCAACCGCAGTATTATGGCGGGCGGCAGCAACCACCGCCTCCGCCACAGTACGGTACTCAGCAATGGCCAGACGAGCGGCGCGAGAGTCGTGTCAATTGGGTGGCCATTATCAGTTTTTTATTGCCATTTATTGGAATGGCAACGATTATTTTTGACCCGTTTGATGATTCGCAATTCTTCGCTTACATCGGTATGTCGCTAATTGGGTTAGGAATCAGTGGGTCTTTTGTGGCATTGGCATTCAAACCTCGATGGCAAGCCGCCATCGGATGTCTGCCGGGGCTCGCCGCAATTTTCATCTTCTTGGTTATAGGCATCGCTTTGGGGCAACATCATCCGCCTCGCCAAATGGAAGAGGCGCCTGATTCCACTGAAGTGGTTCCCGCGAGCGTTGATGACTCGATTGAATACTTCATAGCGAATGACACTCTCCAATAAAACAATGGCTCGCGTCATCAACGCCCTCTACGGCAATAGTTGTTCGCTTGTAGTTGCTTCCACCGATGGCGCCTTGGCAACTTATTACCGCCAGGGAGTGCGTGACCTGATGTATCTATTGGAAAATGAGCCCGCACTCCTGCGAGGAGCCACCATAGCCGACAAAGTGATTGGACGTGCCGCCGCGGGCATTGTCGCCATGGCCGGTGTCAGACGCATCTATGCCGCTGTACTTAGCGACAAGGCCATTCCAGTGCTTGAAGAGGCCGGCATCGATTACGTTTGGGGACGACGCGTCAAGGCAATAGTAATCCCTAAGGGCGACAATCGCTGCCCACTCGAGCAAATCACTGCAAACGAGCACTCCCCTGCCGAAATCGTCGCAGCCCTGCGCCACCATTGGCAACAGTTGGCCATAGCGCGCCATCGCGCCGGCCCCACAAAACTAACGACTATAAACTAAAAACTAAACAATGGTTACTCTTTACAATCTTTCCTACAGACAATTATCGGCCTGGACAGCGGCCGCTTTGTTTATCATCGGCAACATCGCACTGCCTCAACTTTGTCACCTCGTGCCGGGCGGAGGCTTGACATGGCTGCCAATCTACTTTTTCACACTCATCGGAGCCTATAAGTATGGATGGCGCGTCGGCCTGCTCACGGCCCTGCTGTCACCCGTCATCAACAGTATCCTCTTCGGTATGCCTGTCGTTGCGATGTTGCCGGCAATCATGACCAAGAGTGTGCTGTTGGTTGCCGCGGCCTCGCTGGTGGCTCACCGCTTCGGCGACATCACCCTGTCGTTGATGGCCCTCGTCGTGCTCGCCTATCAAGTCGTGGGCTCGCTCATCGAGAGCGTGATTACCGGCTCGCTTGCCATCGGCTTCCAAGACTTCACCATTGGTCTGCCTGGCATGGCGTTGCAGGTGGTGGGAGGTTATCTATTCATCAAGTATTTGCTCAACAAGTAACTATGGGCAACCCGACAAAGAAACTGGGCTTCGGCTTAATGCGCATGCCCCTACTGGGCGACGGCAAGACCGTTAACCTTGAGGCCGTCAAGCAAATGGTGGACGTGTTCATGCAACGCGGCTTCACCTACTTCGACACAGCGTGGCCATATCACGATGGACAGAGCGAGAACATTCTGCGACAGGCTGTCGTGGAACGTTACGACCGCGACCGCTTCACCATCACGACCAAGTGTCCCGTCTGGGAAACAGAAACGACCGATGACATGGAGCGTATCTTCAACGCTCAACTCGAACGTCTCGGAACCGACTACGTCGACTACTATTGGCTCCACGCCCTTGACCGTGGACGCATCGAGAAGATGGATCGCATCGGCGCCTGGGACTTTATGGTAAAACTGCGTGACAGCGGGCGAGCCCGCCACATCGGTTTCTCCTACCACGACGACGCCGAGACTCTCAAGCGTGCCCTGGCGGCGCACCCCGAGATGGAGATTGTTCAACTGCAAATCAACTATGCCGATTGGGATAGCCCGAGCGTACAGTCGCGCCTCTGCTACGAGGCTGCCACTGCCCACGGCCGTCCTGTCGTTGTTATGGAACCCGTCAAGGGCGGTACGCTGGCCAAAGTGCCCGAACGCGCGCTCGAGTTGATGCGAGGCCACTCGCCGCAAGCATCTCCGGCATCTTGGGCCGTCAGATACGCCGCCTCGCTGCCCAATGTGATGATGGTGCTCAGCGGCATGAGCGACATGGAGCAACTCATGGACAACACTTCCTATATGCAAGAGTTCAAGCCGCTCGACGATGCCGAGCGCGACATCATCTGCCGCGTGGCCGACATTTACAATGACAACACTGCCATCCAGTGTACCGCTTGCCGATATTGCACCGCAGGCTGCCCGATGGAAATCGCCATCCCCGATTTCTTCGCGCTATATAACACCGACAAACGCTATGAGCAGCACAGCCATTGGCTCAACGAGAAAGCCTACAAGGCCCTCCTGGAAGCCGGTCATGGCGCCGCCTCGCAGTGCGTCCAATGCGGCCAATGCGAGTCACAATGTCCACAACATCTGCCCATCATCGACTCCCTGCAACTGGTGGCCCAAGCCTTTGAGTAGCATTTGTTTGACAGATGGATTATCAATCTATTATAAACAGCATTTTCGCCCAAGTGCAAGACCTGCGCGGCAAAGGCACGCAGGCAACCTACATCCCCGCTCTTGCGGCGGTAAACCCGGAGCATATCGGTCTTTGCCTGCGCACTCTGGACGGCCAAGTCTATCAAGCCGGCGACGCTCAAGTGCGGTTCTCGTTGCAAAGCATCAGCAAGGTGTTCGCCCTGGCTATGTCATTCTCGATGGAGGGCGACAGCCTGTGGACACGCATGGGCAAAGAGCCCAGCGGAGCCGCTTTCAACTCGCTCATCCAACTTGAACTCGAGAACGGCATTCCACGCAACCCGTTCATCAATGCCGGCGCGCTTGTCATGGCAGACATCCTCATCAAGCGCCTGCCGCAACCCGAGAACCAATTTCTCGACTTCGTGCGCAGCGTCAGCCACTGCCCCACAGTCAACTTCAACTACGGCGTTGCCCTCTCTGAACGCTCCCAGGCATACCTCAACACCGCAATCGCAAATTTACTCAAGTATCATGGCAATATCGATGGAGACATCGAGCGAGTATTGCAATTCTACTTCCTCATGTGCAGCGTGGAGATGAGTTGCGAGGAACTATCACAGGCCTTTCTGCCTTTTGCCGACCACACCCGACCCTTTGACTACAACGGTGTGAGGCTCACATCCTCTCAAGTGAAGCGAATGAACGCCATCATGCAGACTTGCGGCTTCTACGACGAAGCCGGCGAATTCTCGTTCCTTGTGGGGCTGCCGGGCAAGAGCGGCGTGGGCGGAGGCATCGCCGCCATCTACCCCGGCCAGTATGCCGTCGCCGTCTGGAGCCCACGCCTCAACACCAAGGGCAACAGCGTCATAGGCATGAAGTCTCTTGAACTCCTCACCACACTCACCGCCCAATCAATCTTCTAAACTAATTGTGTCCTATAAAAATCCGTCAGGATTGACAAAGCATATAGAACCTCGCCTTGGCAAGGCCGCAGGCAGTGACTAACGTGAGCCACGTTAGGGGCGACAGGCCATAGGCGGGAGCGGCCAGGCCCTACACCCGCCCATTCAAAGAGGAGACGCCTAAAGGCGGGATAATCTTTCTAAAAAAACCAGTTTGTTTTATTGGTTGACTAATTGTCTTTGCGTTGCAGAGGATAATCATTGTAATATCTGCCATTAGATTTAAGGGCATGGATACCGTGGTTTTCGTCAACAATCCATCTCTCTCTGTCAAAATGTCGGCGCACGGCACAATTTAGCACGATATAGTTAGAACGTTCAGGATCTTCCACTTTGTAATGATTGGTTTCAATCATGTAATTGTCTTTGGACATAAATTCTCCAGCCATCAGAAATATTTCTAATAGCCTTACTGATTTAGGAATGTGCACTAACCCATGAGTATCTGGAATACTTTCAATAGTGTCACCAAGTTCTGTTATGGAATAAATTATACAATTGGGCTCATCCTTGTATATCTCATTTTTTGATGATATAACTCTTTTTACGCACAAGGTGTAATACTGTTCAGAACGAGAACTGTCATAAGACTCTTCAACTTGCAGCATTTTCTTGCCTGAGTTTATTACCAAGAAACCATCATCTGTGAAATCCCAATGTCCGGTTGTAGAAGCGGACGGAATAAAAGGATTGTTTAAGAAGAAATGTCCGTTATCGCATAATTTAAGATCCCCAAATAATGTCGATTTGTCTTGAGTTAGCCGATATGTTCCAACAAGCCATCCTGGATGTTCGCCTATGCAGCACAGCGTGTCACACTCATCAAAATACATCGGATGAGCAACATCACGGATTATCGGGACTGACTGGTGACGAGAGTAAAACAACTCTGATTTCTTCGTTTGTACAGAATCACCAGCAATAGGGATTGATTGGCCTGAAGAAACCAATGCCCAGATAAGCAACATGGCTCCACCTAATAATTGTTTCCTTACCATCGGTATGCAAAACATTTAGATAATTACAAATTTTTGTATTTACGTAAATTGACGAAGCAAATTTCATAAAGACAATACACAATACAACAAGTTGTGCCACAATATAATATTCAGAACGTGAAGTGGAGGGCGATACGCACGCCGCGACGCGACGTACCTGGCACATCGCGATACGTCAGGCGCCACACGTAATCAACACGCAACACAGTGAGGATATTGTCAAGGCCAACGCTCATCTCAGCATATGGTTTGCCGCCATGCGCACCGATAATTCCCTCCGGTAACTGCAACAAATCCGCGTTGAGCCGAGGATCATTTTTCGACGACAGACTCCCCCACCACATTCTCGCGCTAACCACCTCGCGCAACTTGAGTTTCTTGAGTAGTGGCACGCGGTTCAAGAGCCACCCGTTGAGCCAATAAGTGACATCAAGGCTCACATAACGATCGGCGATAAACTCCATCGGCTCCATTAAGGCAAACGTTTCAGGCTGTATTGTATAAGACATGTTTGCGGCCGGCATCATCAAGTTAGGATACTCCACACGACTCCACACTTGTCCGGCACGCGCTATAGCATCAATATAGCCGAATGCCGATAGCCAGAACCGCTTTTCGGCTCCTAACTCGGTGGCATGAACCTCACGGCGATTGCCAAACATATTGCCCGGCATATAGACGTGGGTAATCGAAAATATCGGAGCATCAAGGTTGATGGGTACGCGACGGGTACGCATCTGGAAGAACTTCTCACCGGGCGCCCAACGTAGCGTCAAGCGCGCACCCGTCTGGTCATAATATGGCACAACGGTACCATCTCCGGTCACGTATGGAACCTGCACGGAATGTTCATGACGGCTATGCTCAAGAGTGAGTGCCACGGAAAAATGGTGGTTGTTTTCGTGACGATACTCAAGCGATGTGTGGCGCAAATAAGCGATGCGATTGTCGCCACTGCGCTTCAGCGCGAGAAACACGTTGTCTGCATTAGTGTTGAGGTAGCGCTGGCCATGGCGCTCGACGTCGTAACTATGACGCAGACGCAATGAGTGGATTGGGAATTCGGTCTCGTAGCGTTCTTTGGGTGTGAACGAGTATTCTGCCTGAGCCATATATTTCCACTTTTTGTCGCGAAAGCCATATGCCACATATCCACGCAAGAACCAATGTTTGCTCAAATTTGCGTTAGTCACCACACCGGCACGCAGTCTGAACCCCTCGAGCGAGTTACCACTTATCATAGTGTTCAACGGTCCGATATCCACCTTGCTATTCTTGCGAGCAGTGCCCACATAGCCCTGCGCCAAAGCGACGACAACACGCTCGGCCCAATAGAAAAACTTGCGTGAACGTAACTTTTCAACCATCGCTTTCACTCCAGTCTGCAAGTCATTATGTCCTTCCGGTCTCACCCTCTGCCAATAGGCCTCACTCTGCTTGGTCGCTTGGGCCTCAACTGTCACCTCGTCAGGCAAATTATATGGGGAGCCGGATACATCAAAAACGGGTGGAGGCACTGCGCCATATGTAGTAATCCGTCGCGCAAACAACCCGGGAGTGCCGGGAATAACACGGAACTCAGCCTCAAGGACATCACTCAACGGTTCGCGACAGCCATCGGCAGCACGACGGTAAGTTTGTTCCATACTCACTCGCTCCACATAGTTGAGATTAATCCTACGAGGAACACCCATGCTCACACGCTTTATGAAAAGACTCGTGGTATCGGCCACAGAGACATAGATATGTCCCACAAACCCGAAAGACTCCGTATTGAACGGAATAAAACTCAAATCCACACAACGCTCGCCGTCCACCTCAATGGTGTCGTTGAGATAAAACTTATAGAAACTGATTGCGATTGACGATAGAGGACTGACGAAGCGGTTGGTAAGAATTGTCACATCGTTACCGTCTGTGATATCCACTTCACGCAGCAAGTCATCCATAAATCGTTTCATGCTTGCGGCATCAAAAGAGTCGTCAAGTCCCTCACTTTGCGAGGCATGAACCACCTGGCGATGAGCAGCCGGGGAGCGCCGCCAATAATGAGTGGAAAATTGCTCTTTAGCAACAATGGGGAGTATCTGCTTGCCGGTAACCTGCGAGACAAGGGCGTAATCCTTTAGAAAATCAAATCTCTTCATCATCGCGCGTGTGGCAGCATCATCGCCCACCTCGTTCAAACCAAACACCAACTGCTCAAAGGCAGTCCAAGACGTCTGCGGTCTCACGCGGCGCGGGTCATTATCGTGCTTATGCTCAATCAAACGGCGTGCGAGTTCTACAGCCGGATTGTTTTTCTTGCTGTACTTCTCCTTGCCACGAGTTACAACCACTTCACCCAAAGCATTGGCTGCAGGCGCCAAATCCACCACAAGTACCGAGCGAGAATTATCCACCGACATTACGCGCGGTTCATAGCCGACAGCAGTGATTCTCAGCACAGCCACCGCCGCGGGCGCGGCAATGTGGAATCCGCCCGTCTCGCCGGCAACGACGCCAATAGTGGAGCCCATGACCGAAACTGTGGCAAAGGATACCGGCTCGCGACTGACTGAGTCACGCACAAAGCCGGTAATATCTATCGCCGATGCTCTCATCACCGCTATAACCATGAGAAACACAATCAAGGTCGAACGCAGTGAGAAAATGTTAAAACGACAATAGTTCATCGGCGCAAGTTCTCAAGATGAAAGTGAGCCGCCTTCCAAAGCGGTATACGCGATGTGTCGGCTTTAAGATATACAGAGCGCAATGTGTCAGACAAGATACTATCACGTGCCCAAAACGCACTGTCCGTCGCTGCCGTTAGCGTGGTGTCAGCCACAGCCGCAACGTATCGGCGAGCCACAGTACGGCGCTCTCGTTCGCATTCGCCCGCTTGATTGATAATATTCGCTAAACGAGCGTTGACAGCGCTACCGCTCACCTCCCATCTGTCTCCTTTTATATTCAACTTAATATGGCCGGGGTGTAACACAAAGTAGAACGGACGGCTATCGTGGCCAAAAGTGAGAAACGCGAGTCGCTCAGCATCAAGTTGTGTTGTAAAACGACAGATCGCATCCGAAGTTTTAAGCCAAGTGCCCATCGAGCGCGCGGCACAGTAATCCGGCTCAACAACAAATAGTTCGACTGTGTCTGCCCTTAGCCCGTCATCAATTGAAATGTCAAGAGTGGCATCGCCCAGTGGAGCGACGCTGTCAGAGCAAGCACCGGTAAACAATAGCAGAACTATTGCCGACAACACCTTATGTTGAAAACCAAAAATCATAAAATCGAATGCAAAATTACAAAAAAAACATTATTCCGCTTGCCATTTCAGAGAAAAGTTGTAACTTTGCAGCCGCTTTTATCACAATCTGGGGCTGACTTGGCTTTGACAGCGTGTAGAGGTGGTGAGTAAGCATGCAGAGCGATGATGGCTATGCTCTTTAAAATCAGACATCGACTTAATTAAATGGCGCAAACAACTACGCTCTTGCTGCCTGATCGAAGTATAGTAGATCGGCTTAATCCTCGCCCATAGCGCGGGGACAAGACATCACCCGGTGGCCGTGGCTTCGAGGCTTATCGAACAGGTGGTGCTAGCATATCGGAGATAGGCGAAGGGGAGTCCCGACCCTGACCCGAAATTTAGGGACTAAGTTGTCGGTTGGCTGTCACGGGCCTGCCGCCGGTCGAAAATCAAGCCGCGACTAAGCATGTAGAAAGCTGATTGTCTCCGCGTTTGGACGAGGGTTCAAACCCCTCCAGCTCCACAACAAAAAATGGTGCCCTCAAAGGCACCATTTTTGTTGATTATGCTTTCAAAATGAAATCATTCACAAACCCAAGCGTTGGCGGCGTAGGCGGCAGGCAATGTAGCGCGCTCACGCATCAGCGTTGCCACGTCATCAGCACTTGCGACAATAACACGGAATTTGCCATTCCGCTCTATCAGTGTAGCCCTTTCCGCCACATCACGATGCGACGCAAGATAATCTGCAAATTGGTCTTGGCTGGGCAATGAAGACACGACAAGATGGAAACGTCCAGATTGTTGACGCGATGCATCCGACAACTTAGCCTCTGACTTGGGCATCGCTATACTCAAAGTCATCTCGGCCTTGTCCCAATTAAACACGGGCTTGGCCGCGGTATTAACACCGGGCATACTGACGGCGGCATACTCACGCTCACGCTCTCCCAATGAAGTCGGAGTTGTAAGCACGATTGTCATGCCCAGCAGCACTACAATCGCGGCTGCCACTTGACCGGCACGCCTCAACCACTGTGGAACCACCAAGCGACGTCGCGTCCCACCTTCAACATTGCCTATCTCGATATTAAATTCGAGAGGACGCAGCACTACATTGGTTAGACCATAGTAGATGTCACAGGCATCATTGCTGCCATCATGCATGGGCACGAACGTAGCGGTTCCGCTATTATTGCGAACAAAGTAACCGACTCTACCAAAGGATAATTGCCCGTCATTGATAAACTGTTGCTTGAACATTTTTACAGTTTCATCAATCACGCGGCAAGCAGCATCGTAAGTCATTGACTCACGGCACATCACAGACTGAGCCAACAGGCCATCGTTATGGTCCACACGAGCATTGAACGAGAGGATGCGGCGAGGGCGACGTGTCACACCGGTAGCCTCATCATAACGCGCTGTTTCATACTGCGCTATGAAGGCTCCCCATCCTGGCACAATCACGCAATCGTGACGCATCGTCAAGAACTCAATATGTTCAATCAGTGAAATCATCACCACAAAGGTACATATAATTCCGAAACCGCCAAAATATTTTAACCGATTTTTCAAAATTATTTTAAGGCCTGCTCGACCTCGGCACGGTCAACCCCGTGAGACACAGCACGCTCCACATCCGCATCCATATCGTCATAATTAAAACGCATTTTATTGAGCTTGGCGCGCAACAAATATAGGTATCCGTCATCCGGATCAAGCATGAGAGCACTCTGAATATCCACCGCGGCGTCGGGCAGACGCCGCAGCATCAAGTAGCAGTCAGCACGCGAACCGAGCAAAGTCACATTGGGTGACACCTTAATTATATCGCTGAGGTACTCCACCGCCTTGCGATAATTGCCGTTCTTCTTATGAAGTGCGGCCAACCCCTCGGCGGCCAGGCCGCTATTAGGAGCGACACGCAAGATTTGGTTGAAGCGGTCTTCTGCCCGCTTATTATCATCACGCGACAAGTCAATCATGCCCAAACTATAAAGAGCCTCAGCACAGGCAGGGTCGAGCTCAAGGACACGCATATAGTCTGCCGCGGCACGGTCAAGGCTATCAATCGAAGCATACAAAGCCGCACGATTGAGAAGCACCGTAACAGAGTTTGGCGCCAAGTCAAGAGAGAGGTTATAGTTCTTGATAGCGTCGTCCACATGACCCTGACGGCGCTGCAATGTGGCAATGTTGCTTAATAGCATTGAGTTGGCAGGGTTTGCCGGCTCGGCTCGCAGAGCGAGTTTCAAATGGTGTTCGGCACCCGCCCAGTCTCGCTCGGCAGAGCATTGTTGCGCCGAGTCCACATGGTGATAATAGGGCGTGTCGGTATCAACACTGGCATCGTTGTTCACAGATGGCGTGACGCGCGCAGATTCCGGTCGCTCGCCACGAGGAATCTTTAACGCCTCATTACCAATGCTGGTAATAACTTGGGCTATAACACTTGTCACGCCCAAGAAAGCAAATAGTATAGCGACCGCTTGCCGTTTACTGAACTGGATTGACATGGACATCAAGTTGTGGGAATGGGAAGTGAAGGCCACGCTGCGGAAACTGCTTGTAAATTTGTTCATTGACACTGTAGAGTACGCCCCAGTAGTCGGTAGCCGCAGCCCATGCTCTGATGACGATAGTAATTGAACTATCGTCCAAACTCTCCAAATTAACGCTTGGCGAGAAGTTCTTTTTAGGCAGAAACGCTTTCACTTTGGCGTCATGCTTTGCCTTAAGTTCCTCGGTTTTAGTGCGAGTATGTGCAAAAATGCGTTTCCACCATGGCATTTTTTCGGTAACAGGAGTATCATCAACTTCCGCGGCCTCGGCAGCGGCGGCTTCAGCAGCCTCCTCTTCACGCTCGATAGAGTTCTCGGCGACCTCAGTGCTCTTCTTTATAACACGCGGGTCCGCATCAATAATCTCGAAAGCCACCTTACGCGCCAAATCCACATCATCGCCATACGCCAAGGCCACTTGCCATTGGCAACGGCGATACTTCTCAGCGCTATAATTATTGATAGTCCCCGTGGAAAGCCCTCCATTAGGAATAATGATACGCTCATTATTATAATTAACTATAATCGTGTGAAATATCTGTATCTCCTTCACGTGACCCTTGAAGTTGCCAAACTCAATATAATCACCGATTTTGTATGGTTTGATGAGTAGGATGAGCACTCCTCCGGCAAAGTTCTGCAATGTTCCACTCAATGCCATGCCGATAGCCACACCGGCTGAGGCAAAAATAGCGATAAACGAACTTGTCTCAATGCCGAGGATGCCCACGACCACGATGATGAGGATGAACATCAGCGTGATTTTAATCAGACTCAGCACAAAGGTCGTCAACGAGCGGTCAACATCCTTGTTGACCATAATCGCGCTTACGATCGAATGTATCTTGTTTATAATGAACTTGCCGATATAGAACACGAGCAGGGCTATCGCGAGTCGCAAGGCAAATGTTATAAACTGATTGGAAATACCGGTGATGATACTTCCCCAATCAATGCTGGTTATCGCTGAGGTCAAACGGCCGGGCGACAACGTGGCGTCAACACTATCAGGCTGAACAATCAAGTTGGTGAGCGAGTCGGCTTGCGCTTTGGCGGCATTGGCCACTCCTTGAATCTGACTGGCAGCCGCAGTATCTGGTTTTGCGGAGAGCCCCAACGCTTCAAGTTGAAGCAATATTGTTGATAGTATCATAAAATAAATTTGATGTATATAGCAAACATTAGAGTGCTCAAATTAGGTTTCAGACCACAAAATTACAAAAAAAATCCTAAAGGCAGGCTCATAACAAAATTACTTCACGCTTCTTACGTCATACTTCATACTTTTTTCGTATCTTTGCAGCGATTTTATCAATCACGTCACTTCAAAACATGGAAGATTCATTGAAAAAGAAATTGGCCAAGGACCCTAACGGACTTGCCACCTACGAGTATATTGCGAACAACATTGAGACTATTGACTCGATACTGCCGGAGCTGATCGACAATATGATTAAGGTGGACAACACCGGTCAATTTGTCGTCAGTACGGCACGCTACCTAAACGCAATCAGCAGTGAGAAGTACGCCGACGCTATTGATTTGCTCATTAAGGCAGCCATCATCAAAGATCGTGACCGCGCCTACCTGCCAGGATTAGCCGCTTCAATCTGGGGTGATGACTACAAGGCCCGTGCCGCCGATTTGGCTACTTGTGACGACAATTTCCGTCGCATCTATAAGCGACTATACCCTGTCGGAATTTAATCATAAGACCGGGTTCTCTCATTTGTGTTGTATTTCAAAAAATAAAAGAAAATAAAACGATCATGCGAAATCGTCATTACCTGCTATCTCTGGCACTCGTGCTCATCACCACCGTAGCATGCTCAATAAAAAGCAATAGCGAGACAAGTGATGGCATCAAGTCCAACCAACAATCTTCAACTCCTTCAACTACAGTGAGCAACAATTCCAACCCAAGGGTGAAACTCGAGACATCGATGGGCGACATCATCATCGAGTTATACAACGACACCCCCAAGCATCGTGACAATTTCCTCAAGTTAGCTCGCGAGGGCTATTATGACGGGCTTCTCTTCCACCGCGTTATCAAGAACTTCATGATTCAGGGTGGAGACCCCGAATCAAAGAATGCCACCCCTGATGTACAGCTTGGCGGCGGAGACCCTGGCTATACCATTGAGGCTGAAATTGTCTACCCCACCCACTTCCACAAGCGTGGAGCTCTTGCAGCGGCTCGCACAGGTGACCAAGTGAACCCCGAGCGTCGCAGCAGCGGTTCACAATTCTACATCGTCACCGGCAATGTTTACCCGCAAGACCAATTGGCAGGATTGCAGCAACAACTTGAGGGCGCGGCAAAGCAGGCCATCTTTAATCGTTTGGCGAGCGAGCATCGCAGTGAGATTCAGCAGATGTATCAGAGTAACGACCAAGCCGGCCTCAACGCGCTACAGCAGCAACTCATCGCTGCCATGGAAGCCGAGTATGCCGCAAACCCGGCATCGCTGACTCAAGAGCAGATAACGGCCTACACTACGGTGGGCGGAGCTCCGCATCTTGACAACCAGTACACCGTTTACGGCGAGGTGGTTGAAGGCATGGATGTGGTTGATCAAATCCAGAATGTCGCCACCGGCCGAGCCGACCGTCCCGTCAAAGACGTGCGTATCATCAAAGCCACAGTGCTGTGATAGACATCACACGCCATAAACTTCCCAACGGACTTACACTACTGCATCACCACAATCCGTCCACCGTCATGGCGGCGCTTGTGGTGATGTATGATGTAGGGTCACGTGATGAGAAACCCGGCGCGACAGGCATTGCCCACCTCACAGAACATCTCATGTTCACAGGCAGCCGCCATGTACCGGACTATGACGACGCACTGCAAGCGGCCGGTGGTGTGAGTAACGCATGGACCAGTTGCGACGAGACTGTCTTCTACTGTGTTTTACCTGCGGTTAACATTGAGACGGCTTTTTGGTTAGAAAGCGACCGTATGTTATTTCTGAACCTCGATGCCGAGAGTATTGACACTCAACGCAGCGTTGTCATCGAGGAGTTCAAGCAGCAGGCTCTCAATGTTCCCTACGGCGATGTGGAGCACTTGCTGCTGCCATTGGCCTATAGTGTCCACCCCTATCGTTGGCCGACGCTTGGCTTAGACGTATCAGAACTGGAGCACGTTGACCATAGCACAATAAGAGACTTCCATCGAGATCACTATGATTTTTCTCGCGCTATAGTGTGCGTCAGTGGCAACGTGACATTGGAACGCGCCGTCACTTTGGCCGAGCGATGGTTCGGTGATATTAAGCCTCGGCGATATTGCCCTCGCCTTCTGCCATCTGAGCCAATCCAGCAAGAGCCACGTGTGATGACAGTCACACGCGATGTGCCTTCCGCCGCAATCTATCGTGCCTACCACATGCCGGCACGTGCCGATATCGACTTTTATGCTGCCGACATACTCAGTGACGTGCTCGCTAATGGGCAATCATCACGCTTCTTCAAACAAATCCTTTCAAGTGGCGGCGTTTTCACCGAACTTGACGCATCGGTTAGTGGCACTCTTGACCCCGGATTGTTTCATATCCGCGGTCGCATATGCGATGGCGTATCGCTTGACAAGGCAAACTCCTTGATTGATCAAGAGATTGAGCAACTTGCCGAAGATGGCCCATCAGAATATGAAGTAGATAAGTATATTAATAAGGCCTTGTCACACTCAATGTTTGAAAACGTTGATTACATGACAAAAGCAATTAAACTGTGTCAGGTGGAACACTGCTTCGGTAATGCCAACATGATTAACACAGAGGAGGAGCGTTATCGCTCGGTCACAGCCAATGCCGTGCGTGAAGCCGCGCGTTCAATCCTGAATTCCGCTAACTGCTCAACCCTACTCTACCTTACAAATCATCGCTGAACACAACACGAATCAACAAAATAATCAGTCCGCACATCGCTTTGTATAGCGATGTGCGGACTGTTGTTATGGGAAAGCGTCATCAAATAGATAGCGCGATATGGTTCTCAGTGGCCATACGGCGCATATTCAGAATAGCATAACGCATGCGCCCCAAAGCGGTGTTGATGCTAACACTCGTCTTATCAGCAATCTCCTTGAAACTCATGTTCTTGTAATAGCGCATCAAGAGCACCTCGCGTTGACTGTCAGGCAAAGCCAATATGAGCCGTCTCAAGTCCTGCTCAATCTGTGTTGAGATTATAAAGTCCTCAATGGTGCGTTCACTAAGTTCCTTGCGATTGAGGATATTGAGCTCGGTTTCATCGGTAGACTGAAGATTCTCACTCTTGACTTGCCGGAAGTAATCGATAATGAGATTGTGGGCAATGCGCGTGAGCCAAGCGGCAAAATGCCCGTTTTCCACATATCGTCCCTGCTTGATAGTCATAATTGCTTTGACGAAAGTCTCTTGGAAGATATCGTCGGCAATATCGGTATTTTTTACCGAGTGATATATATATGTGAATATACGAGACTTGTGACGCTCGATGAGAGCATCAAAAGCTTCGTTGTCTCCATCAACGTAGAGGACGATTAATTTGTCATCCCCATAATCAGCGTAATCTTTCATTACTCAGAATTTTTAATCAATAAAGAGTAATAGTCACGTCGATAGGCAAAATGGTTTTAAGTGTTAGTAAAAATCAAATATCGCGGCAAAGGTAATAATTTTTTATCAAAACGCAAAATATTTTTGAAAATTATTACTTTCGCCACAACTTGGAGACAAGACGGAACGTATTAAAGCCGAGCAAAACATAGTCTGTCCACTTCAATGCCTTGACGGTGCCGGGTTTGAAGAGGAAACTGCGAATGCCGTTATTGCTCACATCGGTCTTAATGCCGCCTATAACAGCGTTAATACGCTCACGGCCCATTTCACGCCGCACAAGCGCCATTGCGCGCCGCATGCGCAGTTGATCAAGCGTGAGCCCTTCCCACTGTTGTTGCCGCGTCTCTTGAGGCGGCGGTGTGATGCCTGTAATGCCAATATTGGAGCCTTCTACATTCATAACTCAACTGATGGAACTGTTCTTGCCGTCGTCCAAAAACAACCTGGTGATAAAGCGTGAAATCGGGTCGACAATCAATTGGCGACGCATCAACACAACGAGTGCCATCAGCAACAGCACAACGATGGCGACAACAATGTTCGCAAGCCACTCTTTGCCCAACGCTATGGTCAGCACATCAACTATCGCTTCCGATATGAAATATAAAGCAAGGATGAGGAAAATGCCGACCACGGCAACCACGGCCATGGTTGAAAGAAGCACTATTAGCTTCTCCATGGCCGTGAGCCTGCCGTAATCAAACTCCGTCTTGAGGAAACGCTTCCCCTCGGCAAAAAGTTTCTGATAGTCAATCGTCTTGATATCGTTGTCCATGCTGCTTGACAGACGCGTTAATCCTCAATCTGAGCGCTAATCTGGCGCACCAACTGTTCGACCTCATCATCGCTGAAGTCAATGCCTTTGCTCTTGAGCATGTTCTTGATGCGGGCGCGCAAGTCCTCACCTTTCTCAGGAGCGAATAGTATTGCCGCAGTGCATCCCACAAGCGCCCCACCGAGGAACGCATAGAGTAAATTCAGAGCTTTCATTTTATTGATTATTATTGTGTTCCTTTTAATTAATATTACTCGGCGACTTCCTTCTTGGCATTGATCTCGGCCGCAATCTCATCGGCGAGTTCATCCATCTTGTCTCCGGGAAGTTTGATGCCCTTCTCACGCAGGAGGTCAATAATCTTCTGACGGGTTTCGCTACCCTTTTCGGGAGCGAAAAGCAGTCCGAGCGCCGCTCCGGCGATGGTGCCGCCCACAACGGCAAGGATAATGTGCAACGGTTTCATATTTGTAAAGAGTTTTAGTAGGTTAAACTTATTTTCGGCAAAGATAAGAGAATTATTTGACTTGACCAAATAAAAAACACTTGGTCAAGGTTGACGTCCCTCAACGATAGCCTCGGTGTCACGGGCAATCATATACTCCTCATCAGTGAGCACCACCGCAACGCGGACCTTACTGCCAGGCTTGCTGATCTCGCCGTCCTTGCCACGCCACATCTTGTCATTCAGCTCGGTATCTATGTCAACTCCAAGATAAGCGAGTTTGCGGCAGACGTTCTCGCGCGTGACGGTTTGGTTCTCGCCCACTCCACCGGTAAAGGCGATAACATCGACACCACCGAGTTCGGCGGCATAGGCGCCGATGTACTTCAGGATGCGCAACTCATACATATCAAGGGCGAGTTTGGCGCGCTCATTACCCTGATCGGCGGCGGCGACAACCTCACGCATATCACTACTGATGCCGGTGATACCCAACACGCCGCTCTCCTTATTGACGAGATTCTGCACCTGCATCGCGTCGAGACCGTACCGCTTCATGAGGAACACAAGAGCGCCGGCATCAATGTCACCCACACGAGTTCCCATCATCAACCCTTCAGTTGGAGTGAGACCCATTGAGGTGTCGATGCACCGGCCATGGTCAATGGCCGAGATACTGGCCCCGTTGCCGATGTGACAGCAGATGATTCGTTGGCTCTCGAAGTCCAAACCGAGCATCTCACACACCTTGCGCGAGACGTAACGATGGCTGGTGCCATGGAAGCCGTAACGCCTGACGTGATCATGCTTGTAGTACTTGTATGGCAACGGATACATATAAGCGGCGGCAGGCATAGTCTGATGGAAAGCCGTGTCAAACACAGCCACCTGCGGCACCGAGGGGAGAATGGCCTCTATAGCCTCAATGCCAGCCATGTTGACGGGGTTGTGAAGCGGGGCGATGTCGTAGCAGTCGGCAATCATCGCCTTGACCTCATCGTTAATGAGGACGCTGCGACTGAACTTCTCGCCGCCGTGCACCATACGGTGACCAACGGCATCAATCTCATCAAAACTCTTGATGCATCCCAACTCACCATCGGTGAGAATATCAAGGATGGACTTGATCGCTCCGTTGTGGTCGGTGATGTCAAGAGGGATCTCCTTCTTTGAGCCATCGGGAAGTTTAACTTTGATAAAGGCATCGGGCAAACCGATTTTCTCAACGCCACCCTCGGCAAGGGTCACGTTATTCTTAATCTCGATGAGCTTGTACTTGGCGCTGCTGCTGCCGCAATTCAAAACAAGGATATTCATTGGTGGTTAAGAGTTATGGAAGTTATGGGTTATATTAACGGCTTAGGGCTTGATTGCAAGTGATGATGATGGTCTTGTAGATATCATCAACATTGCAACCGCGAGAAAGATCATTAACCGGCGCGGCGAGACCTTGCAACACAGGGCCGACAGCGGTGACATTGCCCAGGCGCTGCACCAACTTGTAGGCGATATTGCCAACCTCGAGGTTGGGGAAGACGAGCACATTGGCATGGCCGGCAAGCGAACTGTCCGGGGCCTTACTCGCTCCAACGCTGGGCACGATAGCGGCATCGGCTTGCAACTCACCGTCAATGTCAAGCGTGGGAGCCATCTGCCGGGCAAGTGATGTCGCCTCGACTACCTTGTCAACCTTGCTGTGGCTTGCGCTGCCCTTGGTGCTGAAACTCAGCATAGCGACACGCGGCTCAAGCCCGGCCAGGTCGTGAGCGGTCTTAGCCGTCAGCACGGCTATCTGAGCCAACTGCTGGGCATCAGGGTCGGGCACGACGGCACAGTCGGCAAACACCATCACTCCGTTATCGCCATAGGGACTTCCCTCGGGCAGCATCATTAAGAACGCTCCGCTGACAACACTCACACCCGGCGCTGTCTTTAATATTTGGAACGCGGCACGCAACACATTGCCGGTGGAGTTCATCGCCCCCGCAACCTGCCCATCGGCATCACCGTTCTTTATCATCAGGCATCCCAGATACAGCGGGTCACGCGCCTTGCGCCAAGCGTCTTCGATTGTGACGCCCTTGTTCTTGCGCAACTCAAAGAATAGTTGAGCATATTTTTCAATGACCGCGTCATTCGAAGGGTCAATGACTGTGGCGCTGTCAATATTTGTCAGTCCGAGGTCATGGGCGCTTGCCGTGATGGCATATTTGTCACCAATGAGATAAATGTCGGCCACACCATCAGCGATGATGCGATCGGCGGCACGAAGTGTTCTCGGCTCGGTGCTCTCAGGCAGAACGATGCGCATGGGGCGCGACATCGCCCGTTGTTTCATCTGTTCAAACAGTGGTTCCATAGTCTGTTGTTCTATGATTGTTCATTCTAATTGGCAAAGGTAATAAAAAAGTGTGACGTATGAAAGATGAAGTACAAAGTTTTTTTTCAAACCAACTGATAGCGACTGCCGGGGAGGGTTGCTATAATGCCTTTGAAGTCAAGTTCCACAAGGGTGCTTGTCACGAGATATGCGGGTTGTCGTACCGCATGCGCGATGTCATTGGCGTGCATAGGTTGTTCCGCGCCACGCAGGACATTGACAATTGCCTGCTCATTCTCGTTGAGGTCTTCGAATAGGCTTAGTTGCTTTGCTATCGGTGTCTGCCTTATATCAACATCCCAACGCATGGATTCAACCAGTTGGTTGGCGTCGGTGAGCAGAGCGGCACGGTTGCCGGCGATAAGTTTGTTGCATCCGCGTGACATTTCATCCGTTACGCGACCCGGCACAGCCATCACGTCACGATTGTAACTCATGGCAAGCGATGCCGTGACCAGGGAGCCGCCATGACTGGCACTCTCCACAACGACTGTGACATCGGCCAACGCCGCTATAATACGGTTGCGCGCCAGAAAGTTCCCCTTGTGCATCTCGTCTTGGCTCATATAATCTGTGACCAACGCGCCGCCGTGCTTAATTATATTAACTGCGTCACGGCGGTGCACGGCTGGATAAATGCGGTTAAGGCCACGCGCCATCACAGCCACCGTGCCGACGCCATGAGCCATTGCCGCACGATGCGCCGCAATATCAATGCCATAAGCCAGACCGCTTACAATCACCACATCGGGCAGCATGGCCGAGAGTTGACCAACGAAATTATCACAGAATTTCACGCCTGCTGCAGTCGCGTTGCGAGTGCCGACAACGCTGACAACGTGCTTTGAGTTCATGTCACAGGCACCGGTAACATACAGCATCATCGGGGCATCGTTCGCCTCAAGTAACCGACGCGGATACAGTGGCGAGGTATAATAGACGGCATTGACGTTTTTATCTTCTATAAACCGGATTTCAGTGTCCGCTTTGCGCAGCACTTCATCACGGGTAGAACGGGTGAACCATCGGTTAGAGGTTCCAACAAGTGAGACAAGTTCACCCTCCTTCATCTTGAAAAAGTCCGCCTCACTGCCGACAACCTCCAATAATTTACGTCCGACATCAAGGTTCATTCCCGGCAGGGCGGCAAATGCAACGCTATGCAATAAGTCTTCATTCATTTTTCACCTGGTTGGATTGAACACAAATAAGGGGCAAATGCTTCAGCGAGTTCATCGCCGCGCGAGAGACGGCCGTTAATGACACACGCTATTGTAACAACCGCTTGGGTGGCCACAGTTCCGGTCGTCGCGTTGATAATCGTCTGATGAAAAATGAATCGCGGACCACGACGCTCGACCCACAGTTCACACTTCACATGGTCATTACTGCGCAACGGAGTGCGGTAATTCACCTCAATGCGCGCCACAACAGGCATCATGCCCAACTCACGCATTCGCTCATAACTCATGCCGGCCTCGCGGCAGAAGTTATGGCGAGCATGCTCCATGTAATGCAGATAGATTGCGTTATTGACAATTCCCTCGCTGTCAATCTCATAGTCACGCACCTCAAACTCACACGTATGCTTTTGGCCTTCTATCATTTCTTCGCTACTTTATTTTTATAACAACATATTCCGACACTGTGCCGATGCGGATCTTACCTCCCCAGATTCCCATGCCACTGCTGACGTAAATATCGGTATCACCTTTACGTTTATATCCATGTGAGACCTCAAACATGGCATCAGTAATCCAACTTATAGGCCACACTTGTCCACGATGGGTGTGACCGCTCAACTGCAGGTCCACGTGACAATTCTCCGCCTCACTCAAATCATGAGGCTGATGATCAAGCACAATGGTGTACCGGCTGGTATCGGCGTTAGCGACAAGCCGCCGCAACGGGACGCGCCCGCGATTTGTGCGGTCATCACGACCGATAATTGTGATGTCTCCCATTGTCAGGCAACTGTCAACAAGCAGTGTGATGCCGGCATCATTCATGAACCGCCGGGCAGCCGGCGTTGTTGCGAAATACTCATGATTGCCGAGACAAGCGATTATCGGAGCGTTGACCCTGCGCAACTCGGCAGCCATATCCTCCTCAAGCAACGGCCGCACACTGCTGTCAATGATGTCGCCGGCGATAAGCACCACGTCAGGCCGCTCGGCATTGACCATATCAACCCACCGGCCAAGTTCAGCGCGACGGTTGTGATACCCCAAATGCAAGTCACTCATCATCACCGCCGTGACCGGCTTTGACAACGCTTTACCGGCCGGAGCGCTCAACTCCAACGTCACACGCGCCTTATTGTGATAACGCCAACCGCCATAACACATCAATGCCGACAACAGGCCGACCACGGCAAGCGTGCCGACAAGGCTTTGCCGCAATACAGACGGCTGCACCAATCCAATGGCCCGGCACACGTCAAGCGTTATAAACAACAATGTCGCATAGAGCAACACGATAAGCCACGATGTTCCGGCATCATAGAGCAACGTATTGAGCCACAATGGAGAATCCTGTCCAAGAAAGAATATTGAGAAGAAACTCACAAAGCAGCAAGCGAGCAGCGTGACCACCAAAATTTTAGCCCACGTGGGCAACGGCATCAGTTGGTAGATATGCCACGACACGTAAGCGTGGGCCAACAATGGCAGAGTGGCGAATATGATAAAAAAAAGTCTCATTGATAGAATGGCAACGGCAGCGATTTGCTACCACGACGCAAAGTTACAACATTTTATTCAACCGCCACTTGCCGATTACCACAATTTAACTAATTTTGCACTCTGAATAATACAATCAAGTACAATTAAAAACAAAATAATTGTGTCTACTGTAAACAGAGCAAAATAGTTGAGGCACAACTGAAACAACTGTTATTAATTGTAGTAAATTGTCTTTTTCCCAATGATAATGCGTTAAATGAGATACTCGATACTTGTGCCGGCGTTCAAAGCGGCATTTCTTGACGAATGTCTGCGCAGTGTGGTTACCCAGGACTGCGACGACTGGGAATTGGTGGTGGTCGACGACGCATCGCCAGATGATTTGCGCTCAATCGTGCTTCCCTACCTGAGCGACCCGCGAGTGAGTTACCGTCGCAACGCTGTCGGCTATGGCGCGGCAAGCGTGGTTGGCAATTGGAACGAGTGTCTTCGCCACGCCTCCGGCGAGTTTGTCATCTGCATGGGCGACGACGATGTGCTGCTACCAGGCAGCTTAAGTCGCTATGACTCGCTCATAGCGACGCACCCCGGTCGTGATGCCTACCACACACGCATCGTTGTTATTGACGCCACTGGCGCGGTGATTGAGGATGGCGGTGAGCGCCCCGAGACGGAGGACGCCGGCGAGGTGCTATGGCGCAAGTGGCAAGGACGCAGACAAGCGATGGGCGACTGGCTGCTGCGGCGCTCGACTCTAATGGCTCACGGCGGCTTCGCCGACTTCCCCTACGGCTGGGCCAGCGACGACGTGACTGCAGCAATGACGGCGACAAACACCGGCGTGGCAAACTGCAACATAGCCGGATACGGCTTCCGCCGACACGAACAAGCCCTCACTCGCGCCTACTCGCCGGAGCAGACGCTCGGCAAACTTGAGGCTTGGGACATGGTAGCACAGTGGGTACGACAATGGCTGCCAACGCTACCCTCCGGCACACGCCACACCACCGACATCAATCAAGACCTTAACAAGTATATCGCCCGCCGCAAGCGAGGCGACCTCTACCATGGCCTCACGCCCTCACCCACAACCCTATGGCGCTACCTGCGAGCCGACACCGGCCTCTGTGCCCCCACCGTCCTCGCCCTCTATATCAAGCGCCTGTTCTGTTAGCAAAAATTTTACAAAATGAATTAGAATTATTACCTTTGCAAAAAAAATGAGACAATTATGACAAAACAACGCATCGCCTACATTGACTTCATTAAGGGTCTGTGCATCATCTTGATTGTCGCGTTCCACACCAAACCTCTAGCTTGGGGCGAACATTCCTATAAACTGCTGCTCAGTCTCCCTGTCTTTTTCCTGATATCGGGGTGTTTCTTCAAGCCGCAAGACAATTTTCTCGAATTCCTGCGCCGAAAAGTCAATACACTCATCGTGCCGATGATATTCTTCCTTTTCATCGGTTTTGTTTATTTCGTGGCGCGCGAATTGGTTTTCAGCCGATTTAACATAGCCGCCGTAATTCACAAACTCCCGACCAACATATTTGACCTCAACACCCCCATGTGGTTTCTCTTGGTATTGTTTGAGGTCAATCTCCTGTACTACTTCCTACGTAAGCTTTTATCACCACCATGGGCCATCGCTCCGGCATTGGCAATCGGTGTGGCAGGCTATTACCTTGCCTCAACGAATACCCGGTTATTCTTACTGATTGACATCACAATGGTCGCTCTCCCGTTCTTTGCTGTGGGCTGCCTATTGAAGAACTGTTCGTTACTCGACAAATCACCAAAATTAATATACAGTCTTCTGTGCTTGGCTATCGCTTTAGGTATAGTATTCTTTGCAGACTGCGGACTGAATATGTATAAACGAGCATATCCCTCAATATTCAATTTCTTTGTAATTCCGTTGTTACTGGCGATTCCAATGATGTGGGTCGGGCATCGTTTAGTAAAGAAAGACATTCCTCTTGTCTCGTTTATGGGCAAGAACTCCCTGATTGTTCTCGGTACGCACTACTACCTGATTGGTCCTCTAAACGCCGTTATCAAACCGTTTCTCAAACCATTGCTAGCATATTTTGCCACAATTATCGGAACTCTTGCCTTAGAATACCCGGTAATATATCTCCTCAAGAAATATTTGCCGCGATTGACGGCTCAAGAAGAGTTTTTCGGTCCGGGTTGGAAAGTGTGAAAACAATAATCCATCAACTCGATATTTATCCTGAAAGAATAATCTCACGTAGAATCCGTGGATTCTACGTGAGATTATTCTTTTGACTTATCTGAGATTTAGTGAAGATAGTCAAGTCAATTTTAAGGCTTTGGTCAACTTTGCGGCGAGCAGGTGCAATAGCCATGCGGCTGGGATTGAGACAACAAACAAAATGAGCACGCCAACGGCATCCCACCGCGGCAGAGCGAAACGCAACAGGAACACCAACTTGATATGCACCAGATATAACTCAAGACTGATTGTGCCCAAGAAAGTGAGACAAGCGTCAATCACCTTGAACTTAAACAAAGGCACAAGCATAAGGCATAGACCGGGAATGATGAAAAACCGATAACCGCAAACGAGATTCATAAACGCCCCAAAGCCTTCTTTTGAAGCCGGCAACTTAAATGCAACACAGGCAATCATCGTGACGACACTGACGACGACAAGCGCTATGGTATACCATTTTTTCTCATTCCGGATGGCGTGATAGAGCACAACACCCAGTGTGAATATCGGCAGACGCGAGAAGCACAAATAACGCAGGCCCTCATCACCGGCCGCATGATACCAATAGGCGAAACCCATATTCACAACAATCGCCACAGCGAGCGCGACCAATGACTTGCGCAAACTCGTCGCGTAAAAGGCAATCAACGGGAAGAGCAGATAGAAAAGCAACTGAGTAGGCACATACCACTCAAACCAGTAAGACCGGTCAGGCGTAAAGAAGAAACCGAAGCCTCCCAAATAATAAGACAGATATTGCAAAAGGGTGTGCGGATAGGCCAGATAGACGCCCGCAGCCTCGATGATGTGTGTTCGTCCGGTATTGGAGCAAACATAATCGGCGGCGAACGCTACCATGTGGAAGAGCACCAGCACAATCCAATAGGTGGGCATGATGCGGGCGAAGCGACGTTTGAGGAAGCGCATCAATTCCGGAGCCTTGAACCACGCGTAACTCAACCCCATTCCCGACAACACGAAAAAGATGTCCACACCTGTGAAACCGAATCTGGCTATGTTCAGCACCGGCAATTTGAAGCACGTTGCTTTGCAGCAATGATACATCATCACCCACAGGATTGCCATGCCCATCAACTGCGTCTTGTATTTACTGAATGATTGTAGTGTCATAATAAATAAAGTTAACAAATCGACGACAAAGTTACAACATATATCTGAATTGCACAAACCGCAACAACACCTCACGAATTCCTCACGAAAATTTTATCTCGTAAATTTTCGTAAACAACTTTTAACGATAACCACATGCAAATAAGACATTTACGAAAGTTTACGAAAAATCACGGGAGATTTATTTTCGAAAATTTTCGGGAATTTTCGTGAGCATAAATTCAATATTTTGTACCTTTGCATTTCAAATTAAATTCTGACACGTAACAGACACTTGAATAATGCAAGACAACGCCCCAAAACAGCCAGCTAACCGCGGCTCGCGGTTTATCAAGGACTTCGGCATATATGCTCTTGGCAACATCGGCATGAAACTCATCACGTTCATGCTCGTGCCGCTTTACACCTACTTTGTTGACGATCCGGGCGACTATGGCTACTTCGACATGTGTTTGGCAGCCTGCTTCTTGCTGATGCCAATTATGACGCTACAGATGCGCGACGGCTCCTACCGATTTCTTGTCAACAACAAGGATGAGGCCTATCGCAAAGGTCTCATCTCGTTTGTCTACAAGACATTGTTAGGCAATATCATGCTGGCGATACTCATTGCCACGGGCATGGCACTCTTTTATCCGGTGCGCTGCTTGTGGTACACGGTGGCACTACTGGTGACGATGTCGGTGTTTGAGGTGATGATACAGATGATCAGGGCGACCAACGACAACCGTGCCTTTGTCGCCACGACGTTAACCACATCATTGATTACGCCGATTCTTGCCGTGACGTTTGTCGTTGTGATGAAAATGGGAATTGACGGCATCTTCCTGTCAAATATCCTCTCAAAAGTGTTTGGCCTCGCGGTGGGCGAGGTTCGCACGGGACTGTTCCGCAAGTATCTAAACCTGCGCTATGCCGATGGCGCTTTGGGCAAGGAGTTGCTCAAGTTCTCGCTGCCAATGATTCCCACTGCCGTGTGCTGGTGGCTGATTGGCAGCAGCAACCGCTTCTTCATTAAAGAGTTTATAGGCCTTGAGGCCAATGGTCTCTATGCCGTGGCGGCGCGCATGACAACGATGCTGCACATCCTGGGCACAATCTTCCAGCAGGCATGGCAGGAACACGCTTTCAAGCAGTATCACAGCCCTGACCGCGACAGTTACTTCTCCTCAATCTTCAATAACTTCATTTTTTTCTACGTCATCTCGGCCATCGCGTTCATCTTTGTCGTGAAACTGATTTTCCCGTGGCTCATCGGTCCAAACTATCAAGGCGCCATCTCCTTTGTCTATCTGCTCACGGTGAGCACCATCCTCGGTGGCATGAGCGGCTTCTTTGACATCGCCTATCAATGCGCCAAGGAGACCAAGCGCTCGGTGCCGGCGGTGTTTGTCAACGCGATTGCCGTGCTCGCCTTGAACTTTATCCTAATCAAGCCTTTAGGCGTCAATGGCGTAATCCTGTCGATTATCATCACCTATTTCTTCTATTTCGCCTACCGTTACTACGACACGCGACGTTACTTCACCATCAGTGTCACGCCACGCATCATTGTGCCAATCGCGTTGCTATTGGCCTGCGCGATGCCATTCTATTGGGTTGGCAACGTTTGGATTAATATCGCGTGTGCCATCGTTGCGTTAGCCATATCAGTCCTCTCGTTGCCACGGCAAGCCAAAGAATTTTTCTCCACAATGTTCCTCTCAAAACTCCACCGCAAGAAATCGAATTAATATAAAACATTAAAAGTTTACTGTTGACCGTTGACCGTTTACCGAAACTGACGCATACGGTCAACTGTCAACGGTCAACTGTCAACCTTTTATATAACAGAATGTTACCATCAACAACCAAAATTCAAGAAACACCATGTTATGTTTACGACATGGAGTTGTTGCGCGGCACAATCGATGAGATTAAACGCAACATTCAAGGCTACCCCGCCACCGTGCACTACGCTATCAAGGCCAACTATGCGCCGGAAATTCTCACCACGATAGCGGCGACCGGCCTCGGTGCCGACTTGGTGAACGGCTACGAACTGCAGGCGGCACTCGATGCCGGCTTCAAGCCGTCTCAACTCGCGTTCTCGGGGGTGGGCAAGACCGACTGGGAAATCAAGGCCGGGCTTGATCACGACATATTCTGCTTCAATGTGGAATCGTTCCCGGAATTGCAAAACATCAGCGACATCGCCACCGCCTGCGGCAAAGTCGCCAACGTCGCAATCCGCGTCAATCCCAACATCAATGCCCACACCCACCGCTACGTCACTACCGGCGTTGCCGAGAACAAGTTCGGCATCAACCTCAACTTGCTTGACAACATCGTCGATATGGCTTTACGCCTGCCTGGCATACACCTGCGAGGGCTTCATTTTCACATTGGGTCACAAATCATGACCATGCGACCCTATAAACTCTTGTGTGGGCGCATCAACGAACTGCAAGACCATTTTAATGCCAAGGGCATCTTCTTTGAGATGATTAATGCCGGCGGCGGTCTCGGGGTGGACTATGACAATCCCGATGAGCACCCGATTGCCGACTTCAAGAGTTTCTTTGATGTGTTTAAAGCCAACCTCAAACTCCGCGAGGGACAACAATTACACTTCGAGTTCGGGCGCTCGGTTGTGGCGCAGTGCGGCACACTGCTCTCGCGTGTGCTATACGTCAAGGACAACGGCAACAAGCAGTTCGTCATTCTCGATGCCGGCATGACGGACCTTATCCGACCGGCCCTCTACCAGTCTCACCACCAAATCCAAAACTTAACCTCCAAGTCCGAGCGTTGGCAGAACTACGATGTCGTGGGACCGGTGTGTGAATCAAGCGACGTGTTTGGCCGCGACGAGCAGTTGCCCGTAACGACCCGCGGTGACCTGATCGCCATCCGCTCCGCCGGAGCCTACGGCGAGAGCATGTCATCGCGCTACAATATGCGCCCCCTCCCCCACCACCAACTCATATAATACGCAAATATTCACGAAAATTCACGAAAATTCACGGGAGATTAATTTTCGGAAATTTTCGCAAATTTCGTGATAGAATAGCGGATTATTCACTAATTTTGCATAAAATTTTTAAACGAGTTATTTCACAATGAAGTTGATACTCAATGCCGACGACTTCGGCAAGAGTCCGGGTCGCAATCAGGCTATCCACGACTCTTTCCAACAAGAGTTGATCACTGCTGCCGGACTGATTGTTACCGGTCGCTATCTCGATGATGCCGTCCGCATGGCTAACGAGGGCGGATATACCGACAAGTTGCACATTCACTTCAACCTGTCGACCAATCAACCGCAAGAAGGCTCACAGGATGCTCCCCTGACCGATGAGATGAAGACCGACCGTTTCTTTTGCAACGCCGATGGCCTTTTCGTTAACCGCGGACTGCCCTACAACCCCGGCAGCATCTTGAAGTGGAAAATGATTTATCGCGAACTCGTGGCACAATATGAGAAGTTCAAGGAGGTCACTGATGGCAAAGCCGACTATCGCCACGTAGACTTCCACCTCTGGTATAATCTCACCATGCCGGCGAGCATCGCGCTGAACCTCTTCACACGAAACTACGATATAGAAACTGTCAGGTTCTGCGCGTTGCACCATCGCACAACGCTGCGTGGCATTATCTGCCGTCCTCTCACGTGGAACCCTCGCGTGAAGTATATTCCCGCCACCAACATTGACTACTTCATCACCAAGTTGGAGCAGATGAGACAGTACGACGTCATGGAAATCTACTGCCACCCGCACTATAAGGACGGTGTCTTCCTTGACGATAGCCCCTCATATCTCAAGCATGACCGCCAGCCGATGATGACCAACATCAGCCAATTGCGGGCAGTAGAGGGCATCGAGTACGCCACTTGGCAAAATTTCGCTCAATAATGTGAGCACCGTTAGGGGCGACAGTCCATAGGCGGGGGCGCCAGTCCCCGTAACTGTAACGAGTTCCTCACAATCAAAGCCCCGTAGGGGCGACAGAAACATGTTGAGACTGTCGCCCCTACGGGGCTTAATTATTGTGAATGTTGAAACCGAAACGGGGGTTACGCTTCGCTTCACCCCCGCCTATGTACTGCCACCCGCTTAGCGGGTTCAATTCTCTACCCGACGGGCACTATAAGTTGCGATGTGCCACTTTAACTTTGCTTATGCTTATTGCTTTATATTATTTGAGGCCGGCGTAGTCGGCAAGATAGACAAACGGCGCGTTAATCATGCCATTGGTAACAATCGTGGCGCGGTGCATCACATCATTGTTGAGGCGGCCGGCAAGCAATGGTATCACATGCTCAATGAACGCGTCACCAAACTCGGCACTCGCCTCACGAGGCAACGCATTGGGCAACGTGTCAACAGCCTCGACACTGATATTGTCCGGGTCGCTAAACAATGGCACTTCTTGCAGGCCATCGCGCGTCACCTCATAGAACGGCTCGGCATGAGTGGCCGCGCGAATAGTCGACGCCACGCTGCCCTTGATGTCCATCGATATATCACCAATCACCCGAATACGGTTCTTCTCCGAAGCGATCAACTCTGGCGTCATATACACCGGCGCGGCATTGTCCCAATAGTGGCAAGTGATGAGCACATCGGAGCAAGCGGCGAAGCGGTCAAAACGGCTCACGTATTGCGAGGGATTATGATGGAAATCGTCGCGGTCATACATCTCAATATCATCAGCGCGCCCCACAGTATGCTTCAACAACGCTTGGCAATAGACAGCGCCATTGCCTTTACCGGCTAAGTAATCCTCAACACTCACCCTCGAGACGCCCACCTCGTCAAGCACCGCGATGGCACCGTGCGCGACACGGCCGTTGCCGGTCACAACGACGCGCACATTGTGGCTATCGAGAATTGCTAACACCGATTTCAGACGCTTGAGCAACACTTCATAGGTGAAATTGACATCGGTGATGGGCAGGTCATAGTAACCATACTTCAATCCGTAAAGGCGCAACGTGTTGTACACGCCCACCACACCGGCCCAATAGCCAAACGCGCACAAGCGATGGCCACGCTCATCAACAAGATACTCATAGTCGCTGAACGTTATCTTGCGCTCGAGCATCGACTTGAATAATTCGCGATTGTAAGGCTGCTCTTTGGCGACATGACCAAAGAAGAAGTAGTGCTTGTGCGGTATCAGCGTTTCGGGTTTCGCCTCCTTGATGCCCACCAAGTAGTCGCAGTCACTCATATCGTCGGCTACCTCAAATCCGGCTTGCCGATACTCATCATCTGCTATCACGCGGATGTCGCTACTTTGAACCTTAAACTCAATATTGGGATAGAGTCGTTGAATGCGCAGCATCTGCTCGGGCGAAAACAACACGCGATTGTCGACTGGCGTCTTGGTCTCCTTTATTATACCAATCTTGATTTTATACATTCCGTTCAGATAATTATTTATACTTTGACAAATCAAGGCGTTGCACCATGCGGCGCAACTTGCCGATGCGCGTCTTCTCAAGTTCGGTAACGACCTTCACATCACAGTCCACCGCGCCCGCAAACGACTGTTCCATATCATGGACGAGTGTCAAACGATCCTCCTCATTGAAGTCATCACCCTTGGGAATAACGTGGAACTCAACCTTGCCCGGCGTGTCCTGATAATACTGGAACTGGAGCACTTTCAACATCGGAGCCTTGCTGAACACAACAATGCACGGCGACAGTTTGCCATTCTTGTTGACCGCATAGTCCGAGGTGCGTCCTATAATGTTAATCACATTGCCGTCGGCATCCAACTCAGCATAGTCGGCCGTGGCATAGCGGATGAGCGGCATCGTGTCGTTCATCACACTCGTGGCCACAATCTCACATATTTTGTTGCCGGCCGGAGTGCGGTCGCCCGTGTCGATAAACTCGACATAGCCATAGTTAAAATTGAACTCATAATTGCCCATGCCAATACTATAGGCCGCCGTGGCAAATTCCGACATCGAATAGAAATCAATCACAGTCACATTGGGAAACACACTCGTGACCAACTCTTTGTCTTCACGCGAGAAAATCTCACTCGATGTCATTATGGCCTTCAGCGCGGGCAATTCCGCCACGCCGTAACGGTCTTTTACCAGATGGGCAAACACTGTGATTGACGATGGATAAGCCAACAGGCAGGTGAAGCCCTCATCGCGAATGATATTGAGATAGGTGTCTATCGTGGCATCGCTCATCAAGTAGGATGAGAGCACTAGCCTCTTGGGACTGATGCGCTGGCTGATTTGGCCTCCTGCCGGACGGTTGCCTCGCAACATCGCGGCGCTGAACGGCTTGCCCACGTAACGGTCATACAGGATGTCAGGCTGGGCTGTGCGGGCAAACGACAGGGTGGGCGAATAAAACAGTTTCATCGAGCGACCGGACGAGCCGCCGGTCTTCTCATGACGAAAAAGGCATTTAAAGAAGCGGTCCGAAACCATCTCCTCCTCATGACCAATCACATCCTCCTTGGTAATAATCGGAAATTTGGTTATATCAAACTCCTCTGCGCCGGACGGCAACAAATCGGCATAGCCATGCGACTGATAATAAGGGACATGAGCGATGGCCTGAGCAATAGCGCGGTGCAGTTTCTCAAGAGTGAACGTCTCTTCAAGGCCGGCACGCGCCGCACGATATTGTGGTGTAAAATGCGCAAGGTCGCGCACAAATTCTTTTAACGATGAATTCATTATTCAGAATGTAATCCGCGGTTAACGAACCTGCAATTGGTCAATAAATGATGAGATTGTGACGGTGTTTTCTATTCTTGAGAAGAGGTATATTGCACTCCCCTCGTCGGCAAAGCCCTTGGGATGGCCCACCAAAACGTAGGTGTCGCGACCTTCTGACACAGAGTGGCCTATAAAATTGCGATGCATCGAGTTAGAGAACAAGCAGAAGTCCCACGTTTGGCTCTCACGCGAGAATAAATATTTGACTTTGCGCCACAGCGACGACAATCGTCCGCCACCGCCTCCATCGGAGGCCGTCTTTGCGGCAAACGAGCGTTGCGCCGACGCGCGGTTGTTCAATATCGACTTGATGCGACTCCATGACAGGAACTTCCTGATGCGCAACATCGGTGCCGACACAATCGGCAACTCAATCAAGTCGGTTCTTTCGGCTGCGGGTTGCTCGAGGCAAGCGTCAACATGCCACCAGCCGCTCTCTGTCGGCGACGAGGAATAATCATAGCGTGACAGCGCGCCGTTCTCCACAGCACCGGGCACAACCGATGAGTCTACCGTCAGGCCCACCTCGCGCATCGCCTGGACGATGCGTTCACTCGGGTAGGCATTATAGCCGCCGGCACGCAAGGCTATGCAGCGATAGCCAGGTTTCGCCGGCCTCAACATCTCCTCGAGAGTCCGCTTGCCGCGGCGCAACAAGTCGACCATATCGCCGGCGTAGTCGGCCAAACGCCATTGGCTGTTTTCAACGACCCAATGACCGTCCTGCCATCGCGCGCCACACCATTGCGGGTGAATGTGCAGTTGCACATCGTGCCCATCGGCAACAGCCTGTCGCATCTGCGTCTCCATCGCCTCCACAGGGTTGCGGCTGTAACCCATGGTGTTGCCACGCTCCCACTCGCTCTTGAGGCACCAATACTCCACCACCTCAAAGAAGAACGTGTATCTCACGCCTTTCTCTCGGGCAATAGTCAGCAACCTCTGTGTCGGCTCGACAACGTTACGAAACACATCGCCGCTGCCGTCACCGTACAATTCATAGTCAAGCGTCAGTATGTACCGTTTTTCGGACATCTATATTAGTTCATTAATGACGTATGCGGGAATTCCCGGCGGCGAACTCTTTCTTGCAACGCTCAAACAGATCGTCGTTATCAATGATATAAAGAAACGCGTAGCCGAAATTAAGCCGTTTATATGTGGGGCAACGCAGGTCGCGGACATAATCACCGGCAGCGACACATTTGTTCAACACTTCATCACTGTGGACGTAGGTCTCAACCATCTCATGCGAGCCGTCAAGTAAAATCATTTCAAGGTTATACTTCTCGGCCTGATAATAGTCTGAAGGGTGCGCTGAAAGCACATCTTCAAAAGTATGGAAAATCGGGATATTCTTCAGACCAAGTCCGAGAGATTTGCTATGTGCCTTTAGCAGGCGGCCATACGGCGAGTCCCAATAGAACGGTGTTGTCGACTTGTCATGGTCCGCAATCATTTCGGCGGCTCCGGCGCCCCAAGCGCACACTCCCTTGATGGGTTGCTTGCTCATCACGACGCCTTCGGAACGGGCGAACACATTGGTGAGCACACCCATGCCCGACTTTGTTTTGTTCATGTCAAAGACAAGTCCCTTGGCTGCCCACTCGGTCGAATTCATTGGAGGATAATAAGGCATCATTATCAAGCCTTCCGGCCCCACAAGTTCCTTCAGCAAGTCAACAACCTGTTGCGGGCTATATGACGCGTTGAGTTGCCCGAAACTTGACGAGACAATCAGTTTGTCGCCACGTTTGATGCCTAACTCATGCACAAGCACATCACGCAAATCGTCAATTGTGGTTTTAGCATTGCCACGCTTGAACCAGTTCACGAAATGGCGCTTCCATTTGCGCAACTTAACCCGAAACGATGAGGGAAATAGTGTCTTAAGTAATTTTTTTAAACTCATCTTAATATTTTTGTGTCTCAATTTTTCAATTCTTCATAGAGCGTTTCTAACCGCGACGCGATAATATCGGGACTGTAGGCGGCAGCAGTCTCAAAAGCCGCAGCGGAGTGAGAAGCGACCATGTTGCGGTCGTTGACGTAGGTCATCACAGCCGAGAACAATTCATTCTTATTGCCACTGGTAATCAAGAGGCCGTTGACGCGCTCATTGACAATGTCTGGTATGCCACCCACATTACTCGCAATAACAGGCATACCGTTGGCCATCGCCTCAATAATAGTCATCGGCAATCCCTCGGCATAAGACGGCAGCACCAGCACATCGTGGCTATCAAACATCTTCTGCTTCTCTTCGCCCTTCACCCAGCCGCGATACACCACCAGGTCGCCGAGGTGGTTCTCGCGGATATACTTGCCAACATTGCAGTCAATATCATTGCCACACAGCGTGAACTGCGTCTTCTTGCTCAGCCGCCCCTTGTGGCTGACGACCATCTCGAGCAAGTCCATCGCGCCCTTGTCGCGAGAGACGAAGCCCATAAACAAGAAACGCAACTTGCCGTTGAACTTACGCTCAATGTGTGGAGGCATCGGCACCGGATTGGGAACTACCTCAATCTTGTCTGCGTCAATGATGGAAGAGAAAAACTCTTTCCACGTGGGCGTGAGGGCAATCACCTTGTCGCAATATTTGAGACCATTCTCGACAAACGCAGGATACTCGGCATAGTACTGGCTGAATTTGCCACTGTGAACATGCATAATCACTTTCTTGCCGAAGAACTTGGAGATGCGCGCATAATAATAAGAGCGCTGGTAACTGAAGTAAGACGACGTGTGGATATGCACAATCTTGATTGAGCGGCAGAAAGTCAACTTGACGATAAATTTGATTATGGCAAAGACAAAAAAGATTGCCTTGACTATCTTGGGGCCATCACAGGAGTTGGCGAGGAAACGCATATCAGCGAAAACATATTTCTCATAGTTATTGAGCACCTGCGCTATACCTCCACGTGAGTGACGGTGAGAGCAACCAACCTGCAATACTGTAGGATTATTAATCATCATCGCTGATTTCCACTAATTGTTTTTAAAGAATGACGATAGCAAGCATCAATATCGCCGCAGAATTACGCCGACGTGCCACTGTACACCGGACGCGTACAATACAATACGCATATCACCACAATAATCAATATATATAAATAATTGATATATTTATGCTTGATATTTCCTGAGAACGCCACAATAAAGAAGAATGGCAGATAGGTAAAATGGAAACGCATGTCAAGCGACACACCACTCTGGATCAGCATCGCGATGGACGCTAAAATATAAACAAGCATCGGATAATATTCTTCTTTGTAGTGCTTGATTATTCTAAAGATGCCCACCACAAACCAAAGGCTTAATATCGCCTTTATAAACATGGTTATTGATGTGACAAATGTCAATCCGGAGGTACCCAAACGGTCAAAATTGGAATATGGGCCAAAAAACGCAGCCACGTATGGGAATACCGAAGTGGAAAAACTCGTAATTCTGTTACGGAACCTGAAGTTGATGATTTGCTCCGAAAGTTCCTGAGATCTGTCAAGGAAAGTCTCAAGGAAAAGCGGCAGAAAATAACCGCCGACAATAGCGCCAATGCACATCAAGAGCAAATACATTTTTTTATTCTCGCGTTTGGACGTCAAAGCCACAATTGCCGAGAGAACAACCATATAGAAAATCGCACCACGGAAAAGATTAGTGCCATAAATGAATGGAGCCGCTATCAGGATATTCTTCAATGGATGCTCGCGCTGAGCCTTGCAGATGTAATACATGGCCAAAATAATGACCATAACGAAAAACACCTCTTTCAGTCCGTTCGAGATTGTTATCAAAGCATACGGTGACGCGGCATATAAAATAGTAATTAACTTACTAATGATGTCGTTGAAGCGGAACAGTTGAGCCAGTTTAAACAAATAAACTGATGAGATATACAAGAAAATGATATTGAAAAAGGCTACGCCATAAATCACAAATTCCTTATCCGGATAAATCTGATAGACTATATAATTAAGCGTAAAATTACCTAAATCATGAATATCAAAACGATTATTATAAATTTGTTCCACAAAGTCTCCATAAGAGAGATGAGCGAAGGCCAACGTCTCATTAAGATACTTTTGGGCATCAACCGCGCCATTAAATGTATTCGCACCCGCCCGTTCATAAGTCAACTTGACAAGCAGCAACAGCACGAACATCATGACGGCGTTCAATATCAGTAGTCTGGAGACGCGCATCCGATAGAAGCACACCAAAATCATCAGCACATAATAGGCTGAGGCCATTAAACGTATCTGCTCGAGATACAAGGGAATGTGCTCCTTATAGGACGTGAGTGTATAATACAAGGCAAGAGCCACAAAGAAGATTATTGACACCACAAAAAATTGCTTGATGTCATATATGCCTCTCTTGGAATCTATGTAGTCAAATTGCTTCATGCAAATTGTTTTTTGACAAAGAATGAAACTTAGGTGGCGATACCTGACTTCTTGTTTAGGACGCGACGCCGGTCAACTCGGCCGCATAAATATCTGTTAATGTTGACTTCACGCTATCGGCCAAATAAGGCTTCACCATTTGCAGTGACGCCGCTCCAAAACGCGACAGCAACTCCGCGTCGTCCACCACCCGGGCCATCGCCTCTGACAAGGCACGCACGTCCTTACACGTCACCAGAATACCGTTCACGCCATCCTTCACGATGGTGGGAATACCGCCCACGTTATAGGCGATCACCGCCATACCGTAAGACATCGCCTCAAGGTTGTTGATGCCCAATGCTTCGGCATAACTGGGCGACAACATCACGCGACACTGGCTCAGCAACATCGCTTTCTTGTCACCGCTCACCCAACCCTCACGAATGACCAAATCACTCAACCCGTTGGAACGGATGAAATCATCAACCTTATCCTCGTCAGGCCCCGAGCCGGCCATGTGGACGACGGCCTTGCCATGAAGGGTGTCGGCAACATAGTCAACCGCCTGCAGCAGGTCAAGCACGCCTTTCTTGACATCAATCCTACCCAAAAACAGATAATGCAGACGGCCATCATTTTCTATATCGCAATGCTCGGGAGGAGGTACTATATTCGGCAACACATACACCGGATTTTGATAGCCTATCGTGTTTTTATAATAGTCTTTCCAAGACTCAGTCAAAGCCACCAAAGCATCAGTCTTGGCAAATATAGCGTTAATCATCCGCGCGTTATCACCAAGATTATAATATACATCAAAGGCGCCGCCGTGAATATGGAGAATGACCTTGCGACCCATCCATCTTGACAATCGCACAAAATATGCCGCACGACGGAAACTATTGGAACTGGCCGCATGGATGTGCACCAATCTCAACTGGCGGTTAAAGAGCAGCCTAAAGAAGAGGGCACATAGTGCAATGAGCATAATGAGCACCTTCTTCAACGTTGAACCGGAAGTCGAGTTGGCGATGAAGTTCATCTTGCCGGCAAACACATACTGATTGAGGTTGTATAGGCACATAGCGATGCCGCCCCGCGGTTTGTCAAACGCAGGGCCAACCATCAATATGCTATCTTGATAATTCGTCATAAACAATAAGGCTCACTACTCAATAAAATAGTTTTGCCAATGTCAATAATGATTTGTAGTGTAACGGCAATGTAGTCGAAGACCAAATCTCACCATAGGCCACATTTTTTAGCGGCAATACAAATTCGCCCTTTGACTGAGACAGCCTGATTTGCAACGCGGTCACAGCAAGTTTGAATTGGCGATGAGCCGCCTGCGCCGCTTCACTCAACCTGATGTTGTTTTCAACCCAATCGATATAAGTCCGGGCCGCCACAATCTCTTCGTTATTGCCACGAATCTTGTTCGTTATAGAGCCGGACACGCGATTGTCGTAGTGATAAAGCACACGTTGCACAAGTGACACTTTTTTCACTTCAGCCTGAGATAACAAGTTGACAACAACCATTTTATCTTCATACATTGAGAGCCCGTCGATAGGATATATCTTCTTTTGATGTATGATTTCTGTTCTAATCAACTTGTTCCACAAGCAATTATGAATCTCGCCGGATAATGCCCTGCACAGGTAGCCGTCGATTGTGTTGCATTTCTGAGCCTCAATAAGGCGTTTCTTGCCATTTGGCAGCAACCGCTCGGCGTTGCAAATCACAATGTCGGCATCGGTCGCCATAGCGTGTTCGTATAATGACAATACAAATTCCGGCTCCACCCAGTCGTCGGCATCCACATGAATCATATATTGTCCACGTGCGGCTTGCATCCCATCTCGACGGGTCACGGCGCAGCCAAGATTTGTCTCATGCGCAATAATCCGCGTTTTGCCGGCTAAAGCAGGCAGCGATTTCAGCAGACTTTTCAGTTTGTTCAGACTCCCGTCAGTGCTTGCATCCTCTACAAATATCACCTCAACATCGTCGAATAACTGTGCCGCCAGTGAACCGACGCAACGCTCAAGTGTGGCCGCCGCATTGAACACGGGCACAATTATCGAGACTTTGGGCATAACTCAAACGTTACAGAAGAAAAAACTGTATAGAACCTGTTGGTTAGTTTCTGTTGGCGCCATCGTAGCCTTGAAAATCTCAATCGGCACGTAGGTTATCGTGAGTGCCAGCAACACCGCTAGTTGCCAACGGCGACGCGTCTGCCACAAGAAACTGCACGAATAGGCAATCATCACCATAGTGCAGATTGTGAGCAACTCGGTGGGTCGAAGGAAGTAGAACGATGTGTTTATCAACGCTTGGTGCAGGCACTCCCCTATCACCATCGCCAAGTAGAACACCGGCAAGGCCTTGTCGTCCTTGAAACGTTTCCTCACGGCCGGATAGAGTAACATCACCATCACGACAGTCGCAAGCCCCATCAGCCTCGCGGGACCGAAAGTCACCCAACGGAAGTTGCCGGAAAGCACATCGGCCACATTCTCTTGATACCAGTCACCAAAGCCCAACGGCTGCGCCAACTGGAACACGGGCCGGAACACCTCAAGCCACACAGGCTTGAGGCCAATCAGCATACTTACGGCCAGGCAGCCTATCGCCAGCCAAGGTTTGCCAACACGCCGCAGCGGAGCGTAGCACAGCAGGTAGACCGGCAACAACAGCAATGCGGCACGGTGAATCAGCGATGCAATCAGCACACACACCGCATACAGCCAAAAACGACGCTCGGCAATCAGCGGCACCAACGCCACAAAAAGGCACTCCACCACACCCTGACGGATAGTGTTCATGAAGTGGATATACCAAATGTTTAGCACCAGCACTGCCGACAACCACGGCAGCAAGTGCTTGCGGTCGCGCAGGCCAATGAAGAGCAGACCGGCCTGCAACAGAGCCCAAAAGCCGAAGAAGAGCGTGTAATGAGCCCTACAAGCCACAAAGCCTCGAGTTATCCACTCAAAACCGGCCTCGTAGTTATGGCGAGTGAACACACCTGTGTCTATCATCGCCATATACTGGTTATAGTAGGACTGATGGTCGTATCCGGTCCCCCAACGCAGCCCGGCAATGATAGCCAGCAATAGCACGCCGACAATCATCTCCCATGTAACTACTCGCGTGGCATCCCGCTCAGCTCGACGCAGGGAATGCCACATGAGTAAGAACAAAGCAGTCGCCGTGGAGATGTAAACGCCAAGGCTTACTATCAGGTCACTCACGTTCTATCGTGGTGAGATTATCGTTTGAAGATGCCGCAGAAGTCGAGGATTACTTTGTCGTCACGCCACTCCAGAGTCTTGAACTCGTTGTGAGCGGTGAGGAAGACAACAATGTCGGCATTGTCATAGGCCGTGCGATAGTCAGTGAGTTTAAACACCTTATGCTCACTGATGTTAGGCTCAACAACCATAATGTCGGCGTTGTTGCAGCCCTGCATCACGCTCGTGACGATGTGCTTGGCAGGCGACTCGCGCAGGTCATCGATATTGGGCTTGAATGCCAGGCCCATCATCGCCACGCGCGGCTTGCGCTTGTTGTCGAGCTCAAAACGCAGCATAGCGTTCTTCACGCGCTCCACACACCACTCGCTCTTGTAGTTGTTGATCTCGCGAGCCTTGCCGATAATCTGAGCCTCGTGAGGGAAGGCTGCCGTAATAAAGTACGGGTCGACGGCGATGCAGTGACCGCCCACTCCGCAACCGGGCTGCAGGATGTTGACGCGCGGATGCTTGTTGGCAAGTTCAATCAGGCGCCACACATTGATGCCTGCCTTCTCACAAACAATCGACAACTCGTTGGCGAACGCAATCTGCACGTCGCGGCTCGAGTTCTCGGTGAGTTTGCACATCTCGGCCGTGCGGCAGTTGGTGCGGTGCAGCGTGCCCTGCACAAACTGTGAGTAGAAACCGATGGCGGCGTCGGTCGAGGCCTCGTCCATACCGCCAATCACGCGGTCGTTGTGCACCAACTCATAAATCACATTGCCGGGCAACACACGCTCCGGGCAGTAGGCAATGTGTATCTTACCCTTCAACTCGGGACGCTCGCTATAGATAATCTCGGCCATCTGCTCGGTGGTACCCACCGGCGATGTGCTCTCGATCACATAGAGGTCACCCTCCTTAAGCAACGGCAACACCATGCGCGTGGCCGACTCAACGTAACTCACATCGGGCTCGTGGTCGCCCTTGAACGGAGTGGGCACAACCATAAAGTAGGCGTCAGCCACCTCGGGAGTGGTGCTGGCGCGCAGCATACCGTTAGCGACAACCTCCTGAAGCATCTCCTCCATGCCGGGTTCAACAATATGCAGGTGGCCGGCGTTGGTCAACTCAACCACACGAGGATTGATGTCAACACCGATAATCTGAACGCCGTGCTTAGCGGCGATAATCGCGGTGGGCAGGCCGATATAGCCCAAGCCCATGAAACATGCTTTCATTTTCTTCTATATAGTTTTAAATATTTCTAATTTTAAATATATACCTTACAGCATCAGCACCCTCCCCAACCATTTGGGAGGGGCGGGGGAGGACTTCACTTTTTCTTCTCGTGGCCGTAACCGTAACCATAACCGTAGCCATAGCCGTAGCCATAGCCATAGCCGTTGTCGGTGTCGGTCGTGCCATTGAGCAAGATAACCAAGTTGCGGTAGCGCTTCTCGTCATAGTAGCGCTGCACATCGGGCAACACGCGCTTGTCGAACATGCCGGCGCGGACGACAAAGACTGTCAAGTCACAGAACTTGTTGATAATGCTCGCGTCAGCAACCACATCAAGCGGCGGACAGTCGATAATGATATAGTCATAGTGCTTGGGCATCTCAGCCATCATCTCGTCAAAACGGTCGGTGAAGAGCAACTCGGTCGGATTCGGAGGCAAGGTGCCCACAGGCAGCACATCCAAATTGGGGTTAAGCGTACCCTTGATCATCACAGAGTCGACATCGTCAACGTGGCCGCTCAGATAACTACTAATACCACGGCCGGGCGACTTGACATAGGTCGACAACGAACCCTTGCGCAAGTCAAGGTCTATAACCAGCACCTTCTTCTCCTTGATGGCAAAACTCAACGCCATGTTCATGCTGATGAATGTCTTACCGGAACCGGCGTTGGCACTGGTGAGCATCATCGTCTTGCAAGTTGTCCCCTTGCCTAACACAAATTCAACATTAGTGCGCACCACACGGAAGGCCTCGTTGATGATATTGCCTCCCTTCTCCTTGACAACAATCTCACGCTCGTTATGCTTGCGATTGAAGATTGACATCAAGCCATGGTAAACCTTGTACGAAAGAGGAATCTCACCGACAAACGGAATAGACACCTTATCAAGATCACGACGGTTGTGCACCGCGTTATCAAGATTGTGAATAATAAACAAAATAACCGACGGAACCAACAAGCCAAGCAACAAAGCAATCATCAACAAATTGAACTTCACCGGCTTGGAAGGCAACTTTGAACCGGTCGGCGGATTCAACATCTTGGTGTTATAAGCCGTAAATGCCTTCGACAACTGATTCTCCTCTTTCTTTTGCAGCAAGAAGATATAAAGTTGCTCTTTCACCTTCTGCTGACGCTCAACACTCAACAAGTCGCGAGCCTGAGTCGGATTTGAAGCGATTTTTTGCTGAGTGGATAACTCGCTGTTTTTCAGATTAGCAATGTGTTGGCGCAAAGTCACAACCACATTGTCAAGCGAAGCGATTATCGCCTGGCGCATCGCTTCAAGGCTTTGATCCAAATCTTGAACCAAAGGGCTATTGGTACCGCTATTGGCGACCAAACTGTTGCGCTGAAGCACTTTCTCGTTATAACTCGCGATCTGAGTAGCCACGCTGGCATTGTTGATGCCGGAGTTGGCGGGCAACACTTTGTAGCGGTCACCGCTCGACAACTGCTGGCGGATATAGTTGGCCATGTACAACTGATTGTTCAGGTCAAGCAACTGATTGCCCACTGCCTCAGCCTTCTGCATATATATTGACGAGGCTTGATTCAAGTCAGGCACCATATTGCGACTCTTATAGGAACTGATATCAGCATCAACGCTGCCCAACTCACGCTCAATCTGACGAAGTTCCTCGTCAATAAACTGGCTCGTGCTGATTGCTTGCTCGTTGATGTCATCAACCCACCGCTTGTTATAAACGGCAAAAAGGTTGTTCAACACATCAACAGCCCTCTCAGGACTCACGTCGTCATACTTCAAATCCAATATCGACGAATTCTTATCGGTATTGGTCACCGTCAATGATGCCACACACGCGCGTGTCGCATCATTGATTGACTTACGAAACACGTGGATGGGCTTCTCTACTTTGCCGATATAATTCTTTGTCGGACTGATTATCAGTTTGCCAATCGGCGAATTGATTGCCGATGAGATATTGGCCTTAATGGGGGCATTCGTAAGTTTTTCACCATTGCGCACGAATTTGCTCAATACTATCTTGTTACCATCTTCAATTGTAATGGAAACACTTGCTGACTCATCGTCATTGAGATCCACAAACGCGACATTCAACGGTAATGTCTTGCCATAAAGGGTATTGACGTGGAATGGACCGTCTTGGGTGTAATTCACATCAAGATGCAACTTACGGACAACCTCTTCCATATAAGACGGTGACAAGAACGTCAGCATCTCATTCGAAAGGTTGGTGCGCTCTATTCCGAAAGCCACATCAGAAAAATGACCAAACTCACTACTAATCGACTTGTTACTACCTTCCTTGACAATAACCGACGCCGTGCGTGTATATACCGGAGCCGTAATGAGAATATAGATAATGGCAAGGGTTACAGCGACTATAGTACTGATGACAAACCAATACCAATTCTGCATGCAAATCGATACTATCGCACGGAAGTCTATCGAATCGCCTTGATCTTCGATTTGATGGGTGTTTAATTTCTCAGCCATAAATCTGGAATTGAAATATCTATAAATAATTTTACTTCACAATTAGCACAGTAATCGTTGTCAACAGCGAGGCCAGCGAAATCCATAACGACGGATTCTGGAACGCGTTGCCCGTACCCGTCGACTCGCGGGCGCGCTTGGCGTTGGGCTCAACATAGATAATATCGTTCTGCTTGACATAAAATGCCGGAGAGCTATAGAGGTTATCGGCATTCGTCAGGTCAACACGATAGGCCGTCTCTTGACCGTTCTCGGTGCGCATTACCAACACATTGTTACGCACACCGTTAATAGTCAAGTCACCGGCACGGGTCAACGCGTCAAGCAGCGTGATGTTGTCGTGGTCGATGATAAACCGGCCGGGAGTCTTCACCTCACCCATCACGCCAAAGTACATGTCCAGGAAGTCAACCGTCACCGTCGCGTCTTTCAGGTGGTCTCCGTTCACCAGTTGAGTGCGAACGTACTCGGCAATCTCATTGCGCGTCATACCGCCAATGTGCATCTTGCCAAGCACCGGGAACTGAATGTTTCCTTCAGCGTCAACCGTGTAATTGGTCACAGTGCTGGTCGTTAAACCTTTGCCACTTGTCGATGACTGATAATGCCCCACAACAGGCAGGTTGTAGAGATAGGCTAATTCCGGATTTTTGCTGCTGACCAAAATGGAAAGTTTATCACCCGGCTGAATCTTCACATACGTCGGGCGCTGCAACTGGTGCAACTGACCGCTCTGCACATCCTGAAAGTAACCCAACTTGGGTGTCGAGCATGCCGATAGCAGCAATGCGGCCGCGGCGGCAATGAAAAGTTTACTAGTTTTCATCCTATATGTTTGTTTGATTTATATTCTTCGTCTTAATGCGGCGCGATAACCACAAGCCGAGCAAATACCAGAATGCGAGCGTTATCGCAAGCACCAGATTGATATCCAGCCAAATGGAACTCACCACGGCAAGCGCAATCATAAACACATCTACCGCAATCATCGCGCCCAAGGCAGCGTGCTGACCCAAACCGCTGTCCATCAAGCGGTGATGGAAGTGGTTACGGTCGGGCTTGAAAGGGTTGCGGTGGTTGCGCACGCGGTGGATAATCACACGCAACACGTCATAGCAAGGCACCATCAGCGGAGCGAACACCAGCGCGAAAGCATTGGGCTTCAAGCCCGGCTCATCACTGAGTTCCATACAAAGAACCGACCCCACCGTTGCCAGCACAAGGCCGAGAAACAGGGAGCCGGTGTCGCCCATGAATATCTTGTTATGACGCTCGGCTGTGCCAAACACATTATACCACAAGAACGGCAGAATGCTGCCAAGAATCGCCACAAGCATCATCACATAACCCATGTGGGCCGTCACGCCAAACACGATGGCATAGTAAATCAGGGCGATACTGCTGATGCTGCTCGCCAAGCCGTCAATGCCGTCAATAAAGTTGATGGCATTTGTCACCAACATAATCGCGAAAATCGTCAACGTCCAACCGGCCCACACGGGCAACTCATATAACCCGAACACGCCGTGGAAGTTGTTGATATATATGCCACTGGCACAAATCAAGAGGCCGGCTACAAACTGTGCGACAAATTTGCTGCGATATTTCAAACCATGGACGTCGTCAATAATGCCGACAACATAAAGAATCATCACCGCGCTGAAACCCATTAGCAGACTCGGGCCCACCTCAAGCATCCACTCAGCACTCGCAAAGTGGTCGATAAACGTGTGTTTGGACGGATCGGCGCCGGGACTGAACACGATATTAATCACTGCAACTATAATAGCCATGCAGAATATTGTCACCGGGAAAAAAGCCAATCCGCCCAACCGGGGCACTGCGCCGTTGTGGATCTTGCGCTCGTTGTGCTCATCAAATAACTGCTTCTTGAACGCGAAACGAATTATCGCCGGAATAATTATCGACGAGATGCCAACGCTCAGCAGAAAAGTCAATGTGAGAATCAAAAACGATGTCATAGATGAGAAGTTCTGGAACAGTTGATACGTTATGATAGCGAATTTGAATTTTGAGATTTTGATGGCTCAATAACTTCAATATAGTCCGGAGAGACCGTCGCCGTGGCAATAGACACCACACCGTCGATCTCTACGACAATCTGACGGTTACGGCGGCCGGCAAGTTTCACATAGGTGGCCTGCACGCCGTCCAACAAGCCGCCGTGAAGCCTCACGCGAGTGCCGCGGCGCAGGTCCAACTCGCCGGGTGCGAAGTAGACGGCATTATCGCCGGCGCTGCGCGACAACGCGATGAACGCGTCCATCTGCCCGTCCGGCACAACAATGGGCACACTGCGACCGCCGCTGCGCATCGTCAAGTACTGCAGGTGAGGCACACGGCTCTTGAACTCCTGCAGCCACTCCCGACGCGCTCTGACGAAAAGCAGGTTGTGCACCGCCGGCTCGTTGACCACTGTCTTCACTCCGCGTCGCGTCACTTTGCTCACTCGGCGCAACGGCACATAGGTGTCTACATCGTCTATACCCAAGTCATCAATCATCTGCTTCACTTGAAGTTCACGACGATAAGTCACACGCATCGCGTGCCACAACGCGGGCAGCGACGACATGGATTGCTCGATTTGAATAATGGTCGATGGGGTGCTTGTTGTTGACAAAATAACAAATCTTTGGTGCTTTGGATTTCACTTAACAAATTGAAACCCAAAGAAATAATTCAACATGGAATATTAATTCCATTTCGAAACATCCACCACAGGTCCTATAAGACCTATTGTAGTGGCCATATTTGTTTGCAAAGTTACATATTTTTCCTGTAACGACAATGAAATTTAATATTTTTTTGAAAAACAAATAGTGCGGCGGCCTCTCATTGAGACCACCGCACATCAGTTATACACGCTATAGACTACACTCTAAAGTTAGTCGACGTTCAGGTTCACACGCTTCAGGGCAATTGCCTTCAACTCCTTGTCGCTGCGGGCCAGGAACTCGGCAACCGTGATCTTCTCACCCTCGGCGGCCTCGTAGTTCTGCTCCATCAGCACGTTCTCCTGGAAGTACTTGCCAAGGCGACCCTGAGCGATGTTCTGAATCATCTGCTCGGGAAGCGACGCGGCCTTCTGCTCGGCGGTAGTCTTCATAATCTCGCGAGCCTTGGCGACATCTTCCTCGGTCATGTAGCCCTTGCGGACAGCCTCGTCCTGGTGCTCCTCGGTGGCGCAGTAGTAAGGATTGAAACCGGCCTTCTTCAACGCGGCCTCAACAGCCTTCTTCACCAACTCATCGCGAGTCTTGTCAACGGCGATGCGCAACTCCTCGTCAATCACGCTCTGAGGAATCTGGTCGCGGGTGGCGGCGGTCGGGTTCATCGACGCGGCCTGCATGGCAACGCCCTTGGCCACATCGGGATCAACCTCAGCCTTGTTGAACGACACGATGGTCGCCAACTTCTTGTTGAAGTGGTTATAAATCACGTTGAACGGAGCCTCAAGGCACTCGTATGCGCCCAACTCCATCTTCTCGCCGGTAATACCGCTCAGTTCGGTTATCAACTCGGGCACAGTCTTGCCGTCTATCACCAGCGCCTGCAGTTCGTCCATGCTCTTCACGCGAGCCTCAACGGCGGCGTCAAGAATACGGTTAGCAAGGCCAACAAACTTCTCGTTGGCAGCCACAAAGTCGGTCTCGCACTTCAGGGCGACGATGGCGGCAAACTCGCCAACTGTCTTGGCCAAAGCCACACCCTGAGCGGCATCGCGATCCTCACGCTTGGCGGCGATAGCCTGACCACGCTTGCGGATCAACTCCACAGCCTTATCCAAATCGTTCTCGGCCTCGATCAAAGCCTTCTTGCAGTCACTCAAGCCGGCACCGGTCAGGTTGCGCAGTTTCTTGATGTCTTCAATTGTTACAGCCATTGTTCTGTATTTGATGTTTTTGTATTGTTGATTCTTAATTTTTAAAGTAGTGGTGACACCGCATTGTCAAGTCGAGCGACATCGCGGAGCCACCACTGCATTAGTTACATGCTACACGCTATTGTCACTCGGCAGCAGGGGCCTCTGCGGCAGGGGCCTCATCGTCGCCGCGGCGACGCACCATACGACGACGGCGCTCACGCGGCTGACGCTCTCCCTGCTCGCCCTCGGCAGGCTCCGAAGGCTCACCGGCTTTACGCTCGGCAACAGCCTCCTTGATGGCGGCACACAACGTGGCCATAATCAAATCAATGCTCTTCGACGCGTCGTCATTGGCGGGAATTACATAGTCAATGTTGGAGGGGTCACTGTTGGTGTCGACCATCGCAAACACGGGAATACCCAGGCGGTTGGCCTCAGCGACGGCAATGTGCTCCTTCAGCACGTCGACCACAAACAGAGCGGCCGGCAGGCGGCTCATGTTGGCGATCGAACCGAGGTTCTTCTCCAACTTGGCACGCTGGCGGGTAATCTGCAGACGCTCACGCTTCGACATGTTGTCAAACGTGCCGTCCTCCATCATCTTGTCGATGGTCGTCATCTTGCGAACAGCCTTCTTGATGGTGCCAAAGTTGGTGAGCATACCACCGGGCCAGCGCTCAATCACAAACGGCATGCCGACGCTCTGGGCGTGGTCGGCGACGACTTGCTTGGCCTGCTTCTTGGTGGCGACGAAAAGAACGTCGCGACCCTGACGAACGATGTTCGCCAAAGCCTGAGCAGCGCGGTCAAGCATGGCCTGCGTCTTGTAAAGGTCGATGATGTGGATACCGTTGCGCTCCATGAAGATATAAGGAGCCATTGCGGGGTTCCATTTGCGCTTGAGGTGACCGAAGTGGCACGTGGCCTCCAGCAGTTGTTCAAATGTGGGAATTTGCATTTTTTTGTTTTTTGAAATTTCTCCTCTTCTACCCTCTAATTTAGGAAGGGCTTGGGGGAGGATTGTTTACTTTCTTGTTAATAATGTTCCTCCTTGATGACGGAGGACATCCAACCGTGGGGTAGTCATGCAGCGCTCGCGCGGCACGTGAGTCGACACGGTTTAGATACTAAACTCTCGTTAACGCTTGCTGAACTGGAAGCGCTTGCGAGCCTTGGGCTGACCCGGCTTCTTACGCTCGACAACACGCGGGTCGCGAGTCATAAAGCCTTCCTTGCGCAAAGCGCTCTTGTCATCAGCGTTAATCTTAACCAGCGCACGGGCGATAGCCAGACGCAAAGCCTCGGCTTGGCCCTTGTAGCCACCACCGTCAAGGTTGACCTGAATGTCATACTTCTCGGCAACATCGAGGGTTGTCAGCGGCTGCTTGACGATAAACTGAAGAATCGGCGAGGGGAAATACTCGGCCAGAGTGCGCTTGTTGATGGTGATCACACCGGTGCCCTCGCTGACAAAAACGCGGGCGACTGCTGCCTTGCGGCGGCCAACTGCATTGATCTTGTTTTCCATATCTCCGATTGCTTAGTTAAGGGTGTTGATGTCGATTGCCTTGGGCTGCTGCGCCTCGTGGGGATGCTCGCTGCCGTTGTACACATACAGGTTGTTGAGCAACTTCGCACCCAGGCGATTCTTGGGAAGCATACCCTTCACCACATGGATGAACAGGGGGTGCTTGCCGGCCTTGCCGCCGCGACGCAGGCTCTTCGCCTGCAGGATAGCCGGAGTGGCGAAACGCTGGCCACCGGGATAGCCCGTGTAACTCACATACTGGCGCTCATTCCACTTCTTGCCGGTCATGCGAACCTTGTCGGCATTGATAATAATCACATTGTCACCGCAGTCCACGTGCGGAGTGAAGTTGGGCTTGTACTTGCCACGGAGGAGTTTTGCAACCTTCGAGCACAAGCGACCCAGAATCTGATCGGTAGCATCGACCACTACCCATTCTTTCTGGACAGTCGCGGCGTTAGCCGAAACGGTCTTGTAACTTAAAGTATCCACTTCTTTAAAATAATGTTTCTCCGTTTCTTCCCTTCATTCAGTAGGAGGGAGTTAGGGAGGATTACTGATAAATAGTTAAATTTTTGCCCAAAGTACACACGGCAGACACGGCCAAATGCCCACCATGGCTCCAAGCGTTGGTTAATGTTGGATATAATCGGTGCCGCAAAGGTACAACATTTTCACGACATGGCAACCACTCACCACTCTCCGACTCCCACACAACAATAATATTTAACAAACTTTAACTACCAAGAAAAGAAGGCTCACAAAAAATTCTGAAATTTCCCGAAAAGTATTGACTATATAACGAATCGCATGGGTAATTGAAAAACAAAATACGTTTAATTCGCGGTTAAATGATAATCATTATATTGAAGTTTCGCAAATTATAATAATTCAATTCTCAAGGTGGAAGTGACCTCAGCCCGGAGGGCGTTATTTATATTACACCCGAGCGAATGCTCGGTGGGGTGACGTATATTGAGCCTCTTCCAGAGGCAGTCTTTTGCTTGCTGTAACCCACAACTGGCTCCAGGGTTGGAGCAACTGCCCGTATTTTCGTAAATTGCCGAGACAGGAACACAGTAGAAAAAAAGAGAACAGGAGCGACTTCTCTTGCCTACAAAGCGCTCCTGTTCTCTTTTCTGAGAACTCTCCTGTTCTCTTGTCAATTAAAACTTAATCGTCATTGAGGAGAGTGTTGATGAAGGTGTCGATTTTGTCTTTGGTCACGTGCTGCATCACAACGACGTGAGCCAAATCGCCGCCGAAGTTCTCATCGTGGCCCAAAGCGAGGGTGTACTCCGAGATGACACGCTTGGACGGACGACGGAAGAAGACGGTGTTGCTGAACTCATTACGCCATGCGGGCCAGCCAATTTCGTCGAGCCGCTGCTTCAGATAATCGGTGCAGGCAAGCATTTGCTCGGCCTGACGGGTCCATCCCTCGGTACCCACCTTCTGTATCAGCCACCAGAACTTGAGCGGCTGCACCGCGTCGCGCGAACAGTTGATCATCTTCATGTTGAAGTTGAGATACGTCACATTGAAGTCCGTCTGGTTGTCATACACATCGCGCGTACACAAGAACAAGCCCGACGGCGAGTCGATGCCGAAAAACTTGTGACCGCTGATGGCGATGGACTCGTAGTCCAATTCGCGTTGGCTCACCATATCGCGATAACGCGTGAACGGCAGGTAGCCGCCAAACAAAGCCGCGTCAACGTGGCGGTAGATGCCGGGCAACTCCGGATGGTCGGCAAGCACAGCGTTCAAAGTGGGGATGTCGTCGATGGCTCCCTTGAACGTTGATCCCATCGCGTAAATAATCAGGGCGGGTCGCGAAGTGTCCAACGATTTCTCCAACTCTTCGGGAATCATACGGCCCATTCGGTCGCTCTTGATTAATCGCACGTCAAGGTTCTGCAGGTCAGTTAGACGCAAGTTGGAATAGTGAGCCTCGTCGCTCACGTAGACTATCGGATCTTTTTGGGTTTTATTCTTCAGATAGTTGGCACCGAAGTATATGCCATGGTTATTGCCATCGGTGCCGCTATGGGTCACGATGCCCCACACGTTGTCCTTGTCGAAATCATATAGCGGAGCGAAATACTCAATCACATCGCGCTCAAAAGCCTGCGACGACATCGTCCACGGCGAGTCGGTCATCGGGTCGCCGGCGTTGTTGAGGTTCACCGACTCCATTCCGGTCGACAGGTACCACTCATAGAAGTCGCGCATCTGTGACTGCTGGTTAACGGGGTATCCGAAGTAAGTGCGGTGTCCGGTTTTCCAAATCTGCACCCACGCGTCAAGTTTCGGGTAGCCGGATGACTGTGCCCACGCGTTATGTGACGCGAGCAGCAATGCCGACAAAAAGAGTAATCGTGATATTGGTTTCATAATCTTTGGCATTTCATCTAACATCTAACATCTTCAAAAGCAGTAGCAAAGCCTCGGTGGTCGCACGGTCTATCACGCGGCGGCGGTCACCGGGCAGGTGAAGCAGGCGCGTGACGACATGGCCACGGACTGCGGCCGCAATCCACACGGTGCCCACGGGCTTCTCGGGCGTGCCGCCGCCGGGACCGGCGATACCGCTGGTGGCTACGGCGCAGTCGCTGCCGGTCACACGACACGCACCCAATGCCATCTGCCGCACTACCGGTTCGCTCACCGCGCCGTAAGCGTCCAGGTCGTCACGGCTCACTCCAAGCACGTCTCGCTTCACATCGTTGCTATAGGCCACTACCCCACCGCGAAAGTACTCGCTGCTGCCGGCAATGAGCGTCAAGCGGTGGGCTATATTGCCGCCGGTGCAACTCTCGGCCGTCGCCACCGTGAGGCCACGCTCACTCAGACGGTCGCCGACGATTGCCGCCAGCGGCTTGTCGCCGCGGCAAATGGCATATTCTCCAAGTTCTTGCTGCAGCCTGTCGTCAATCTCGTCCACCATGTGATGCAGTAACTCCGCGTCAGGATGACGTCCGGTCAGGCGCAACCGGATGAGCCCGGCCTCCGGCAGATAAGCCAAATGGAAAAACGTGGGCAACGCCGCTTCAAAGGCCTCCAAACGCTCCGATAGTTTGCTCTCGATGACGCCGGCCACAACCGTTGTGCGGTGCTCGATACTCTCGCCGGACGGGAACCGCTCGAGCAATCGCGGCAACACCGCCTCACGCATCATCGTCAATGTCTCATGAGGCACACCGGGCATACTCACTGCCACCTTGCCATCGCGTTCAAACCACATCAGCGGCGCCGTACCCACGCGGTTGTGAATCACGCGGCACGACGACGGTACCCACGCCTGCGATAGCGTCGACTCGTTCAACTCCAAGCCTCGCGCCGCAAACACGCGGCGCACATCGGCCTCCACAGTCTCGTCCCAACGCATCTCGCCGCCGAAGTAGCGCGCCAGCGCCGGTTTGGTGATGTCGTCCTTGGTGGGACCGAGTCCGCCGGTCATCAACACGACATCCACCTCGGCCAACGCCGCGTCAAGAGCCGCGGTAATAGCCGCCGCGTCATCGCCGATAACGCGCGTCTCATTCAGTTGCCACCCGTGCGGCGAGAGCATCCGCGCTATCGCACCGCTGTTTGTATCGGTCACCTGACCAATGAGCAGTTCATCTCCAATCGCAATTATATCGTAACGCATTTTGTTTATAGGTTGAGAGGTTGAGGGTTGAGGTGTTGAGAGGTTGAGCCAATCGCTATCGCGATTGGGAAGAAATGTTGGGCTTGGCCATCCCGGAGGCAAATCCATTATCCCCGAGCGCGCCAGCGCGAGGCTCAACCTCTCACCCCCTCAACCTTAGACGTTTATCAAATCACTACTCTGGCAAACGGAGGCTCTGTCGGGTCGCAGAACTCGCCGCGTTGAGCCTTAAACCAACCGGCAACCGCAATCATCGCGGCATTGTCGGTAGTGAACGACCGCTCCGGGATGAATGCCCGCAGACGATGGCGACGCGCATAGTCGGCCACTGCGTCACGCACACCGCTATTGGCGCTCACTCCCCCGCCGATGGCAATCGTCTTGATGCCTGTGTCCTTGATGGCACGCGTGAACTGGTGCATCAAAATATCCACAATCGTGCGTTGCAACGACGCTGCCAAGTCGGCCTTGTTCTCCTCAATGAAGTTGGGATTTTCCTTGAGGGCATCACGCAGGGTATAAAGAAACGATGTCTTCAGGCCGCTGAAACTATAATTATAACCGTCAATATGCGGTTTTGCGAACTTAAATCGTGACGGGTCGCCTTCGGCCGCCAAACGGTCGATGACCGGTCCGCCGGGATAGGGCAGGCCCATCACCTTGGCGCACTTGTCAAACGCCTCGCCCGCCGCGTCATCAATCGTCTGCCCGAGCACGATCATCTCTGCCGGCGAGTCCACGCGGATAATCTGCGAATTACCGCCGCTCACCAGAAGACACAGGTACGGGAACTCGGGCACCTCATCGTCCGGCTTATGTTTCACAAAATGAGCGAGCACATGCCCGTGCAGGTGGTTCACATCAACAAGCGGAACATTCAATGCCAAAGCAAGTCCCTTGGCAAAGGCGCAGCCCACATGGAGCGAACCGGGCAACCCGGGGCCGCGAGTAAACGCCACCGCGCCAATATCCTTGCGGTCGATGCCAGCCTGGCGAATGGCCTCACTCACCACCGGCACGATATTTTGTTGATGGGCACGCGAAGCCAGTTCAGGCACCACTCCGCCGTAAGCCTCATGCACCTTTTGACTCGCTATAACGCTCGACAGCAGCACGCAGTCGTCTATCACGGCCGCCGATGTGTCGTCGCAAGACGACTCTATTCCTAATATAATCATTTAATTGAGTGGAGTGCGAAGTGACCGTGTCACTTTGTCATTTATTACACATTTCTATCGCTCGATATTATCCCTCACCTCGTCGAGGAACGACTTCATCGCCGGAGCGTCGTGACGCTCGATAATCGCGCGCAACTCATCAAGCCGCGCCTGAATGCGCTCGAGTTGCCCGGCAGTGTGGGGGTTGAACAAAATCTCCTGCAACAGGTAGTCGTCCTCACTCATCAGGCCGCGAGCAATGGCCAAATGGCGCTTGAACGTCGTGCCCGGCGCGTCCTGATGTTTCATCACACTGCCAAAAACCAATGTGCTTGCAAATGGTATCGACAACGAATAGGCGATTGTCTCATCGTGTTCGGCGAATGTGTACTCACACACGTTCAGTCCCAGCGACTTATACAGGTCGCGGAAAAACACTTTGCCCAAGTGGTTTCCCTCACTGATGATAATCGCGTTCTCATTAGCGAGGTTGCTCAACGACGCGAATGTGGGACCAAACATCGGGTGAGTGCTCACAAACGGGTGAGTCTGTGATGTGTAAAACTCCGGCAAACCCGTTTTCACCGAGGCAATGTCACTGATGATACAGCCCGTCGGCAGATGAGGCAGCACGGCATTGAACGCCTCGATGGTGTACTTGACTGTCACAGCGTTGATGAGCAGTTCGGGCGCGAAAGCGTCCACCTCGTCAAGCGAAGTGAACCGCAACGCGTCAAAGGTGAACCGCAACCGTTCCTTGCACGTGTCATATATTGCCACCTCGTGCTCGCGCGTGAGCAGGTCGCAGAAGAAGGAGCCCATCTTGCCGGCCCCCATTACCAATATCTTCATGACTTGTTGACTATCTCGATTTGTTGACGCACACTTTCCTCATGGATTGCCTGCATGATCACTTGCATGCAGTCCGCACCAATCCCCATCTCACTTGCCAGACGCAAGCGGTCAGCCATGATGTCACTATAACGTCCGGCTTGAACAACACTCATATTGTGCTCGAGTTTATACTGACCGATTTCACGCGACACACGCATTCGTCGGCTCAACACCTCCAGCAACTCGTTGTCGCAGCGGTCAATCTGTTGCCGCAGCAGATTCAGATTTTCGGTAGATTGCTTCTTATCTCTCATCACCAGTGTGTTTAATATCAAATTCAGAGCCTCCGGCGTCACCTGCTGGTCGCGGTCGCTCAAGGCACAGTCCGGATTGCAATGCGTCTCAATCATCAAGCCGGCAAAATCCATATCCAACGCTTGCTGGGCGATTGGCGCAATCAGTTCGCGCTTACCGCCCATGTGTGACGGGTCGCTCAAAATTGGCAGTTTCGGCACACGACGATGCAACTCAATGGGGATATACCACTGCGGCTCGTTGCGGTAGAGATGTTTGCCGTAGGTGCTAAAGCCGCGATGGATTGCGCCCAGGCGCCTCACTCCTGCATTATAGATGCGCTGCAAGGCGCCAATCCATAACTCCAGGTCAGGATTTACCGGATTTTTCACAAGCACCGTCACCTCGGGATGTCCCTGCAACGCGTTGGCAATCTCTTGCATCGCAAACGGGTTGGCGCTCGTTCTGGCACCAATCCAGAGGATGTCCACGCCCGCATCAAGCGCTGCAGCCACATGGTCGCGCGTGGCGACCTCGGTGGCCGTGAGCAGTCCAAGGTCGCGCTTGACCTCGGCAAGCCACAACAGGCCACGGATGCCCACACCCTCAAAGCCTCCGGGCTTGGTGCGCGGTTTCCAAATGCCCGCGCGGAAAACGCCCACTCCGGCTGCTTTCACTCCGCGCGCCGTCTCAAAAATCTGTTCGCGGCTCTCGGCGCTACAGGGTCCCGCGATTACAAGCGGACGATTGTTATCGATGCCATCAAATGTGATTGGCACTAAATCCTTGAAATATTCAGTCATCAGTCGTTAATCGTTAGTTATTAGTCATTAACTGCAGTCTGCGCAGGGCTTCAGTGAGGCGAGGTAACGGGGCGCAGAGGCTCAGTCTCACATAACGAGCGCCGTTGCTGCCAAAGATATGGCCCGGCACGATAAACACACGCGCCCGCTCCAGCACCTCGTCGGCCAACGCCTCACCACTCTCTACGCCATCAGCCACACGCCCCCACAGGAACAACCCGCGTTGGCGTTCATCAACGTGGCAACCGAGAGTACGCATTATTTCCATGGCAACCGCGCGACGGCGCCGGTACTCTCCGTTAAGCGCAGCGTACCATTCGTCTCCTGCCGCAAGCGCCTCAACCGCCGCCAGCATCATCGGACGGAACTGCCCGCTGTCCACATTGCTCTTCACCCGCAGTACCCAGTCGATAAAGTCCTTGTTTGCCGCCACCATTCCCATTCGCCATCCCGGCATATTGTGAGCCTTGCTCAGCGAGTTCATCTCGATGGCCACCTCGCGCGCTCCCGAGGCTGCGAGAATACTCAGCGGGCGGTCATCGTTCAAGATAAAACTATAGGGGTTGTCGTTCACAATCACGATGCCATGGCGGCGACCGAAGTCAACAAGCCGTTGGAACAACTCCGGCGACGCGATGCGCCCCGTTGGCATGTGGGGATAGTTGACCCACATCAGTTTCACACCTTCCAATCCGGCGGCCTCCAACGCCTCAAAGTCCGGTTCCCAGTCACCTTCCTCAGTCAAATCGTAGTAGATGATGCGCGCTCCGCACAAGCGGCTGACGCTCGTGTACGTCGGGTATCCCGGGTTAGGCACCAGCACCGCGTCACCGGGGTTGACAAAGGCCATAGTGATGTGCAAGATTCCCTCCTTACTGCCGATGAGCGGCAGCACTTCACCGTCCGGGTCGAGCGACACGCCATAGTAACGTCCGTACCAGTCGGCGTAGGCGCGGCGCAACTGCGGCAAACCCACGTAGGGCTGATATCCGTGCGCGTCTGGCTTGCGGGCTTCACTAACCAGGCGCTCGATTACCTCGTCGCGTGGCGGACGGTCAGGGCCGCCCACGCCCAGGCTCACGATGTCCGCTCCCGCCGCGTTAAGCCTCGCAATCTGCTTGAGTTTGCGCGAGAAGTAATACTCCTCCACTGTCGCCACCCTGTCGGCGGGCCTTATGTTCAATTCACAATTCATAATTCACATTTAATATCTTACACGCTCTGCTCATACTCGCCAAGTATTTTGAAGTCGCTAATCAACGGACGGACAGCGTCTATCGACTGACGATACCGTGTATAGTCAGTGAATGTCAAGTCTATATAGAAGCGATACTCCCACTCACGACCAATAATAGGAAGCGACTGAATTTTAGTCAAGTTCATACCGTAAAACGAGAATATCGTCAACACAGCACTCAATGAGCCTTGGCTGTGAGGTAGAGTGAACGCCAGCGACGCCTTGTCGGTGTGAGATTGCGGCATTAGTTCCCGAACGTTAGACGGGTCGGCGAGAATCAGGAATCTTGTGAAGTTGCGTTTATTCGTTTGAATATCATCGGCAAGAACGTCAAGGCCATAGAGTTCAGCTGCATACCGGCCACATATTGCCGCATGACCGTGCCGCCCATCACGCGCAATCTCCATCGCGCTGCCTGCTGTGTCATGCGCTTCCACTCGTTTAATATTTGGATAACGGTGCAGAAACTGCTCACACTGCCTCAGAGCTATTGGGTGACTGTGCACCTCGCTTATCATATCAATCGTGTCACCTGGCAAGACCGCTAATGCCTGCGAGATGTACTTCTTATGTTCTCCCACGATGGTGAGGTTGCTTTGACGCAACAGTTCATGATTTTGGAGCAGACTGCCAGCAATAGTGTTCTCTATAGCCACAATACCAACCATAGACGCATCAAAACGGAGAGCGTCAAAGACGTCCTCAAACGTGTCGCAGGCAACGCTCTCCACCTCTCTACCTTCAAAATATTCACGAGCGGCAGCATCATGAAAGCATCCGGCAATGCCTTGTATAGCCACTCGCAGTGGCACATTTTCACTTTTCATCAATATATCAACAATCATTGTCTTGTATTGTGAAACGACATCTCGCGTCACTACCCATGTTTCAAGACAAAATTTCGTGCAAATTTAGCGACAATTTTCATTTTACACAACCTGCGCCCGGCTTTTTCATCATTTTTCGTGATTATAAACCAATCGCCCTCTTCTGACTACAGTATTATTAGAAAGAAGAAGGCGGTTGGGATTCACAGGTCAAATTCTTTTTATTCGGGCGTCATGGTGAGGGTGAGAACACGACCCGAAACTATGTAACGGGCAACGAAATCGGTAATATCAGCAGGCGTAATGGCATTTATAGTATCAACATAAGTGGCGTTGAAGTCCATGTCGTGCTTAACGAAGTTATTGATCATCGCCATCCAATAGGTATTGTCTGTGATGTCCTCGTTGTGGACTTTGATGAGATATTTCTTCACTTTGTCAAGAGCCTCGGCCGTTACACCGTCACGCGCGACAGACGCGATGGTCGCCTCGATAATGTCTCGAGTGGCCGCCGCCGTACCGGCCTGCACTGTAACGTTTAGCGGCATGAAGATAACGGGGCCGTCATCACCGTTCTGGTCTGTGACCACGCTGCAGTGGGTGTCTACATGATAAGTCCAACCGCGTTTCTCACGCAACTCCTCACGCAGGATGTTGGTGACCAGTTGACCGGAAATTTTGGCAAGCAGGGTGTTGCGCAGGTTATAGGGGCAATCGTTTGTCCAGAAGTAATAGACCTTGTCTTGCGGATTCTCCATGTGACGGGTCCAATAGTTGCGCTTGCTCGCAGGGAAGAGACGGTAGGCGATGTCGGCTGGTTGCTCGACACGTCCGCCGCCGGGCAGTGAAGCGATATAGGTCTCAACGAGATTCTTAAGAGAGTCGGTGTCGAAGTCTCCCACTATAATTACGTTAAGGTCGCTCAAGTCGCTCATGCGGTCACGATAAACGTCGAGGACAAAGTCGTAGTCCACTTGATCGATTTGCGGCAAAGTGAGACGCTCGGCGCCGAGCGGGTGCCCGTTAAAGACATTGGAGAAGATAGAGTCGGCAAACTCATACTTCGGGTCATTGCCCTGACCAGCGATGCGGCTGCGGTTGCTCTCGAGATAGGCAGTGAACGAGCCTTCGTCCTTAACAGGGCGCGTCAACTTGAGGTGGAGTAACTGCATGGCAGTCTCGAGGTCAGTACGCGAACTGCTGCCTTGGAAGCCTTCGCTCACCTTATTGACAAAGGTACGCATCTTCACGTCTTTTCCGGCTAAAACCTTCTTGAGGTCAGACGAGGAGAACTGTCCGAAACCCGAGGCGGCAATGACTCCATCCAACGCTTTATAACTTGCCACGTGTTGCGGGTCATAACCTTGCGAGAATCCTCCACGTGAGGTGCCGGCGAGAACGACTTCACCCGCCGTGATTGTTGTGGGTTTAACATAGACGTGTATGCCATTGGATAGAGTCCAACAGGTAGCGTCAAACTCCGGCACGCGTTGCTCATCAACAACCTTGCCGGCATGGGGCAGAGAGGGAAGCAACTGTGACGCCTTGAGGGTGTCAACATAGGCTTCGGTGGATGCGTCACGCCCCTGGTGGAAGGCATCGAGCAGAGCAGCCTCGGTGGGCAAAGCGGCGCGCTGTGCCTCGGGAGCGAATGTCACAAGAACAACGTTGCGGTCGGTGTCGCTGACAATGGAACGCAGATAGTTGTCAGCATCGGTGAGGGTCACTTGGCTGATAATGCGTTGCATGAGGCGATAGTTCTGCTCAATACTTGGCACGGGTTCACCGTCAAGGTAGGCGCGCACAAAGTCGCGTGCATAACGCGTATTAGTGTATTTGTCGCGCTCACGGTAGAACTTGTCAAGTGCTGCCTCATAGTCAAGTTGCGCCCGACGCAGTTCTCCTTCTGTAAAACCGTGCTCAACAGCGCGACGCACTTCACGCGCGATCCACGTCATGGCACTGTCGGACACAGATGCGTCGCGAGCGGTAGCGAAGATCTGCAGCGCTTGCTTTGTCTTGGAGAGCATATAGTTGCGGTCGGTGATCCCCACGTGGGTGACGGGTGAGCCGGGCTGCTTCACCACATCAGCCATACGTTCGCGCAGCATCGCCACAACAATGGTACGCACATAGTCATGTCGCAGGAATTCGACTGTAGGGTTGAGCGCGTCGTCAAGGCCGTCATGCTTGAACATGAGGCGCACACTGGTTGTTGTTTGCTCAGGGTCGGTCTCGACAATAGTGATAGCCTGCTCGTTGTCAGGCACAGCAACCGGGGTGACAGCGGGCGCGTTCTTAGGATTCTTCACTTTGCCGAAAAGTTTCTCTATTTGAGCGACAGTGCGATCGGCATCAATATCACCCACAACGATGATACATTGGTTGGATGGGTGGTACCAACGCTTGTAGTAGTCGCGCAGCACTTTATGTTTAAACGTCTTGACGACGCTCATTAGGCCGATCGGCTGGCGCTGGCCATAGAGGCTGCCGGGATAGAGGCGCGGCAGGGCCTTGTCTAAAAAGCGGTAATTAGCGCCGGCACGGTGGCGGTATTCCCCTTCTATCACGCCGCGCTCCTCGTCAATATCCTTGCCCTTGAGCAAGAGGTCTTGGCTCCAGTCGCTTAGCACGAGCAAACAGGTGTCGAGCGCGCCTTGTCGCGTGGTGGGCACGTTGCAGATGTTATAGACGGTCTCGTCAGTGCTCGTGTAGGCATTAAGGTTAGCGCCGAACTTAACGCCGATGCTCTCCATATAGTCAATGATCGCATTGCCGGGAAAGTGGCGCGTACCATTGAAACACATGTGCTCCAAGAAGTGAGCCAAGCCTCGCTGACTTTCCATTTCCTGAATCGAGCCGACCCGCTGTGCGATGAAGAAGTCAGCGCGGTGCTCGGGGTAGTCGTTGTGACGAACGTAGTAGGTGAGTCCGTTAGACAGGGTGCCGGTACGGAGGTCGGGATCGACGGGGACCGGTTCACGCATTTGGGCGGAGGCGGTTAGGGCGGCAGCAACTGCCAGTGCTGCGACAACCACAAAGCGGCTTGGCCACTTTGCTCCGCACACATTGAATAGATTGATGAAGTGTTTCATATTATTATTATCGTTTTTTCAGAAAAGGAATCGTAGCGAGGCGTTGACGCTGTGGCTGGCTACGTCGTTGAAGTGGAAACCGTGGCGGTAGGCTACGGTTCCCTCAATAGCAAAGCGAGAGCCAATGGCGTGGGTGTGGCGCAGGCCAACGGTCACAGCGGTTGCGCTATGGCTCATCATGTCGTGACGCGCCATGAGTTGGCGAGTCAAGCCGGCGAGTTCATCTTTGATTGTGGGCAGCAAGAGTTCATCGGCCGTGGGCGCGGAGATGTCGGCGCCAATATTGAAGGCTGTAGTGTGACGCAGCGTGCTGAAAGCAGCCGTGAACGCGGTAGCGGCGGTAATGCGGTTCACCAATTGGCGACACTGCGGATCGAGGTAGATGACGTTCAAGTGATCATACCCGGCCATGGCACGCGCGGTTAGCATCCAGTGCCCGATAACATGGCTGTACACGCCACGCAAGGCGACCGCAGCGCGGTTCTCACGATAGAGAGACAACGACCCAATCTCGGGATAAACGCCGGCTGCCGCATCGCCAAAGACATTTTCCGTACCCAATCGGCGAGACAAGTGCGCGACGGCTACAACGCCCCATCTTGGCTGCAGCCAACCAAATTCGACATCGGCCCGATTCATAGTGACATTAGCCATCGGCAACTTGTTGAGTGATGTGATCACGTTATCAACGCTCATACGCGAGAGGCGAACCGCCCCCCATAGGCCATGAGTATTCTGCGGTGTCAATGTGACAACTGCTTGCCAGCGGTGCCCGCGATAGTAGGTTGAATAACCGGTGCCGCCAAAGCGGCCGTAATCCGTGACGAGTCCGGTGAGGTGGAATAATTTGTCATTGCCCATCTCACTATAGAAAGTCACATCGTTGGTTTGCTTGTAACGATTGAAACCGATGGCCAGCGAGAGGCGATATTGGCGCAGGTCAACACCGCCACCGACAGACAAGTCGAGGTTGGCGGTAACATTGCGCGGTCGCGGATCAACACGGCGATAGTATTGGCCCGCCTCATAAGCGAGTGTCGCGCCATAATGCCACCGTCCGCTATGGCCGGCATATCCGCCCATAAAGGCGTAGCGCTCGCCGTACATCGTTCCTGTTGCCACACTGTCGGCCAGCAGATATGGCGACACAATGTCTATGTCGCTCGTCTCGTTCCATCTCATTCCCTTTACTGTGGCATTGTCATAGCGAGCACTCCCCCACAACGTACTCGCGCGGTGGTGAAGATAGGTGGAGGCAAGGAACGAAAACGTCTGCTCACGGTTTCCGCGGCGCGCGTCAAGCGGCTCGTCCTCATGGCGCAAGGCATAGTGGCCGCCAACGGCACTTAGCGCGCTATCACGTCGCTGTTCCATTGCCACGGGGCTATGCCAAGTCGTCTTGAGCAGCGAGCGCGGCGACACGGCATCGTCGTCCACGCGGTTGACTACGCCGGCCACGGCTCTAAAGCCACAAATTGCCAATATGAGCGTTATAACTGTTTGTTTCACGTCGTTAATCGTTAGTGGTCATTGTTATTTGGCCACCACACCATCCCATGTGATGGTGGTGCAAGGCGTGCCGTTAACATCAATCGCTGTTCCCTGCCGCTCAATCTCACTGGGCACGCAGTAGGGGTTGAAATCTTCAGTGCTGTTGTCGGTATCCTTGAGCACCGGACGGCCGTCCTTGAGGTAGAGCATCTTGCGGCGAACGCTATGGAAATAGCGGCTCTTGTCCTTGTCCATCGTGCCGCAATAGGTCCATCCGCGGTCGAGTTCGGGAGACGTTACGTTCCAGGCATATTTTGCCTCGACGCTGCAATTTACCGCGTCAACAATCCACTTGTTGGGCAACTTATAACTCGTTTGTGACATAGGGAACGTGCCGGCGGTCACCATCATGACGTACTCATAGGTATAGCGGTTCTCGGCAAGATAAGAGTCTTTGTCCACCGGTATGCGTGCAAGAGCATAGGCACGGAAACCGCGGTTATGCAACAGGAAGAATGATTGGGTGTAGCAATACCACTTGTCGAGGTTCGGCACTGTGGGGCCGTCAATATCGAGATGAGCCGGCTGGCTCGACACATCGAACCACTCAAAGTCGGCACCGCTCAAGTCAAACGAGTTTGGGTTTGCCACGCGGTGGTCAATACCGGTATCGGCGAGCAGGAGGCTACCACCCGGCTCAACCGGGTAATCCCTACCACTACCGGGGATGGTGTAGATGGCCTGTACTGTCATGTGAGTTGACATGATGTCTGGCATGTAGTCATACTTCTCGGTAGTAAGGAATTTTGACTCGACAAACGTCAAGCCGTCAGCATAGAGCACATGATCGGTGTTGTTGTAAATTTTCACGTAGTCGTCGCCATAATATTGGTTGCCGCTGCCTTGCAATGTGCCGGTGAAGAATATCTCTTGGATAATGAAATCATCACTAACTCGGTTCTCATATGCCGTCATCGCAACTGTGCGTGCTTGTTCCCCAACTTGAACCGACTGCACGTAACCGCACACGTGGCGCGACACGCCGTCACTGACAACATCGGCATCGTAACTCACATCATAGAGTCCGGTCTTGAGTTTCACATCTCCCAAGGCACTATAGACTGTTTTGGCGCCGCTCGACACGTCGCGCACCTCTATCTTCTCGTTGATTATCTCGCCGGTCACGTTGGCCGGCAAAGAGATAGCCACCGGCAAGGCATATCGCTCAATCAAGTTATTGTCGAGTTTGTCGTCACAGCCACCGGCGGTAATAACAACGGCCACAGCCATCAGTAATTTAAAAATTATCTTCATTTGAAATCAAATTTTTCTGTTTTGTAATGCGGGACGAAGTCTCGTGAGTAACGTTATAGTGTGAAATTCAACTCCATGCCGAAGTAAGGGTCACTCGTACGTCGTATCTTGAGACCATTGCTCGTATAGTCGGGCAAATAATCAATCAGTCGGTTAGCGAAAACCGCGATTTTCAGCCATTTGCCCACCTGCTTTGTTGCCTTGAGGTTGACATAAAGCGCCATCGGAACCGTTTGCCGGTTGAACGACGCCGGGTTATAAGTTCTAACAAGCGATTGCAGCACGGCATCTGCCTGAGCCGTTTCATCGTAAGGGTGCAACTGTCCGTCGGCCACGTCGAGGTAACTCATCGGCACACCGTTCTGCCACAGTTTGCGAGTGGTCACAAACCACATGCACTGCACACTGGTGGAAAATATAAGCCCCCATCGCTTAATCTGAGTGTCAAACATGAAGTTGGTATTGAACTGGTCGTTCACCCGGCCGTCAACGTAGTCATAGCGGCCAATGTAACTATCGGCCACGCGACGACCGTCAATAACCTCACTCACCGGGTCGTAGAGCATCATCGAGTTGCTGTAAGTGGAATGGAACCACGCGCCGGTGACGGTAAGCGCCGTGGCTAACGGCCGCCAGCGCGCTGTGGCTAAGGTAAACTCGATGCCCTGCTTGTTGAGACGACTACCGTTGGATGCCATGCGATAGCCGTCAAGTTCGCTGACGGCCCGGCTTGGAAGTCCATCAAGCGTGGGTGGCGCCGTGAGCGTGGCCGGGTCGATGGCACTCACGTCATAGCGGGTGTAAGAGTACGGGTGATAAACAGCCGTATAGCGATAGCCGTCGCTCATACGCTCGTTAAAGTAGGTGATAGAGAGCGTATTCTTGCCAATCGAGGCGCCCAATCTCACTTCCCATTTGCTGTTGCGTGCGGCACGCAGGTCGTAGTTGGTCACATCGTCAATATATGTGCGCAGGCTTATGCGGCTACGACCGGCGGGGTCGTTCACATCGTAGTAATTGAGTTGGATAAAATCGCTGTAATGAGCCTGAGGAAAGAGATAGGCAATAGTAGGCATCTTGGTCGTCAAGCCATAGCCGCCGGCCAAATGCAGTTTGAGTTGCCGCTCCCCCACCGTGATGGACGGAAACTCCCACTTGAGATTGAAGCGCGGGTCAAGATAAAGTTTACCGGCAAGCGTATAGCGGCTACCCAATCCTGCGAGACCGATGGAGCGCAACCCGGCCTGCAACTGCAGTGTGTGCGAACCGATGCGAGCGCTCATGTCGTCTTCGACGAATGCCGACACAACGTTCAGCGACGGAATGTCGCTAAAGGCTCGCGGACGCGTCGTCCACGACGCACTGAGCGGTCGTTCAAGGTCATATACCTGCCCGCGACCGTAATTCTTGGAGAAATTCCATTCCACGCCCACCTTATATTTATTAAGGAATGTCGTTGTGCCGGCCTCACCCTCGGCTTTAGCCTTGACAAAAATATTGACCGGACGGCCATCGTTACTGTAGTCAGCGATATACTCACTCAACAAGTATCGCCCATCGTGCTCGCCCGCCTCCATTGTGGTTGGCGCAACACTGGCGCGCTGCGGCGACACTTGACGACGCCGTGTGAGCCGGTCACTCTGATAACTCACGCTGGTATTGACGTTGATGTGGTTGAGCCAGCGGCAGCGTGTCAAGCGAAGGTTCAAGTCGCTTGTCAAAGCGACCCGGTTATAACTGCTGCGGTACTCGTTAATGCGGTTATAACTCAAGTCGGGGTCTGTCTTGCTATTGTCAAACGAACCTGTATAGTCCACACCAACGACCCAGCCGGTTTGCAACGCGGGGCGATCCCAACGCATGTTAAGGCGCGTCGAGAGCGTCAATCGCTTGTAATTCTCAAGATTGTTGCGTGGATCCACTTTACTGTCGAGGTAACTGCCGTCCACGTTCATCACATGGTCTCGTGTTCCCAGGTTGAAACCTTTACCAATACTCACAAGTTTACTGTATTCGTCGGCCTTGAAGCGCGCCGTGAGCGGCGTGGCGCGGCGGATGCGTTTGATGTTCACCATACCGCTTGTGAGGTTGCCATACTCGGCGCTTGGGATACCGCGCACGACCTCCACGCTCTCGATGTTGTCGGTACTGATGGTGCGCATGTCAACACCGCGGTTGGTAATATCGCGTTTGCCCTCTGGGTCGGTGCTACTGCTACCGGGCACACTCTGCAGGTTGGCATCGCCGTTGACGGGTGCCCCGTCAACAACAAATAACGTGCCGAGCGACGAGATGGTGTAGTCACTCCCCTCGGTTGCTTGGCCGTTGGCACCCAGTGTGCCGGTTTCCCGCAGTTTGATAGTGTTGGCGCTACCCATGTCAGGCGTATGGCTCACGTTGCCCGGCAACAATTCAAGCAGGTCGGTGAAACTGGTGGGTTGCAGGTGACTCATCGCGTCGCGGTCAATGCGGCTGCTCGACGACAGACCGGCACCTTCGGTGGCGGTAATCACAACTTCGTCGAGTAATTGCGAATCCTCCTGAATTGTGATTGTCACATCGACGTCCGCCTTGACTGTCACTCTAACTGAAGCCGGTTTATATCCTACGTATGAAGCCTTTAACTCATAAGAGCCCGAACTGAGTTCAAAGAAAAAGCGACCATTGGCATCGGTGGCCGACGCAACTCCTCCGGGATGGACAGTGACCGTGGCAAAGGGCACACCGTCACCGGTGGCGGCGTCGCGCACCGTGCCGCGCACGGTCGCCGCCACGGCCGCGAAAGCCGTCGCAATCGTCATTACCAGCAGCACCTCAAGCCGCCTGATTGTTAAGTTCCTATCCATTTCGCCTGCAAAATTACTACCATTATTCGGTATGCACAATAACCAATCGGGGGGATATGACATTGGCTTTTTCACCAAATTTTGCGATTTTGCATACTACCGGAATGCAGTAATTTTGCCGTCGAAAATACAAATCATACTAAATTCGTCAAAATTTATGAAAAAAACCTACATGATTGGACTGGCTCTGCTGGCATCGGCGACGATGGCCACAGCACAGTCTTTTACCCTCCAGACCAATTGGGTCAAGGAAGTAAGCAACAGCGACGGCGGCTCGTCCGTGACGAGCCAGGGCGGCAGTATGGCCTTTGCTGCCGACGGCAACCTCCTCGTTGTGGGTCAGGCAGGCTCCACAAGCGATGAGCAGTCGATTCTGTTCGGCGGCGATGAGGTTGCGACCGGTGTCGCCGGTTACAGCGGCAACAGCGCCAACCAGGGGCTTGTGGCAATGAAGTTGACCACAGGAGGCGATGTGCTCTGGAGCATCTGTCAGAGCGTGGGTGAGATTTCAAGCAACGAGGACAGGATTGCCGCCACTGCCGACGGCGGCGCGGTAATCTTTACCAACGTGCGACACACCGAAGGCAATTCAGCGCCAATCGCTTTCACCGATGCCGCCGGTGACACGCGCGAACTTGCTTGGGAACTTGTCAATGGCGATACACGTGCCTATCTCGCCATCGTAATCAAGGTCGACGCCGATGGCGCCATCGAGTGGATCAAGGAACTCACGCCCGACACCACCGCCGCTGCCGACAAGTATCCCGCATGGTCACAGGCAAAAGACGTCATCACTCAAGGCATCAAAACCAACGCGCTCGACGTTGACGCTGTCGGCAACATCTACGTGGGCGGTATCATGTGTGCCGATGTCACCGTCGACGGTGTCACCATCCCCTGCCATAACGTTGACACATGGAACGGTAGCGCGCAGAAGACCGCCGGAAACCTCTTCGTCATCAAACTTGACGCCGACGGCAACTACATCAACCATCTCGTCAGCAGAGGCTCTTCAACCCAAGAGACTGTCCAACGCCTCCAAATTGTGGGCGACAAAATCTATATGCTCGCTTGGGCTGTCGGCCTGGCAAACACTGACTTTAGCCTCGACGACAATACGTTCACTCCCGCTACCACCTATGGCGGCCTCCTCGTCGCAGAACTCAACACCAACCTGGGTGTCAATTGGGCCAACTATATCGCCTCGAGCGTCAGCGGCAGCGCGTGGAACGAGCACACCCTCGCCGCGATTGGCGACAAACTCTATGTGGCGGGCTCGGCCAAGTTCGGGCTCACCATCGGCGACAAGACCTATACCAACAGCGCCACTCGCAATGCCCGCGAGCCGTGGCTCATCCAGTTTGACGCCACCAATGGCCAGCCCACCGCATGCCTTGTCAAGGCAAGTAACCAGAATAGTTTCTACGGTCTCTATGAGGGCGTTGACGGCAACCTTTATGTCGCCCAGCGCGGCCTCACTCCCGCCAGCGCCTTGTGGACAAGCACCGGCCTGCTCAATAAGATTGACCCCACATCTCTTGAGGTGCTTGACGAGGCGGAATACTGCAATTTCACAGCCAGCGCGCAGTCGCTGCTCGCCCGCGGCACTGACGTTTACCTTATGTTCCGCCACGGTGCCAAGAACGTCGACGTGACGTTTGCCGGCAGCGGCGAGAAGTTCAATAGCGAGGAGTTCCGCTGGGTGCAGCAGTCCATCACGGTGCCCGAGAGCGCCGGCACAATCTCCGGCATCGACCTCGGAGGACTTGACCCGAGCCAACCCATAGTCCTCGACCTCGGCGGCGACACCTATCAACTCAACGCCTCCGTCATCCCGGCAACCGCCGCCAACGGCGCCCTCATCTACAGTAGCAGCGACCAAAGCGTTGCCACCATCGACGAGAATGGCCTTATCACCGCCGACAAGCACGGCACGTGGAGCAACGCTCCCGCTCGCCGCGCCCCGGCGGCCGAGACTGCCACCATCACCGTCACCAGTGCCGGCAATCCCTCTGTAAAACAAAGCATCCAAGTGCGCGTCGACAATCCCACCGCCGTGCGTGACCTGAATGCCGACAAGGGCGGCGTGAGCGTCAGCGGAAACACCGTCACTGCCACCGGCAGTGAGGCTGTCACGGTTTACAACACCCTCGGCCAACGCGTAGCCGTTGTCAATGCCGGCCAGAGCGCTACCCTGCCCACCGGCATCTACATCGCCGCCGGTAGCAAACTCATCGTCCGATAAAATATTCTCGAACGCAAGTTCCCTGTTTCAGAGGGGAGCACGGTGTGCTCCCCTCTTTAATAATTGAAGATGAAAAAATATTTATTTGCATTATTATTTGCGGCCACATCAATCTGCGCCGCCGCTCAGTCGCTCAACGATGGCACCATAGCCCTTTGGGCACACGCTTTCACAGTCGATCCCGCCATCAGCACAGTCAGCGGCCAAGGCCAGACCACTCAAGGCACCAACATCGCCTTGGCTACAGACGGCACACTTCTCGCCTTCGGTAATGTGGGAGCAGGCAGTGAGAGCGACCGCGTGCTTTTTGGCGACAACGTCATTGCCGCCGGCACGCCATACTACAACGGCACCGCTTCGCCCATGACGTTCTGCCTGACAAAGATTGCGACTGATGGCACGCCTCAATGGTGTGTCTATGCCAGCAACGGCGAAATCGCCTCCGGCAACGGACGCGTCATGCCAACTGCCGACGGTGGAGCCGTGGTTGTCACCGCCTTGCGTGTCACCCAGGGTGCCGAGGGGCTAAATCCGACACTCATCGGACCGGGATATAACCAAACAATCTCATCGCCTTTCCTCAATGTCGAGAAACGTTTCTATTGTCCGTTTGTGGTCAAAGTAGACGGCGATGGCAAACTACTATGGACCAAACTACTAACTGTCGAGACCGAACCCGCTACAGGCATTGTTGACGCCGAGTTTATCTCCAGTGGCGTGACAGTGGCAGATGCCGCGATGGATGCCGAGGGCAACATTTACATTGCCGGCAACCAACGCGCAGCCATCTATATTGACGGCAAAACAATCTTGCCGCACAACATCACTGGTTGGGATGGCGATAGCCAGAAAAGTGTTGGCAACGCCTTCCTCATCAAACTCGACAACACTGGTAAATATGTGGGCCACATCACCACTGCCGGCGAAATTACTCAGGACAATATACGTTGTCTTGCCGTGGACGGAGACAAGATTTACGCTTTGCTACACATGACCGGCAACGGCGAGGCCGCCACCGTTTCACTTGCCGGTAAGAGCGTTGAGGTGCCCGCGACCACTAACCTGAATTTAGCGGCCATCTGCTTTGACAGTGACCTCAGCGCCCTGTGGTTTAACATCTACCCCAACACCCTCAACACCAAGACGCCGCTTCAAGTGCCGTCGTTCAAAGTCATTGGCGAGAGCCTTTGGCTGGCTGCCGAGGGGCAGTTGGGGCTCATGGCCGGAGGCAAAGACGTGAACAGCGGCAAACTGACGCGCGACGCGTTGCTGATTAAATTTGACAAGACTACGGGCGAGGCACTCAACGGCATCACTCTCGGCAAAGGCTGGTCAGGCTTCTTCGATGTCGCGCCGTGCGATAGCAACCACATCTATGCCGCGTGGTTCAATGGCCTCTATGCGCCGGCCATGCTTGGCAAAGTCAACTGCGCGACCCTTGAGATTGATGAGCAAGTGCAGTTATGCTCAAGCGTTGCCACTGCCCAAAACATCATTATTAATGATGACCGCCTGTATGCTATGTTGCGAGTGCGTGGCAACGTCACCATCGGCGCCACTGCGCTCAGCGTGCCTCAGTTTGCCTGCGTCATAGCCGCGTTTGAGATTCCGTCGGCCGATAATCCAATTGATATTAACGGAGATAAAGAAGTGAACGTTGGTGATGTGAATGTTGTTCTTGAGGCAATACTCAACGAAGATAGTGACAATAAGTATGACGTTAACGGCGATGGAGAGGTGAACGTTGGCGATGTTAATGTCATCCTAAATGCGATTCTTAAAGAGTAGAGAATATAGAATATGTTAACAAGGGGAGGGCAATTAAATCGGATTGCCCTCCCTTTGCATATAATGAATAATCGCTGATAAGAATATAGATAGAAAAAACATCACTTTACTGCGACAAATAGTAATCTTTTGAAAAAAAATCTCAAAAATTTATATTTTTTCAACAAAAATGCTTGTATGTTAGGAAAAATGATTAAATTTGCATCAAAGATTAAAAATTTTTGCATAACTATAAATTTTCAAGAACTATGCTTAAGAAAAAATTCTTACTTCAAGAGCAGGACATCCCATCCACATGGTACAATGTGATCGCGGACATGCCTAACAAGCCACGCCCCATGATCAACCCTGCCACCCATGAGCCGATCAAGGCCGAGGACTTGTATCCACTATTCGCACGCGCGTGTAGCGACCAGGAAGTGAACTACACCGACCCGTTCATCGAGATTCCGGACGAAGTGCGAGAACTCTACCGCATCTGGCGTCCTACCCCTCTGGTGCGTGCCGAGGGATTGGAACGAGCATTAGACACTCCTGCCCACATCTACTTCAAGAACGAAAGTGTCAGCCCGGTAGGCTCACACAAACTCAACAGTGCCATCGCACAAGCCTACTATTGCAAGGCAGAGGGCATCACTAATATTACCACAGAGACCGGTGCCGGACAATGGGGAGCCGCACTATCGATGGCCGCCAAGCACTTTGGACTGGAACTCGCCGTGTATATGGTGAAAATCAGTTATGAGCAGAAGCCTTACCGGCGCTCTATCATGCAGACTTATGGCGCCGAAGTTATTGCATCTCCGAGCATGAGCACCAAGGCCGGACGCAAGATTATCACCGAACACCCCAACTACAAAGGTTCCCTTGGCACTGCCATCAGTGAGGCCGTCGAATTGGCCATGAGTACACCCAACTGCAAATATGTCCTCGGCTCGGTGCTCAACCACGTCGCGCTGCACCAGACGGTGATTGGACAAGAAGCGCTCAAGCAGATGGAGATGGCTGGCGAGATGCCCGACACGGTTATTGCATGCTTTGGTGGCGGCAGCAACTTCAGCGGTCTTGCGTTCCCGTTCTTGCGCAAGAACTTCAAGGAGGGTGCCAACATCCGCTTTATTGCGGCTGAACCATCGAGTTGCCCGAAGTTGACCCGCGGTGAATTTGAGTATGACTTCGGTGATGAGGCCGGTTACACTCCGCTTATCCCGATGTACACACTCGGCCACAACTTCGCTCCGGCCAACATCCACGCCGGCGGCTTGCGCTACCATGGTGGCGGTGCTATTGTCAGCCAACTCAAGCATGACGGCCTGATTGACGCTGTCGATATTCCGCAACTCGAATCGTTCAAGGCGGCTACACTCTTCGCTCGCACCGAGGGCATCATTCCCGCCCCAGAGTCATCTCATGCCATCGCAAGCGCCATCCGCGAAGCCTTGCAAGCCAAAGTTGAGGGTAAGAAGAAAGTCATCCTCTTCAACCTTTCTGGCCACGGGCTGATTGACATGACTGCCTACGACCGTTACTTCGCCAACGATCTGGCTAACTACGAGGTGAGCGATGAGGAAATCGCGCGCAACACAGCCCAACTCGAGAAGATTCTCCGCTGATACAGGTATCGTAATTAATTTGGTGACGGTACTTGTGTCTCACTATTTGAGACACAAGTACCGTCACCTTACGCTATGGTAATTCACATTCAGAATGAGATACCGCGACGGCTAAACTCGTCAAGGTCAAGCCGCTTAAAGCCCGCTTGATTCAAAGGGACGAATTCATTGTGGTCTGTCACATAGAGGCGCTCTGGTGGATTATATCCCGCACCGGCAAGCGATAACTCTGGGCGCGTGAGACGAGTCGCGATGCCGGCCATATCGAGTACAGTGTGATAAAGTACCATATTTGTCGCCACGGGACGAGAAGCGTTGGCAACTAACGCGCTCCACTTTTCAGGATAAGACGTGCGGTACTCACCTGAGGTCCACACCACCAGCGGCACGTGCACCTGCCAATAGGTAGGCACAGGCGAGGCGTGCAACAGGCGGCCACGCTTGTCGTCATAGATGTCCTCGCCGTGGTCACTGGTGTAAATCACTGCCGCGGGCACATCAAGGCTATCCAGTCTCGCGATTATCTCGCCGGCAATGTGGTCAGCATAACGGATGGTATTGTCGTAGCCGTTCACGAGTTGGTCACGCATCACCATCTCGGCACTCACAGGATTTTCGGGATTGAAGTAAGCCATCTGCTCCGGATAGCGGTCATGGTATTTGAAGTGTGACCCGTAGGTGTGTAGCACGATTAGCAGTTTGCCGCCATCATAGCGAGCCAGGCGATCATCAACAAGCGGCAACAGTTCCTCATCATACACGTTTGCCAGCAGCAGGCTATCCTTGAGGAAATGCACCTCATCGGCCTCGCTGCCAAAGCGGTCTATGAACGAATGATTGCGACGCTGGTTACTATAATAAGCCGTGGCAAAGCCGGCTCCGGCAAATGCGTTAATCAATCCACGTTGAGTATAGAGACTATCCATACTCCCCTCGCTGGCTACCGCACTTAACAATAGCGGCACACTCTTGTGGGTCGTGTTGCTCATCGTCAATGCGTCGCTGAAGGCGACAATGCTATCACCCAATGCGCTCAGTCGCGGCGTGGTGGGACGGTCATAGCCGTATATGGCAAAATCGGCCGCGCGCGCCGTCTCACCCACAATGAGCACATACACCTCCGGCACCGAGTCTTGCCGTGTGCGGTGGGCCTGGGCGTCAAATGTCCGCCAGTCGTCCGCACGAGTGATACCGTCACTAAAGCGCTCCACTGCCAGAACCATATTGTAGACACCATTCACCGGAAACACATCGTTGAGTAGGCGGAAGCGTTTGTCAACCGCATAATTCACGCCGAGCAGCAACAACCCGGCCGCTGCCAAACAGAGCCCCATACGGCGCCAGCGATGACGGAACGATTCATCGAGAGTCGTAGACGCACGCTGCGACACAATAGCCAACGCGATGCTGCCGCCATACACTCCAATAACAAATAGCAGGCCACCAAGCAGGTTGGCAAGCAATTCGCTCGCCTCGGTGACATTGGTGGTGACCACGTTAAGATACATATCCACAGCAATAGGACTCTCGCCATACAGGAATAGCAGGAACGTCTGGAACGCGCCGATAAACACCAGCAAGAACAACCACCAGAACATTACGCCTGGCCTCCGTCGCAATGTGAAGGCCGCCATATAGCAACCCACTGGCAGCAACACAGCAATAACGCGCGTGAGCAAGCCGGTGCTCTCAGTGTAGAACATGCCAATGTTGGGTATCATCAGCACAACCACAAATATCCAATATATTAACCGTTGATTAGTGAAAAAACGCTTCATTTGGGTTCTCTTTTCGATTATTTGATTGCTCGAGTGTATGAATAAAACTCCTGTACTTTTTTATTCTATCGTTCTCTTGTCTTAAAACGCCTCGTTAATTGAGAAAATAAATGTAGACTGGCCACGCTTACCAAAGCCGTAGTCCAACCGGACATTGATGCGGTTACGGAACTCCCAACGGGCACCGATACCGAAGTTGGGCAACCAGTGCTTGAATGAGTCGGTATCGTGAAACACACTACCTCCGCCGCCCCACGCGACCAAGCCGATACTTTTCCAGATGTGCTGACGCACCTCAAGTTGCGCCGTGACAATATGCTTGTCACGGTAACGGCCCTTGTAGTAGCCGCGCATGGTGTAGTTGTCGCCAAAGAGACTCATCATCGCCCACGACGGATTGCCGAAGTTAAACTTGCCGCGAACCTCGGCGGCGATCACCGCACCCTTCCACGCCTTGCGGTAATGGCTCAACCGCAACTCAGTCGTAGAAAACGCATAGTCGTTGCCTAACCACTTGGGACGGAACATCTGTCCCAGATATACATACCAACCGCTGTAGGCGTTCTGTATCACATCGCGACTATCATAAACGGCAACCAGTCCCACTCCATAGTTGCGCGTGACAACGTCTTGACCGTTGAAGTACTCCGGATGGTCGTTTGAACCGCCGTTCACATAGTCCCACCGCACGGCAGGACCCAAGTACAAATTATGACGCACACGCCACAACCACTCGGCGACCACAAAGATGTCATACTCTTTGAGTTTGATGTAGCCGTCATTAACGTTACCCCTGTCGTAACCGACGCCCCAATATCGGCGCGGCGAGTAACTGAAATCAATATCGCAGTTAAGGCGTATCTTTTCGCCCTTGAAAAACGAAATGCTGCGCACTCCTGCCGTCCAGAATTTCTCTGTCGAAATGCTGGCAAACACCATTGCTGTGCTCGGCTGCATCGGATACTCGCTCCCCTTTGTCCGGAAATTGATTACGCCGGCCAGGCCGATACCCAACTTGCTATCACCCGAATAACTCGGACCTCCAAGCACGCTGAAGCGCACTCGCTTGTTACGAGCCGCCAACTCCTCCTCCTCAGTCTCTGTGAAGTAGTCTATAATGCGCTTAAAAAATCCGGGGCGCTTTGGAATCCCCACAGTGTCGGCGGTAGCAATGGCGGCACTATCGGCTGACACCAAAACAAGACTGTCCGCCGTATGCGCCACAGCCGCTACCGCTATAAATAACACCGTCAGCGACAAAGCCAAACGCCGCGTCATATTGTTATTATCGTTTGTCATCTACATTATAATGTCTCAAAATCGGCTGCAAAGGTACAAAAAAAGTCTCGGGCACACAACATCACAGTGTTGTACGCGCGAGACTTCTATAGGAAATCCACACCAAAGGATGTGATGAAACTCCGATAAAAACAGGATTTGAGGGCAACCATATCGCTGTAATCCTCCGTCACAACCGGTGCGACTCCACTAAGGGAGTGAGGCCCGCCATTGATATGGCTACGTTTCTCGGCATTTCAATATAATTTGAAGAGTATCCCGATCTGCTTTGATGTGGATATGACTAATGTCAATGAACTTAAAACATCTTCTTCTCTTTATCCAACAGTTCTTCTGTTTTGCATCGCAAAGGTAGCAAAAAAAATCCACACCACCAAAAAAAGTGAATATTTATATTAAAAAAACGGGGCACGCAATCGCACCCCGCCAATTCTTTTTTGCAACAATGTCAATACGCAATACTTAGTACTTACCCAAGGTAAGCCTTGAGCAACTTGCTCTTTTGGCCCTTCAGCCGGCGGATCGCTTTCTCCTTAATCTGACGCACTCGCTCGCGAGTGAGGTCGAACTTGGCCCCAATCTCCTCAAGCGTCATCTCTTGGCAACCGATGCCGAAGAACATACGCAGAATGTCACGCTCGCGAGGGTTGAGTTGTTCCAAAGCGCGTGCCACCTCTTTCGATAGCGACTCCTGGTTCAACGTACTATCGGCCATCGGCGAGTCGTCATTTGGTAGCACATCCAACAGACTGTTGTCCTCACCGTCAACAAACGGCGCGTCAACACTCACGTGACGGCTGCTGACTTTCATCGTGTCGCTTATCTTCTCGACAGGCACTTGCAACTCCTCGGCAAGTTCCTCGGCGCTCGGACGGCGCTCATGCTCTTGCTCGAAGCGCGACAGCGCCTTGCCTATCTTGTTAAGAGAACCGACCTGGTTCAGCGGCAAACGCACGATACGTGCCTGCTCTGCAAGTGCTTGGAGAATCGACTGACGGATCCACCACACAGCGTAGGAGATAAACTTGAAACCACGGGTCTCGTCAAACTTCTGGGCGGCCTTGATCAGGCCTAAATTACCCTCATCAATAAGGTCGGGAAGACCCAACCCTTGATTCTGGTACTGCTTTGCCACAGACACAACAAAACGCAGGTTCGCGCTAACAAGCCGGTCCAACGCCTCTGCATCACCCTGACGGATACGCTGCGCCAACTCCACTTCTTCCTCAACAGAGATAAGTTCCTTACGGCCAATCTCTTGCAGATACTTGTCGAGCGACGCGCTCTCACGGTTGGTAATCGATTTGGTAATCTTGAGTTGTCTCATCTTTTCACAAAAACGCGTTTAAGCGTGCAAAGTTACAAAAAAAAACTTATATCACAATAACTATAGCAAATTTTGTGCCAAAATTTCAAGAAAAAATAGTTTATTCAAAAATAATGATTATATTTGTTGCCATGTTATGATATGACCTTTGTTTTTCCACAAGATTAGGGTTTTCTTATGTCCAAAAATTGGCTTAGATTCACTTTTCATCGCGACCACTTATGTGTCGTCATTATTGCTATTGCGCTCACCGGTGCGTTCGGTGCGCTTTTTGACTGGCTCGGGCTCAAAAATCCTTACCAGAAAAGTGTCAGCGCCAACTCACTTAGCGAGACCGTCTTCCAGGGCGAGCAGGACGAGGATGTGGCTGTGGCCGACAACATTGTCGTCGTCGATCTCGGCACCCACGTTAACCGTAACTATATCGCGGGAGTGTTGGAAAAGCTTTCAGGCATGGAGCCTATTGCTGTCGGCATCGATGCCGTGTTCCCACAACCATCCGACCGCAAGGCCGACAGTTGCCTCACTACCGCTCTCACCGCAATCCGGCAACGCGTCGTGATGGCGCGAATGACAGACGAAGACGGCAACACTATCCAATCCTACTTCGCCGACTCTCTCGGCTTGCAATCCGGAAGTTCACTACTGGATATCGACCAAGCCGGCGTCGTACACACATTCTGCCCGGTCCAGCAAGACGGCGACACCGCTATGGTCGCATTGCTCAACAATATTTGGAACAACCATTACGGCATCACGCAATCGCTTGAACTGCGCCAAACACCACTCATAATCGACTACAACACCGGGTGTCGAATCATTAACGCCGAACAACTGCAAGACTATGCCGATGAGATTAAAGGCCGCATCGTGCTCATCGGCGTAACAAGCAGCGGAAGCGACGTCATGAGAGTGCCCTCACGCCGGGCATACATGCCTGGGGTTGAAATCCACGCCGCCTGCCTCGAAACACTTCACAACACCACCCGCTACCCCAGCGAAGTACCCCTATCAATCAATATACTCATCGCTTTCGTCCTCAGTTATGCCTTCGAGGTTCTCCTCACCGCGATTCAGACTCATCTGCCTCAGGCTCAACGCCCCTGGGCCGTCTTCTTTAGAGAATGGTTACGCAGTTCATATCTCACCAACATCGTGCTCGTGCCCCTGCTCACCATTCTCACTATTGTAATGATAAACGCGACTCTACAGGGACGATTCTACCGTTTCACCCTCATCTTCACCACAATAGTGCTCGTGCCCGAAAGCCGCAACATTTACAAAGCGGCACTTGCCGCACTGCGCGTTAAATATGACTTCAAGTGGTTAAAACAATCCTTATTATAATCGTTAACTAATTATGAAAAAACTGATTCTCATAACTATCGTGCTCGGCATCTCAGCCCTCACCACTCTGATGGCAAGAACCTTCCACATCGAGAAAGCCGCCAAAGCATGGCTCAAGGACCAACCCACCGAACTGCAAGCCGGAATGACGCTCGACGAACAGACCAAAGTCAACGTCAAAGAGGGCGGCGTACTCATTATCGTTGACAAACAAGCCGGCAAACGGTGGCTCATACGCAAGAAATTCTCCGGCAAAATCGGCTCCGTGGCCAAAGACCGCAAGTCTGACCTATGCACCACCACCAAAGCCCTGTTCTACACCACCTACAGCAAACCTAAACCAAAGAAACAAAAGACCAAGCAGGCCGGAATGACACTCGTCGGCGGCAGCACAACCGGCATCGGCATCGGAACTGTCATCGGCAAGCATAACGATAGCATCCCCATCTGGGAAAGTGACACCACCTACAGGTTCCTCGACGATATCGCCACTGACTCTATCACATTCTTTATGGTAGAATAAAAAACGGGGCTACAAGACACCCCGCTTCAGTTTGATATCAACCGCAAATAGAAATAGTCGCCGCCCCGACTTCAGTGGGACGGCGACTATCGTCTTATCATTTGCACCCCTTTAACTGGGGCTGACAATATGGCTTACATCATGCCACCCATGCCGCCCATACCCGGGGCACCGGCCGGTGCTGCGGGTTCGGGCTCCTTCTTCTCGGCAATCACACACTCGGTAGTGAGGAACATACCGGCAATCGAGGCCGCATTCTCCAACGCCACACGCGTCACCTTCGCCGGGTCAATCACACCAGTCTCAAACAGGTTCTCAAACTTGTCCGTGCGGGCATTGTAACCATAGTCACCCTTGCCCTCCTTCACCTTGTTGACAATCACCGCACCCTCAAGGCCGGCGTTCTCAACAATCTGGCGCAACGGCTCCTCGATGGCGCGGCGCACGATGTTGATACCGGTCTGCTCGTCGGCGTCAGCACCAACCAAACTGTCGAGAGACTCAAGACAACGGATATAAGCCACGCCGCCACCGGGCACGATGCCCTCGGCCACCGCGGCACGCGTCGCGCTCAACGCATCGTCCACGCGATCCTTCTTCTCTTTCATCTCCACCTCGCTCGGCGCACCAACATAGAGCACTGCCACGCCGCCGCTCAGTTTCGCCAAGCGCTCCTGCAGTTTCTCCTTGTCATAGGTCGACTTGGTGTTCTCTATCTGCACGCGAATCTGCGCCACGCGGTCGGCGATTAACTCCTTGCTGCCTGCACCGCCCACGATAGTCGTGTTCTCCTTGTTCACAGTCACCTTCTCGGCAGTACCCAGCATATCGATGGTCGCGCCCTCAAGCGTCAGACCCTTCTCCTCGCTGATCACCATGCCGCCCGTCAGGATAGCGATATCCTCGAGCATCTCCTTGCGACGGTCGCCAAAACCTGGAGCCTTCACGGCACACACCTCAAGCGAGCCACGCAGACGGTTCACAACTAACGATGCCAGCGCCTCGCCGTCAACGTCCTCGGCGATAATCAGCATCGGACGATGCTCCTGCAAAGCCGACTGCAGCAACGGCAGGATGTCCTTCAAACCGCTAATCTTCTTGTCAAACAGCAGAATGTACGGACGCTCCATCTCACACTCCATCTTCTCAGTGTTGGTCACAAAGTAAGGCGAGATATAGCCGCGGTCAAACTGCATACCCTCGACAACCTCCACATGAGTGTCGGTGCCCTTGGCCTCCTCAACGGTGATCACGCCATCACGCTTCACCTTCTCCATCGCCTGAGCGATCAGTTGGCCAATCTCTTCGTCGTTATTAGCGCTCACTCGAGCAACATTCTCAATCTTACGCAGGTCGTCGCCAACCTCCTGAGCCTGGGCGCGGATAGCCTCAACAACAGCACGCACGGCCTTGTCGATGCCACGCTTCACGTCCATCGGGTTCGCTCCGGCGGCCACATTCTTCAGGCCCTCGTTGATGATGCACTGAGCCAGAATGGTAGCGGTGGTCGTGCCATCACCGGCATCGTCGTTGGTCTTGCTGGCGACCTCCTTCACGAGTTGCGCACCGATGTTCTGGAACTCATCCTCGAGTTCCACCTCGCGCGCCACGCTCACTCCGTCCTTCGTGATGTGCGGAGCGCCGTACTTTTTGTCCAAAATCACGTTGCGGCCCTTTGGACCAAGCGTCACCTTCACAGCGTTACTCAACTGATCAACGCCCTTCTTCAACTCCTCACGAGCCTTGATGTCAAATTTAATTATCTTAGCCATTTTGTTATTTCTTTATTTATTATTTATAATTTGTAAAGTGAGACAAAGTATCGTAACAACTGTCATCACTCAACTACTGCCAGAATGTCACTCTGACGCATCATCAGCAACTTCTCGCCGTCAATCTCAATCTCAGTGCCGGCATACTTGCCATACAGCACCGTGTCACCGGCCTTCACCTGCATCTGCTCGTCCTTCGTGCCGCAGCCAACGGCCTTCACAAGACCCTTCAGCGGCTTCTCCTTGGCGCTATCAGGAATGATGATACCGCCCACTACTTCTTCTGCCTTGGCGGGCTCCACGAGTACGCGATCGCCCAATGGTTTGATTGTCATGATAAATCTGTTGTTATTTTAAGTTGTTAAAAAATTCTTGCTGTGCAACGCAATCAACGCGCCGCGCACACCCATTATAGCACACCCCGTGCCACTTCCCCACCTCGTGACAATCTGTCATAAACAGCAGCCACATTAAAAGGAGTGGCGCGAAAAGCGGCCGAGTGGAGGGCAAAGCGGCCATGCCGCTTTGATAACAGAAACAAAAAAGCCCCTCCGGCAGGGAGAGGCTATTATCGTAGTGAAACAGGGACTCGAACCCTGGTTTCCGCCGTGAGAGGGCGGCGTCCTAG
>CAMHQD010000004.1 GCA_946187345.1 uncultured Porphyromonadaceae bacterium | reverse complement strand
AAGGAAACGAAAGTAGGTCAGAAAACTTTCGTTTCCCGACCTACTCGATTCGCGCATTAATCCCGCAAGACGGCGAAGCATCCCAAGAATTCTCACACCACCATAGCGAATGTACCAAAACCCAAAAAATTACCGAACTATTGTATTGTCTTTATTGCCGTTTTTCCCGGATTTCCCATGCGGCAGCGTTGCCTGATTTTAATTCACAACACACATCCAATACGTCTCCCCGCATCTGGTAGGTGAGGGGAGACGCAAAATCTTGACGTGGCCTCACTTGAGGCGGAAGCGGTAGCCGATGGTGAAGGTGAAGATGTTGTTCCGTGCGGCTGTGATGGCGGTGGAGTTATAGACGCGCGTCAGGCCGACAGTTACGCCAGCGCGCAGCACGACGTGCCGCAGTTGCACGCCTACGCCGACGGGCCATCCGAGCACCACACCATTGGTGTTGCCCATATTGTCAACATAGCCGTGGTATGCCTCCCAATTAGGGTTGTGGAAGTCGCTATGGACTGGCACATCGAGTTGCAGGCCGGTGTCAAGGAAGATTGCTCTGTAGCGGAATGTGGCGGCGGCTATGAGTCCAATCATGCCACATCTCAAGAAACTGTTGTTGTTGACGATGATGTCGCTGAAGTGATATTGCAGCCCCGCGCCGAGCATCCAGTGATTGCCGAGGTGGTAGTCGAGTCTGACACCGGCATTGAGCACATGTCGCGATTGTACCGAGCCGTCGGTCTTTACTGACGGGCTGTTGAGGCCCAAGCCGAGAAATGGCGTGAGAGACAGCCGTGTGGAGTCGTTTGCGGATGCCGCGAGAGTGAGCATCGCTATCAGTAAGGTGTATAAGTGTCTCATAGGTCTTGGCTTTCGTTTTCCGGATTAGTGACAAGTTCGTGAATTGACGGTGTCCACAGCGTGAGTTCCTCATAGGAGGGTTCCATGCCGATATGTTTCATCTCGGGCGATGGCGGGAACTGCAGTTTGCGGCAAATGTCCCAATCATCGGCTGTGAGGTCATATCGGCAAAGCGGTTTGCGGTCATTGTCGGTTGCGCTCAGCCGGCTGACATATACGCTGAGTTTGCCGTTGTTTCTCTTTACCAGTTCCAGAAATTTCTCGCGCGTGATGCTTGTGTCATCAAAATATCTGTTGGCATCCACTTGTCGCTCGTTGAGTGAGAAGTACTCAACCGTGATAGCGGTGTTGCCGCGGTTGAAGAACCGGAATGTGGCTCCCGAGTCATCGAAGCGGTAGTCGCAGCCGACGAGCATCGTCAGCGGGACAATGAGAGCGGCCGGAAAGAGGATGAGTTTTAGTAAAGTTGTTTTCATACGCATTTGTAATGTGTTTCAATAAGAATGGCATATATGTCTAAAAAAAACCGGGAGGAGGGGCTAATTGCGCCCCCCCCCCAGTTAGTTAGGTAGTATCGCGGCATTGTTGCCGTGTGTCAGATCAGTTGTCCCAGTGGAGGTTCCAGATTGAGACGCGGTCCTTGTTGCTGTCGAGGTTCGACGGCGACAGGTTGGTAATCTCGATGGTGAAGTTGCCACTCACGCCGGTGACGGCCTTCTCGAGCGAGTAGGCCGTCTGCTTGACGGGCGAGGCCGGAGTCTCGGTGTGGGTCCACACCACGCTGCCGTTCTGCTTGATGTCGATGCGGAACGAGATGGCGGCGTCACTGAAGGCGAGACCATACTGCAGGTAAATCTTCGAGATGCCACCGGAGATTGTGGGCGACACGAGCGTACCGACAGACGAGGTCTTACCGTTGAGGGTGGGCGCGAAAGCGTACTCGGTGGTGACATCGTTGCGGAAGCCGATGAACTCAAACTGCGGGTTGCTCGAGCCGGCGGGGCCGCCGCTGAGCAGCGAGCAGTTGGTCATCACCCAGCCCGCGGTGGAGGTGAAGGTCTTGTAGTAGCCGGTTGCCTCACCGCCGTTGAAGGTCTCAAAGTCGGCTCGCGTGGCATTGCTGGGCGTCGGGTCCGGACCCGGGGTCGGGTCATCGCCGCCGCCGGCCTCGCCGAACTTCACGTCGTCAACACACCATGTGGCGTAGTTGGCGTCGCTCGTGGCCGCGTAGCACCAGCCGATGAAGTAGGTGCTCGGGTAGTTGCTCAAGTCAAGGTCGCCACTGGCCTGCCAACTGCTGTAGCCGCTGGCGGGAGCGGTCGCGAATTTGGCCGGCAACTCAATCTTGGTGGCTGTTGTCGGGTCGTCGCTCGAGAGCAGATAGACCTTCATGGTGGTGGTCGTGCTGCCGTAGCCGTTCACCTGGGTGCGGAACGAGAGAATCTTGGCCGGAGCGTTCTTGATGTCGATGGCGGGCGTGATGAGCCAACTCTCAAACGGGGCCGTGCCCTTATAACCGGTCATGGCCGCGTAACCGTTATCCTGATAGGTCGTCTGATACCATGCCTTGTTGCCCTGGACGGTAATGTTCTTCCAATCGCCGGGCAGACCGCTGTCGAAGCCCTCGCTCAAGGAGGTGACACCGCCGCTGACGACGCTCACCTTGAACTCGCTGGCGTCGCCGCTGTTGCCGGTGATGGCGTTGGTGCCCATAAAGGTGCCCAGGTCGCCGCGCACCATCACGCTCGTCTTGTAGACGGCCTCGTTGTCACGCAGGTTGGCCTGGTTGCGGAAGGCGGTACCATCGGGCAGAGCCACGATGAGGCACTTGGTGATGTCCTTCTCGTCGGGGGTGTCGGCCAGCACGAGGGTGTTGGCCAGCGTGGTGGGAGCCTGCCACTCAATGTCGGCGCTGGAACTGACGGCGGTCTTCTCCGGAGCGACAGCACCCACGGCGAAGCCGCGGAACCACTTGCCGCTGATTTCCTTACCCTCGGCCTTGGCCGCGAGTGCCTCGGCGATGGTGTACGGGTCTTTCTGCAGGCCCTTGGTGTCGGTCGAGAAGCCGATGCAGTCACTGGTGTCGCGAATGTAGAGTTGCCAGGTGTCGGCACCGTAGAAACTCAACAGACCAACCACGTCACCCTCGCCCATAGGCAGGGGCTCGGCGCGGAAGTTGGCGTAGTTGCTGTTGCGCATAATAACCACGTTGCCCTCGGCGTCCTGGATGTTGCGGTTGGTGGTCTTGTCCTCGGCGCTGTAAGGCACGGTGCCGTCGGCCTCGGGGAACTTCACGCCCACGAGTTTGACCAACTTGCCCTGGTACTTCCGGAGCGTCTCGGCGTCGGTCTTGCCCTGGAAGTCGCTGATCTTGACCACCTCGGGCTGGCAGTTCTCGTTAGTGGGGTCGGGCAGGCCGTTGATCTCGACCATCGTCTGCCACAACTCGAGCGGCAGGAAGGTTGCCTCCCACGCGCTGCCGGCCTCATACCATGCGGGATAGCCCAACTGCTGCATGCCGTTGTACTTGCCGATGAACTTGTCCTTGAGGCTGATGACCACCTCCTGGCCCAGACGGTAGGTCGTGTTGAGCGAGTTGGCGTTAATCGAGATGGCCAGCGAGGCGGTGCCGTCGCTGATGTACATACTCTTGTAGATGTTGCCGCTCTCGTCGCTGCTGATCACCCAGCCGTGGATCACGGCGTCCTCCTTGATCGTGTCGATGTAGTTGCGGGCATCGTTCCAATACTTCGCCTTAAGTTCGGCGATGGTCATGTTGGGCGTGCGGGAGGCTGTGGGCACCGCCAGGGGCGGCATGTCGAACTTGTCGTTGCAACCCACTGCGATGACCATCATCAGGAGCATGCTCAGATAGAAATTAAGTCGTTTCATAATGGTTTTATGGTTGTTATTGTTATTAATCGTTGGTTGTTGTTGGTGAAAGGTTTAGTGGTTTAGAGGTTTAGGGGTTGAGCCTCGCGCTGGCGCGCTCGGGGAGATTGGTTTTGTCTGCGGGAGACGGCCAGGCCAAGGCCAGGCCCTACATTCATTCCCATTTGCGATAGCAAATGGCTCAACCTCTCAGCCCTCAACTTCTCAACCTTTCATAATAATTAGAAGCGGACGCCCACGTTGACGTAGATTTTGAAACCTTGAGCGAAGTAGTACTTGTTGGGGTACTTGCTGGTGGAGAAGGTCTTGTAGTCGAAGCGTCCCTGCTGATAGCCGCCGGTCATGATGTCCTTCTTGTTGAGGATGTTGTCGAGGTTGATGTTGATGTTCAACGACGCGCGGCGGTTGAGGTAGATCACGTGGCCGATAGAGGCACCCAGCACAAACGCGCTGTTGAGTTTCTCCTGGGTGGTGATTTGCTCCTGGAGTTGACGGAGTTCGGCCTCGCTCGAGGCGAGCGTCCACAGGTTCTCGACGGTGGAGGCCTCGTGGCGCACGGGCGACAGGTCAACGTAAGCCTTGTTCATATAGGTTCCGCTCACCTCAAAGAACCACATCTTGGGAGCAGCCCAGTTGAGGCTCAACGAGTAGGCCTCTTGCGGCGTGCCGCCCACGTAGAAGTTCTTCAGATAGACGGTTTGCGTCACATCGGCCTGCGAGCCGTTCTCATAACTGCGCGTGCCCTGCGGGCGGTTCTTGTACTGGTAGCGGGCGATGTTGGCGGCTCCGCTCAGCGTCAGGCTCGGCAAAATCTTGAAACTGGCGCCGATCTCGATGCCCTTATAGACCTTGTGCACACCGGTGAGGGCGTAGTTCATAAAGGTGGCGGCCAGATCATCGTAGAAAGCGGTGCGCTCGGTGGCGTCGCGCTGGTCGGTAAAGAACGCGGTCACCACAGCCTTGAAGCGGCGCAGGCTCAGGGCGTAACTCAGGTCGGCGCTGAACACCTTCTCGCTGTTGAGGTTGGCGATGGCGTCGTCCTTGGTGCGCGGCGAGATGTAGGCGTTGTAGGGCAGCGGGGCGTGAGTGCCGTAGTAGATGTTGCCCGTGAACGAGTTGCGGCCGTCCAGTTTATAGGTGGCGCCGGCCTTGAAGGCCACGTTCATGAACTCGTGGTGGCGTCCGCGGCCCTTGGAGTTCTCGGGCGAGCGGCCGTTGCGCATCTTGCCGTCGCGCTGGAAGTTGGTGTAACTGGCCTTGATGGTGTAGTTGATGTCCCAGTGGGCGAGGTTGATCATCACCTGCTTCCAGATGTTGGCGTTCACCGAGTAGATATTGTAGTCATATCCGAAGCGGTCACCCTTGTAGATCTTGCGGTTGGGGTTGTCCATATCGTTCTGGGCGAGCGAGGCGTCGCCGGGGAAGTCACGCTCGGCATACTGGTCGATGTCCAGCCAGTGGCTGCCGCCCAGCAGGTCTTTCATGGTCTTGTAGTAACTGGCCACGGTGTAGCCGGCGCCCACGCCGCCCTGCAAGGTAACCTTGTCGTTAAAGCGGTGGTTGAGCGTGCTGTTGAGTTGCCACACGGCCAGGTTGCTGTGACGCTTCTCGATGATGTAGGTCGAGCCCTTGTCCTTGCCGGTGCGCTCGGCCTCGAGGGCGTTGAGGTAGTTCACCTGATACATGCCGTTCCAGTCGAGTTGGCGCATGTCTTCGCTGTTGCGCCACAGGTCGGTGTAGAGTTGATAGGTGTCCGGGTCGCTGGCGAAGTAACTGGGCAGGTAACGGTAGTAGTCCGGACGCGGGTCGCGGGCGTTGTACCAGTTGAGGGCGCTGCTGGAGTAGAACGACTTGTGGAAAGCGATACCGGTGTTGAGCGTCGTACCGGCCTTGGGCGTCCACACCCAGTTGAGGATGGCGGTGGGGTCAAAAGCCTCCACCACGCGGGCGTTGCGCTTCTTGCCCTCTTGCCAGCCCCAGTTGGCATTATAAAGATGTGTACCGGCCAGGTCGTATGCCTCCTCAAACGTCGCGCTGTTGCTGGCGCGCTTGGTTGGGGCGCCAAAGGTGGTCAGCGACAGCGAGTGCTGCGAGTTGAACACCTTCTGGATGGCGAGGAAGTAACCCCAACTGTTGTAGAACGAGCCTTTGATGATGCCCTCGTGGGCGTAGCGTCCCACGGCACTGGCGGTGATCGCCCAGCCATTCTTCATCAGGCCGGTCGAGTAGGTCGCCATGCCGCGCCACTGGTAGTTGCCGTTGGTGTAGGCCACGCTGCCGCGGAAGCCCGGGGCATAGTCCTTGGCAAAGGTGCGGATGTTGTTGGCACCGCCGATGCCGCCAAAGCCGTAACTCGTCGGCGCCAGGCCCATACCGATTGACTTGGCCTTGAATGCCTGGTTCATGCCGCCAATCATCGAGTAGTTGAAGCGGCCGCGCATGGCGTCGTTAAAGGCCACACCGTTGATGTAGGTGTCGGTGTACTCGCTGTTGTAACCGCGGATGCGGAAGCGCATAATCGAGAAGTCGTAACTGGCACTCTGATAGAACGGGTTGTCGGTGGCGCCGCTCAGGGTGGCCACGCTCTGGGTGGTTCCCTCCTCGTCCTCGAGTTGCGTCTCGCTGAGCACCACGTCGGTGTAGGCCGCGTGCTGCTCATCGCCGGCGGCCGACGATGAGGGCTCGATGCGGATGGTGCCCAGGTTGTCGATGATGCCGTTAACGATTTCGATGTTTTGGCTCCAGTCCTTGTAGCCGTAGCCCAGCACCGTCACCACGTCGCGTCCGGCAACCGCGGTAGAGATGCGGAAGTCGCCTTCGGGGCCGGTGGTGACGGCAATGTTCTGGTTGTCGAACATCACTGTCGCTCCGGGCACCGGGGCTCCGCTACGGGCGTCAATCACCACGCCTTGCACACCGGTGTTCTGGGCGAGCATCGGCAGGCATGCAAAGAGCGCAAGTAGCATAAACAGTTTGATTTTCATAAGTTCTGTTTGTTAGATTATAGTACTTTAAGATTGTTATTACAATTTTATTAAAACCGGCGGTTAGCCGTCGACCGTTGACCGCCGGTGGTTGACTGCTCACAGTTAACCATCTATGGCCTAACGGCTAACGACAGACGACTGCCGCAAATCGCGCAGCGCATAAAACGGTTTTCATGTGCTCGCTGCGGATAAAGTTTTCAAAAGTACACATTTTTTTTGAATTGGCCAAAAAAATGTGAAATTTCGTTGAAAAAACATCAAAACTGATAAAAGGTGGCGGCCTGTGTTGCGGGCCATAGAGCCGTCACCCGCACGTTGCCCTGCCAGTCTTTCACATAGGCGAAGTGGTCACCCAAATCGTTGTAGTAGCCCACCGGGGTGAGCACACGCTCAATTGTGTCATTAAGGTAGATGTGGCCACCGCAATAGTCACGCTTGCCTAACAGTTGCGCCAACGGCAGCGGCTCCGGCTCAATTATTGACGCTCCGGCCTCCCCCGCCCCAACGGGCAGAATGAATTCTGCCCCTACAAGGATGGGTGACGTGTATTGCGACGGCGAGCCCCCTCCTTTAGGAGGGGTGGGGGGAGGCTGCCATTGGCCTCGATAACCGCCACTTCATTGCTGTCGTAGACGTAGCGCGTCTGAAGTTTGCGGCCGTCGGCGGCATAGTCGGTGTAGATGATGTTGCCGGTGTAGAAATGGGTCTTCGACGGCAGCCCGATCAGGTTATACCCGATCAGGACAGAATTGACATTAAGATGCATAAACCTATTGAACATGACGGAAGATTATGCGCACTCACAAAAACATCATGATTATAAAACAAAAATAGAATAATCAAAAATTTAATAGTAAGAAAAGCGATTACTACCAATAATCCAAAGTGTTGTTTTATAACGTTAAAACAATACGGCAGCATAATGAGATATAGGAAAAACAACATCGGTAAAATTATTACCGCGACAATCGGGCTGATGGTTGACATTAATGCCCATTCAAGACAGAATGTTTCGTAAAACAACACCATCATTATAATCAATGATTTAATCTCGGATTGATGATCCCTGATTTTACTTATTAATAATTTGATTGAGACCATATAACATATTATTTTATTTGGCTCGATAATAATGCTCGCCATTGGGATTATGTTTTATAATTGAATCAAAGGTAATTTTGTTTTTATCTCGTATGCTTCAGTAAGATTATATCCATTCACTTGATTTGACGCTCGAGTATCTGCATTACCTTTATTGTTATAACTACTATCCAAGAATTGTTGTGGATTTGCAAAAGATGTCTCACCCCTATCATGATAACCCTTGCCACCTAAAGAGCCCAAAGTCAGTGAATACACCCAATCGCCATTCATTGAATAATATCTCCACATACCCTCCTCATCTTGTATTAGAATGGCTAAGTACTGATTTATTCCATCTTCATAATTAAGGACCGCTATGTTATCCCCTGTCGGGTCGATGTGGCGGATGGGATTGGCGGCGCAGTAGACGTAGGGTGAGACCTCCGGCGTGTCCCACGCCAGCGGGTCGGGAGTGGTGAAGCGGCCCACGGCGGGGTCGTAGACGCGGGCGCCGAAGTCGTAACAGTCGAGGCTGCCTACGAAAGAATATATGTTTTTAACGTTTTTAGTTTGTTGATTATAATAAATTTCAGAAAGTATGCGTAACAGTTCTGTTTTATTCTTAGGTGTTTGAAAGATTGTAAATAGTTTATCTGAATCTTCAACTTTCGCTAAAGGGAATGATCCGTGGTATAATTTCATATATTCTAAAAGAAAATCATAGACATTTGATTCATTAAATTTTGAAAATAGTTCACAAACAGAATTGCCATTTCTGGAGCATTTAACAATAAAATGACTAATAGTGGAATCCGCATTAAAGTAAATTTGGAATGCCATTTTTTGTTTTTGCCCCACCAATTTGAATAACTCTTTATCCAAATTCATGCGACATAAAACATTTACCATTCTTTTTGTCAATTCAAGTCTGCTGTTTGGGACTGTGAACCTACAATATAGACTTGAATCACAAACACTGAATGACTTCGTGACGGAATCAATTTGATTAACCAGTCTTACCCTGGCAAATAATTGTGGGGCAAAACTTGACATCAATAAATGCACTACTAGCAATATTCGTAACTTAAAAAAACTCATCTGATTGAAATAAAATGTTGGATAACATTCGAGGCCCTCGTGATATTACTTACATAGGCATCATCTGTTTTACCCAATGATTTATAATGTTGTATGAACTCGTAGCCACCTCCTATAAATAAATTGATTGGTATCTCCCTGTATGTAGGGGGAGAGCCACGGGGTGTCCTCGCAATAGACGTCCGGCGTGTGCCACAGGCCGAGGCTCGGCTGGTACCATCGCGCGCCGAAGTCTTGGCAATCGAGACCGAACATGCGGTCCAACTCCTTGCCGCCGAACTTATTATTTAGTCCGCTTTTCAAATATGAAGAAATTTGCCATCCCATCATACCAATATAATAACTCATCATATAAATACATATTATAAATTTCGAAAACATCGGATGAATTTAAATGTGACCTCGGATCATTATAAGTAGTTCTTATTGACCATGAGTAATAATCAGTGCCAAACGCTGTCTCTTGATAATCACGTTCAAGAAACCATTTGCCGCTCAGAACTAAAATAGAGTCCGAATTTTCATTGATTGTGTTGCTTGTATGTGGCAGTATTGTTTCAACAAAGGAAGAGTCTGCATTTAGAACAATGACAATGGAATCTCCCGTTGTTTCGTGCCATTCTCCTACTATATCACTTAAGATATAGTTGTTCTTACATGAAATAAACATTACGAGGAACAAGATAGAAACAATAACACGCTTCATTCTATTAAATTTCAATTGTTAAATAGATTAGTAACTTCAATATATCCCTTTGTACAAAGGTTCTCTATTGGGCATTATGTACCAGTCAGGTAATTTTTTGTAACTTTTTAAATAACCATTAAGTGTTCTGCGAATCTTATCACTATAAAAGAAATCATCTTCTAATGACGAAACTCTTTTAAAACAGATAAATTCAAAAAGATCGGACGTATAAAATTCAATAATCTGGGAATCACATATTGCATGAATATTGGTATAATACCATAAAAGGATGCCAATTGCTTGATGTCGCGTGATATACATGCAATTGTTGTTTTCAGTAATAAACTCATCTATGATATTTATACCCATCATAGGAACTATTATGGCTTCAATAAAATAGAAAAAACCATCAAAACCTATTTCATCCTTACCGCAACACCTTATGGTTGATATTGAATCTTTTGAAGAGGCTATCTTAAGAAGAATATTCAAGTTCTCCATAATGTAAATATCGATGTTGTTGTATGCAAAATCCTCTTTATAGTAATCTGAGATTTGGTTTAACGCATATTGAGCAACACTATCTGTTTGGTAATCAAACAAACTAGCGAAGGGCTCTTTCAACGTAGCAGATTGGATTGATTGGGCTCCTATAAGTATTAAACTATAAATACAAATCTGTCTAAATGTACGCATATCAGGTTATCGATTGTGTAAGATGTATAGTAAATTGTTATTTGAGTGATATAGAATCACTTTCCCGGAATTCTTTGGAAAATCCACATTAAATACACTAACACCAGAAGCACTAAAATTCCTGGAGTATGGTGATATGTAATAGCCTGTAACTAGTTTATAGTAAACCATTGTTAGTTAATATGTCGCCATAAAGTATATAATACATAAAGGACAACTTTGTTTCAAATCGCCTCGGCAGAGCGTTGCCCGAGATTACTTAAAACAAACTTGCCCGTAACTGCCGCAAAGTTAATACAATTTCTATAATCATCCAAATTCTTCACAAAAATTTCCGAATATTTCTCTCTCGTAAATTTTCGTGAATTTACGAGAGAGAAATATCGAGCCCAGCGTAATAAAGGAGATATCATAATTAGGAAGATGACTCGGAATTTAAAAGGGTGGCGACCGGTAACGGGCGGTGTGGTCGCCACCCTGCGGCGGCAGCGCGGCAGTGTGTGTGCGCCTACGCTCTACATCAATGCTCGCGCCACCGGTCAGCGAGACGGGTCGCTGACAACGCCGCTGAACAGCGCGATGCCGGAGTCGCTCTCGGTGATGACAAACAGGAACGGCCGGTTGATCTCCACACGGCCGGAGACCGGACCGATTGATGTGAGGCCGATTTCAGCAGACGTGACCGCTGCGGCCTTTGTTCCGCTCTCATCCACATCTATCATGACCGACTGCTGCACTTGTTGTAGGTAAAGGTCTGGAGAAACGACGTTAAGAAGATTATTGAATGCGTTATCGATGCCGCATTTTTTCAGCACATCATTGAAGTCTGTTGTCATCTCAATCCTAAACTTGGGCATCGTCAGGTCAATGTGAGCGTGGCTCGCGTTACTCTGTTGCGCCGCCTTGATTTCGTCGATTAACGCGCTCATTGAGAATTGTGAGGCGTACTGCCGGATGTCCGTTCCAACCCTCGGCATGATGATATGCATCATGAAGGCTCTCTTCTCGCCGTATGGCAGCAGCACAATTGTAGTGCCGTCATTGTCATAGGCGTGGGCATACAGGTCACTGTTGTGCATCATCGGCGTGTTGACCCGCTCGCCTGCCGCATTAGTAAACGCTCCATCGCGCGTTTGCGCCGCGTCAAAGCGGTTGGTCCACTGGCCCTCAAAGGCGATGGCATTGATGAGTGTGATCATCGCTCCATTGTTTATCTTCGGGGCTTTAACGATTAGCCCATCGGTGACTTCTTTCACCCAACTGTCCTGCATCGCCTGCACGTCGTCGCCCTCCTTGAGTGCCACCACATGCGCGTTATAGTGGGACTGCAGCCGCGGAGCCGCCTCATTGGCCGCCGCGCTCACCCTCGGGTCAAACCACATGCCGGAACCAATCACCAGTTTTGTGTCCGGGTCAACTGCCGGCAGGCCGGTGAGCAGCGTGCGGTATGTCTCGTTGATTTGGCTGAGGTCGTAGCCGGCGAGGCCGAGGGCGGCGGCAATCTCGTCGTAACTTTTTCCTCCGGCCAGGTTGGCGACCATCGCCATGTCGGCGGCCATACTCACCGGCGAAATGGCGACGTTGGCGTTCTCGCCGGCCGCCTCACAAGTGCGCGCCAGCAACGCGTCCGAGAAGTCACCCGTCGAGTTGAGCAACTTTATGTCGGTCTGCGTGAACTTAATCTTCTGCGGCTCGCCGCGCTGCTGTTGCGGCTCGCTGCCCTTGTCGTTGCACGCCGCCAGCAGCAACGCCGCTCCCATCAAAAAATAACCAAACTTGTTCATAAGACAATATGATTAATGACTAATTTAAGTTACTCGTGTTTCACAAATAATATTGACTTGAGTAAGTTATTAATATAGCGATTATTATTTCATTTTAAGAACAGAAATAAAGAAACAGGAACTGAATCATTGTGTCACGGCACATAGAACGTGCCGGTGTAATCGTCGCCGCGCGAGGTGATGATGGTGACGGTGGCGGCAGCGCCACGATGGCAAATTAGTCTCTATGGAAAAAGTTGCCGATGCGGTCCGGCTCAACCCACATAAAGCACCCTTCGGAATACAGGGCATCGGCAAGGTCAAGTAACTCAAGCGATGTCTTACACGACGGATTGATGAGGAAGACGGCTCCGCAGTCGCTATCGCCGTCATTACGGAGGATGTACTCGCTCATCATCGGATACTTGCCACGCAGTGCTGCCATGCGGCTCATTGCCTCATTGCCGCTGATGCCCTGCTTTAAGCAGACCGCGATTGTCGGGGGGATGGTGGCCTCATAGCGCACGCCGCTCTCGTCGTCGCGTATGATATACAGGTCGCTCACGTAGTCGCCCGTCGAGCGCTCGCGCTCATACCACGGGGCGAAATATCCGGTGGGACCGCCGGAGTAGTGCTCCTCGCTTTGTGCCAGCTTGGCCAGTTCAGCCCTGCGCTGCTCTGTGCCGGGGACGATGTAGATGGTGCGTCCGTTCACCTCCTCGATGTTGTAGATTTTGGAGTTGATCATCGTTTTCACCGGGCGTGCCAGCCGGACGGTGGCCGGCTTGTCGTCCCATGCCTGCTTCCGGGCCTCGTCGGCCGGCTCGTCGCTGTTGCCGCAGGCACCGCCGGCCAACAGCGCAGTCACCGCCGCCGCCATCAAAAATACAATTAAATGTCTCATGATAAAAATAATAGAATGATTAAGAAGTGTAAAACATACATTAACAAGTGATATTACGGCACATAGAACGTGCCGGAGTATTCGTCGCCGCGCGAGGTGGTGATGGTGACGGTGGCGGTGCCGCTCGAGGTGTCGGGGTCGAGGTAGACGGTCAGCCAGCCGTAGCCCGCGACGGTCTCGCCGGCGACGGTCACACCGCAGTAGTCCACCACCTCGACGTAGTAGGAGGCGAGCGTGTTGTCCCAGCCGTGGAGGGTCAGCGTCATCTCGTCCGTGTTGAAGTACACGTCCGGCTCATCGAGCGGCGTAATGCCATTATACTTGGTGCGTTCGGAATCCGGTAACTTGACAACTACACGTTCCGGAGTACTCATCACACCTGACCAAGAGTCATTGCACCATAGAGCGAAAAATGCAATGACAAGAATGATTTTAAGGTTGAAATGTCTCATAATCTCTATGTGATGCTGAAATTTAATTTCACCATGCAAAGTTACAAAGACAAATTCATACCATAATAATTTCGGATATACTATTTTTCCTTGCAATGTATTGTATCACAGTTGATTATAAATTTAACAATGTAACATGGGTTCGGGCTGCTATAAACGAGTGCCAATATCAAGCCGTTTTAGCCTCCACGCGTACGCCACTCGCTGAGCATAGTCTCAATATTCGTGTCCAAATCTGTTTTGCGCCTCAGCAACGAACTTTTCATGTTTCGCACCGTCTGAGTACTGCTGTATCCAAGCAGTTTCGCTATAATGATGTTTCCGATGTCGAGTGCTGTAAGTCCAATTAGGCGGATATCCTTTTCTGAGACCATAGGATAATTGGCAGTGATGTGTGATAACAATCCATTGAAACGGCTGTTGACATAGATGTATAGCTGTTGCCAAAACTCGTCGGATAGTTCAACTATTCGGATATTACTGACGTGTAAGCTCAGTATGTTTTTCAAGCCTTTCGGCTGTCCTTTAATTTGGATGTTGTCATTAATCTCATTAAGCAGGAAGCCTGCTATCGTAAGTTCATTAATCTGGCGCTGTTGTCTCTCCAAGGAAACTTCCATCTGGAGCATTCGAGCCTCTTTATCTATACTGTCGGATTTGAGGTCTACAATCTGTTGTTTTATATCTGCCAAATCCGCCTTTGCCGAGAGCAAGGCATTCATGCTGGCAAGCCGTCTGGCCTCCACGTCGGAGAGTGTGGAAACCAGCATCTCGCGCTCATTGCAGACTCGCCTGACTCTAAGTGAGAAGCAAATGATGCAAACAAGGAAAAGTGCCGATAGAGACAGCAATAGAATCCTTGAATGGGAAATTGTGCTGTCATAGATGTCTTCCATGTGACGGCTATGCACGGCATTGGCTTGTTCCACGAGGGACAATGGTCGCGAGCGCAACTCCAGACTGTCAATCATACACTGGGCTCTCGTTCTGTGGAAATCCGACATTGCGGCATTGCCCTCCGCCAATGCAATGGCTTCCATTGCAAGGTGCATTTCCAAAGTGTCGTACCATTGATACTGATAACTGTAAGACATCTCTACCAAGTGATGAGCCTTGACAGGCTCTCCCATATTGGCTCGGCACAATGCTTCGCATAACAGAGTCATGGCCGTGGTGGGGTGGCTCAGCAATCTTGCGCTGTCCAATAGAGCAAGACTCTTGTCGTAGCGCTTCAACCCCATCGCGTATGCATTAGCGAGACGCACCGTGCAGTCATATATGAATGATGTGTCACGTCGCTCTTTGGTCATCGCCAATGCGCTGTCCAGGTACAAGACACAACTGTCGAAATCTGTCGCCGCATACGATGTGCCGAGTTCGAATGTACAGGCGGTCAGATATTTCCTCTCACCTATACGCTCAAAGAGGGTCAACGCTTTCTTCAAGGCCGCGATGTCACGTTTCTCTACATTGATCTGCTGTTTAAGTAGGCATCCGATGCGCATCTCTACGTATGCGAAGTCATAAAGCAGTGTCTGTCCGCCTTTGGCTGTGTCTGCTGTCAGTTCGGCGGATTTGTAGAGGCGCATGGCGGCGACGGGGGCACCGTTGCTTTCGGCGGCGGCGCCGGCGTAGGTCAGTGCGCGCACATGGCGGTCGCTGCCGGGCTGTGTGGTGGCGTAGTGGTCGACGGCACGCAGAATGGGGATGGTGTCGATGGGGTCGTCGGTGAGTTTGTAGAGGGCTTGGGTGTGGAGCAGGGCGTAGAGGGCGCGGTCGCCGGCGGTGGTGAGGGCGGCGGTGTCGACGGCGCGCAGCACGCGCAGGGCGCTGTCGGCGGCGTCCACCTTGGGCGACAGCAGCCGCTCGGCCTCGAGCAGCGCCGGCACGGTGACCGTGTCGCCACCGCCGCGACCGCAGGCCATCACGGAGAGGAGTACCATCAATAAGAATGTGATGAGTATGTCGGTAAGGCGTTTCATTGCTTTTTTTTCACGAAAATTCACGTAAATTATTTACTTGCTGAATTTTTATCGCCAATTTTCAATTTACGTGGATTTACGAGAAGTTACGAGATAAAATATTTTTCTGAAGTTTTCGATAATTTTCGAGAGAGAAATATCAAGTTGCGGGATTTAGGTTTCAGATGCGCCTGCGTCTAAGAATGCGACGAGACAATGAGGCGGGCGGTGGTGGCGGCGCAGGAGGCGGTGGTGAGGCGGGCGGCGACGCGGGCGTAGCCGTCGAGTTGGGCACGGCGGTCGGAGCCGTCGGCCAACAGGGCGGTGAGGTGGGCGTCGATGGCGTCGACGGTGCAGTGGTGCATCAGCAGTTCTGGAATAATGGGCTCGTCGGCGATGAGGTTTGGCAGGGTGACATACTTGCCGCTGAGCAGTTTGCTATAGAACCAGTAGGCGATGCGGCTGGCGTCCATACGGTAACAGGCCACCTGCGGCGTGCCGAGCAGCGCCGTCTCGAGGGTGGCGGTGCCGCTGGTGACGAGTGCGACACTGGCATTGCGGACGAGAGTGAAAGTCAAGCCAACCACAATAGGGACTGCCGGGCCAATGCCGGGCGCTACTGTATTGAGGATGTCGTGGTAGACGCTGAGGTCGACGCTCGGCGCGGCGGCGATGACGGCTTGGCAGTCGTGGTGCCTCGTGGCGGCTTGGAGCATTGACGGCAGGTTGTCGCGGATTTCCTTGAGTCGTGAGCCGGGCACGAGGGCGATGATGGGTTTGGCCGGGTCAAGCCCGTGGGCGACGCAAAACTCGTCGCGCGATGGCATCGCGGCGATGGCTTCGGCCACCTCGGCCACAGTCGGGTTGCCAACGTAGGTGGCGCCGCCGTAACCTTTACCGCGGTAGAACTCCGGCTCAAAGGGCAGGATGCAATAGACGGCCTTGACGTGGCGCTTGATGTCCTTGACGCGCCACTGCTTCCACACCCACACTTTGGGCGAGATGAAGTAGTGGACCGGGATACCGCGGCCGGCGGCGTGCTTGGCAATCTTGAGGTTGAACGACGGGTAGTCGATGAGGATGACGACAGTGGGCTGCCAGTCGTCGATGATTTTTTTTGCGGTGCGCATGAAGCCGAGGATTGCTGGCAGGTGTTTTATCACCTCGATGAAGCCCATGAAGGCCATGTCACGGTAATGCACCTCCGGGTCCCGGCCGGCGGCGGCGGCCATCATGTCGCCGCCGAAGAAGCGCACTTGTGCCTCCGGCTGCAGGCGTCGCAGTTCGGCGATGAGGCGGGAGCCGTGGAGGTCGCCGCTGGCTTCGCCGGCGAGGATGAGGTAGCGTGGAGTCTCCCCAGCCTCCCCCAACCCCATCCTGAAGGAGGGGGCTATAGTTTCTTTGCGCTCGAAGGTGACGAAGTCGTAGGAGACTCCTTGCCGCGCATCTTCTCCATCTCCTTGTAGGGCCCGGCCTTGGCCTGGCCGCTCAGGGTGGGGTGAGGACAGTTCTTGCCACTCGTTAGGGTCAATCGCGGGAAACCATGTGTCGGCATCGGGGAAGGTGGCGTGGAGACGGGTGAGGTGGAGCGTGGAGGCCAATGGCAGCGCCTGGCGGTAAATCTCGCCGCCGCCGATGACCATCACCGGCTCGGGCATGGTGGCCATACTGATTGCCTGCTCGAGGCTGTGGGCCACGCGCACTGTGTCGTAGCCCGGGGCGTAGGCCGCGTTGCGGGTGACGACGATATTCTCGCGGCCGGGCAGCGGCCCCTTGGGCAGCGATTCAAAAGTGCGCCGCCCCATGACGACCGTGTGGCCCATGGTGAGCGCTTTGAAACGGCGCAGGTCTTCAGGCAGGTGACACAACAACCCGCCATCCCGTCCGATAGCGCCATCGTCGGCCACTACCGCCACTATCGCTGCAGATTTATTTATCATCTCTTTCATAAAAGTCGTAACGAAAAACTTGCAACGCGAAGTATGTAATGCAAAATTACAAATTCAAGTTTCTATAGTATGCCTTTCCTTTTTTGTGTCGCTCATCGGTTAGCGTCAATATCGTCAATGACAACGTCTATTTGCGTCTAAATAAAAATTGTCGAACAAAGACGTCGTTATAGACTAAAATAGAGGCGAAACTACTTTTGCTCTCTTGTTCTTTTGTCCAAAAAACATGTTACAATCTTGACAGTTCAGTAGTCGGCCGTGTCAAAGAGGGTTGGTCGCTCGAGAAGTTGGAAGGTGCGACGGTGTTGAGGCGTGGTGCCTAAACTGCGGATGGCGTCGCGGTGGGCGGCCGTGGGGTAACCTTTGTTGGCGTCCCAACCGTATCCCGGCCACAATGAGTCGAGATTGCGCATCAGTTCGTCACGATGAGTTTTCGCCAACACGCTGGCGGCGGCGATGCTCATCATTGTGGCGTCGCCCTTGACGATAGTAGTGTGGGCGATGTCGCGGTATGGGCGGAAGCGGTTGCCGTCCACAAGGATGTGCTCCGGACGAATGTCGAGGGCATCGAGGGCGCGGTGCATGGCCAGAATGGAGGCGGCGAGAATATTGATGCGGTCAATCTCGGCCGCGCTGACCATCGCCACGGCCCAAGCCACGGCCTCTCGCTCAATGATGGGGCGCAGGCGCTCGCGGGCGCGCTCGGTGAGTTGCTTGCTGTCGTTAAGTTCCGGACAATCAAATCCGGGCGGTAAGATAACCGCGGCGGCAGTCACCGGTCCGGCAAGGCAGCCGCGGCCGGCCTCGTCACAACCGGCTTCCACACGCCCCTCGACAAGAAATCGCCGCAGTGCCATAGGTGATATCGCTTCTTTTAAGAAATCTAAGAGTTTTTAGAATTCTCAGTGTTCCTCGTTGTTGAGCCAGGCGACCAGTGCCCGTGTGGCGCGGCCGCGGTGGCTGATGGCGCCTTTCTCGGTGGCATCCATCTGGGCAAACGTGCGGCCGTCGCCCTCGTCGGGCAGGAAGATGCTGTCGTAGCCAAAGCCTCCCGTGCCGTGACGCTCGGTGAGGATGCGGCCGAACACTTGCCCCATGAAGGTGTGCAACTCGCCGCCCATAATAAGGGCAATCACTGTCGTGAAGTGGGCGCCGCGATTTTCCACACCGTCCATCTCGGCGAGCACCTTGTTGATGTTTGCCTCGCTGTCGTGGCCATCGGTGGCGTAACGCGCGCTGTGAACGCCCGGGCGGCCGTCCAGCGCGTCAATCTCGAGGCCGGTGTCGTCGCTGAAGCAGTCCACTCCATAGTGCTCGTGAATCCACCGCGCCTTCATCACGGCATTGCCCTCGAGCGTGTCGGCCGTCTCGGGAATGTCCTCGTGGCAGCCTAACTCGGCGAGGCTGATAATCTCATATCTGTCGCCCACAATGTTGCGCATCTCGTCGAGTTTGTGGGCATTGTTGGTGGCAAAAACAATCCGTTTCATGTTGTTGTCAGTTAAAAGTTGGTTTTCGTAATATATGGGGCCGGCTATCGGCCGGCGAGCCACGGGGCGCGGCGCAGTATCAGCATCGCGACGGGATAGATGGCTATCATCACTGTGACGGCAATAGCCAGTTTGACAGTCAGCGGGTTGGCTGTGAATATGGACTCGCCGCCAAACTTGATAATCAGCAGTTTGAACACGCCGATGGCATAGTTCTGCATGGCGAGATAGACCGTGCCGCACAGCACGACGTTTTCCACAACTTGCCGCCGCCCGAACCGCCTCGCCAGCCACCGCGCCACCCCAAAGAAGGCGGGCAGCAGCGCCAAGCCGGAGGCAATTCTCACTGCCGCGAAGCCAACACTATACTTGTCAAGGCAGATTACCGCCCACACCATAGCCCCGATGCCTACGGCGGCCAGGATAGCAGGTAGCAGGTAGCACGTAGCACATTGGGCCTCGCCTTGTCGTGGCCGCTCGATGCCGCAGGGGAGAAGGTGTGGGCGCAGCAGTCCGCCGGCCACGTAGAACGGCATATAGAGCATAACGTTGCTCAAGTTCCAGAAATTCACGCCCGGCAGCAACCGGCTCAGCAACGCCACCGCGATGGTGAGCGGTAGGAGCCACCGCCACGGCACATAGCGGTAGAGCCAATAGTAGATGAGTTGCATGGGCAGCAGGCAGGCTATGAACCAGAACGGCGCCACGACCGTTGACGGGTTACCCGTCACGGTCTCTACCAGCGGCAGCCACCACGGAATGGCCATCTCGTCCGGACCGCCGAGCCGACGCCCGACGGCGAGCCACAGCGCATAGAAGAAGAGTGTGAACACCACATACGGCACGAGAATCTGGCGGCATCGGCGACGGGCGTACTCGAGAAAGTGGCCGTTGTAGCGGTCGGCACTGTAGAGCAGACCGCTGATGAAGAAGAACACCGGCATGCGCATGTTCAGCACCACCGCATCGTCCAGCAAAGGAAGACGCGGTGGTGTGTGAAACAGGATCACCAGCCATGTGCTGATGAATCGCGCGTAGTCAAGCCACGGCAGCCGGCTATTGGATTTCACTTCTTCTTGAACTCGTTGGCGTGCTCAAGCAACTTTTTGTTCACAAGTTGCTTGAACAACTCGCCCTTTGCTTGATCCAAGCCTTGATAATACTTGATGGCGTCGAGCAGCATCTGGCTGGCAGCGTCCTGGTCGGCTTGCGTGGCCTTGCCATCGAGCATGTCGGCAGTGACCTTGAGACTGTTGACAACCACAAACTCGGCGTCCTTCTCCAGGTCGCCCGTAGGCTGGAACTTGGTGACGGAGGTGGTCGACGCCGGGTCGACAACAACAGCCTTGACCGTGCTGTCGCCCACTTGCACCTCGACCGTGTCGCCCACTTGAGCCGTCGGCTTGCTGTCGCAGGCCATGAGCAGGCCGGCGATGGCGATAATGGATAATAACTTCTTCATTTGTTTGGTGTTGAGGAGTTGAGCGTTGAGGGGTTGAGCGTTGAGGGGTTGAGAGGTTGAGCCTCGCGCTATCGCGCTCGGGGATAATAGATTTGCTCTGGGGTGGCCAGGCCCTACATTTCTTCCCGTTTGCGTCAGCAAACGGCTCAACCTCTCAACTCTCAACCTCTCAACGGTAAACGTTTATTAATCAATGATGGTGAAACCGGTATAGCGGTGCAGGCACTCGGGCACGATGATGCCGTCGGGCGTCTGGTTGTTCTCGAGCAGGGCGGCCATGATGCGCGGCAGTGCGAGAGCGCTGCCGTTGAGCGTGTGGCACAGATGCGGCTTGCGGTCCTCGCCACGGTAGCGGCAGTGCAGTCGGTTGGCCTGGTAGGTCTCGAAGTTGCTCACCGAACTCACCTCGAGCCACCGCTTCTGGGCGGCGCTGAACACCTCAAAGTCGAATGTGATGGCGCTGGTGAAACTCATGTCGCCACCACACAGGCGCAGGATGTGCCACGGCAGGCCCAGTTTCTCGAGCAGCGACTGCACGTGGTCCTTCATTTCCTCGAGGGCCGCGTAGGAGTTCTCGGGACGCTCGATGCGCACGATTTCCACCTTGTCAAACTGGTGAAGGCGGTTCAAGCCGCGCACGTCCTTGCCGTAACTGCCGGCCTCGCGGCGGAAACAGGCCGAGTAGGCGCAGTTCTTCTTGGGCAGTTCCTCGAGCGGAATAATCTCGTCGCGGTAAATATTTGTCACGGGCACCTCGGCGGTGGGGATGAGGTAGAAGTTGTCCACCTGGCAGTGATACATCTGCCCCTCCTTGTCGGGCAGTTGGCCGGTGCCGAGGCCGCTGGCCTCGTTGACGACGTATGGCGGCTCAATCTCGGTGTAGCCAACCTTGCCGGCCTCGTCGAGGAAGAACTGGATGAGGGCGCGCTGCATGCGTGCTCCCTTGCCGATATAGACGGGGAAGCCGGCGCCGGTGATTTTCACGCCCAGGTCAAAGTCAATCAGGTTGTACTTGCGGGCGAGGTCCCAGTGGGGCAGGGCGTCCTCGGGCAGGTCTGGCATCGGGCCGCCGGTGCGCTCCACCACGTTGTCCTCGGCGCCGTTGCCCTCGGGCACACCCTCGTAGGGGACGTTGGGCACGCTGAGCAGGATGTCGCGGATGTCGGCCTCGGCCTGCGTGAGGCGGTCGTCGATGTCCTTGTTGGCGGCTTTGAGTTCGGCCACTTGCTGCTTGGCTGCTTCGGCTTGCTCGCGCTCGCCCTGCTTCATCAGGGCACCGATTTGCGATGCCATGCGGTTGAGCACTGAGGCGTTGTCGTCACGTTGTTTCTGGAGTGCGCGGCGCTGCTTGTCGAGTTCCACGACGCGTGTGATGGGCTCGCGGCCATCAAAGTGCTTGACGGCCAGCCGCTTGATGATGAGTTCGGGGTCGCTGTTAATTTGTTGTAATGTCAGCATTTCAATATATATGTTTTATGTCGTTCAGTATCAGTTGTCCGAGAAGTCCAGCGTTGTTTGCTGCGAGCCGTTCCGGGTGCGGTTCGCGTTGCCGGAGGTGCCGGCGGCGGGTTGCTGCGGCGCGGGTTGGACGGGAGCGCTTTGTATCGGCGAGTTGGCGCGTTGTGTTTGCTTCTCCTGCACCTTGCGTTTGATTTCCTGCTTGCGTCGCAGTGTGGGTGTGGTCTCGAACAGTTCAATGATTTCGTCATCGTCGAGGTCATCGGCTGTCAACACGATAAATTGAGCCTTGGCCGTGGCGCGTTCTTTGGCGCTGATGGCGTCCGGGCCGTATGCCTGAATGATGTCTTCGGCGATGGCGGCCTCGTCAGTGTCGCGTGTCTCAGCGTCGACCGGAGTCGAGACGGGGACTTGCGTGGGCTGCTGCCCGCGGTTGACGGGCGGCCTGCTGTCGCTCAATGTGAAGCCGGCGGCGAGGATGGTGATTTTCACACGGTCGCCGAGGCTCTGGTCGTGGGTCATGCCGGTGATGGTCTCCACCTCCTGCGAGAAGTTGGCCATGAAGTCGTCCACCTCGCTGAGTTCGGCGGCCCGCACCTTCTTCTCCGAATCGGGATTGTAGCACACGTGCACGAGTATGCGTCGCGAGCCGTAGATGTCCTGGTCCTTGAGCAGCGGTGAGTTGAGCGCGTCGTCGATGGCCTTGGTGACGCGGTTGTCGCCCTCGCCGTATCCGGTGCTGATGATCGCCACGCCGCCGTCGCGCAGCGTGGTGTTCACGTCGCGGAAGTCAATGTTGATGCGTCCCTTGGCGGTAATCATCTCGCTGATGGAGCGCGCGGCGTTGGTGAGCGTCTCGTCAGCCTTGCCAAAGGCGTTGTCGATGTCGAGATCGCTATAGATGTCGATCAGGCGTTGGTTGTTGATAATGAGCAGGGCATCGACGTGCTTGCGCATCTCGTTGGCGCCCTGTAGGGCTTTGGCGATCTTGCGCTGTCCCTCAAAGAGGAATGGGATGGTGACAATGCCGATGGTGAGGATGCCCTTCTCGCGGGCGATGCGTGCCACCACCGGTGCGGCACCGGTGCCGGTGCCACCACCCATACCGGCGGTGATGAACGCCATCTTGGTGTTGTCCTCAAAGAGGGCGGCAATATCGTCGGCACTCTCCTCGGCGGCGGCCAGAGCCACGGCCGGCTGGTCGCCGGCTCCAAGTCCGGCGGTGGTGGTCGGGCCGATGAGCACGCGGTTGGGCACCGGCGACATCTGCAGGGCCTGACGGTCGGTGTTTAGCACGACAAAGGAGACACCCTCGACGTTTTGGGCATACATGTGGTTGATGGCGTTGTTGCCGCCGCCGCCCACACCCACGACCTTGATGATGGGTGTCGAGCCATTGTCGCCCGGCAGCGTGAAGCCCGGGTTCTCGATGACTTGGTCTAATAAATCTGTTGGCATATCGTTTCAGTCGTTAGTCGTTAGTCAATAGTCGTTTGAACGAGACCACAAGGTGGCCGCGCACTGGACGTTAATTCATTGTGTCGTCGATGTCCTCGGTGAAGACGTCCTTGACCTTGTCGATGGCTCGTTGCCACCAACTGGATTTCTTCTTGGGACGCAGGCCGTCCTCCTCTTCCTCCTCGGGCTTGGGCTCCGGCTTGTCCTCGCGCACGGGCTCGGTAACAAACTCGGGTGTCTCAAACACGTTGCGCTCGATACAAGAGCCGTCGCCAATGAGAGTGGCGGCCTCGGCCACGATGGCACCTGCCTCGACAAACTCCGGCTTGTTGAACGCGTGGCTGCGCAGGGTGATGCCGGACGGCATTGATGCCAAGCGAGTTTTGGCCTTGAAGTTGTCCTCAACGCGTTGCACCATTCCCGGCATGAGTGCGCCGCCGCCGGCGAGCACGATGCTGTTGATGTTGGCGCTGTCGATGCCCGCGTCAGTGACTTGCGCGACGATGTTGGCAAGAATCTCGTCGGTGCGGGCAATGATAAAGTTTGTCGCCTCGCCGCTCTTGACACCTTCAATCACTTCGTTATTGCCGCCGGAGGCGTCTAACGGCCCGTTGATGGTCTTCTTGATTCTCTCGGCCGTTTCCTCCACCACGTTCATTCCCACGGCGATGTCGCGGGTGATGTTGTGTCCACCCATGGGCAGCGTGGTGAGCAACTGCAGGGCCGAGTTGCGGTAGAACGCCAGTGTGGTAATCTCGGCGCCGATGTCCACCAGCAGTGTGCCCAACTCAAGTTCATCTTTTGTGAGCAAGTGCTTGCCCATTGCGATGGCGGTGATGATGTAACTCTTGTTGCTGCCGGCGCCGTAACTCAGGGCGTGGTCCATGTTGCCCTTGACGCGGTTTTTGGCCACAATCAGGTTAATGCGCGCTTTGATGCGGTTGCCCATTTGTCCGGCCGGGGTGCGCGTCTCGATGCCGTCCACGGTAAACGAGACCGGCACCGCGCCCACTACCTCGTGGTTGCGCACGGCGGTGCGCTTGGCCTCGGCGATAAGGCCGTTGATTGCCTCTTGAGAGATGGCTCGCGAACTGTCGACACTGCGCTCGACCTCCACGAGGTGATTGTGCAGCGAACGGCCCGCAAGACCAACGTAGACGCTGGTGACAGAGCCGTCGACAAAGGTCTCGATAGCCTTGAGAATGCGTGTGACGGCACCCTTGACGTTCTCGATGTTCTGCACGATGCCGTAGTGCACACAGTTGCTCATCTGTTCCTGATAGACGTTGGTTACCGTGACCTGTCCGTTGGGCAGTTTCTCGGCAACGACGCCTACAATCTTGGAACTGCCCAGTTCGAGGGCGACGATATATTGGTTCTGTTTCATGTTATGGAGGTGGGTTGTTTATTGTTGTTTCTTGGTTTGGTCAGTCTTGGTGGCGGCAGTCCGGACGGTGTCGGTGGGTGCCTTCTTGCCGGCGGTGCCGGTGCTGTCGGGGTTGCCGGTCATCGTCTGCATATCGGCCATCGGCTCATCGTCGTCCTCGCTATAGTCGATTTCGACCTTCTTGGCTTTGGAGCGGCGCGTTGCCACCACCTGATGGTCCCACTTGAGGGAGATGGTGTCATAGGTCATCCACCCTTTCTGTGGCATGACCTCGCTGTAGAACAGGCGCAGTTTGGCAAGTTTGTTGTCGATGCCGGTCACCGGTCCGAAATTGACCACGTGACCCTTGATGCGTGGCACGACGTAGACGTTGTTGCTGTCGTTGGCAACGTACATCGAGGCAAACTGCCCGTCCATCGCCTCGACGGCATCAACCAGCGGCAGCAGGCGCGTGGGCTGCCACGATTTGGAGAAGTGGCCTTCCACCACAGGCACGTCGGCGTGGTAACTCGCGGTGGCGGGCACACGCTTGCCGACACGGTTCACATAGTAGGAGTTGTCGCCGTCAAACACGCGCAGCACCGGCACAATCTGTGTGGCGCTCACCAGCAGCCTGCCGCCAGGGCACTTGACGCATTGCGCCTGCTCCACATAGTCGCCGGCGGCCAATGCCTCCTCGATGCGGTCGGTGTTGATGTCGCTCATCAGTTGGCCCACCGTCTTGATGCCGATGGTCTTGAGTTGAGCGCGGACACCGTCAGGCGTGACAAAGGCGCTGCTGTCGGCATTGGCAATCACAACGTCGACCACGATGCACTTCTCGCCGCCGGCCTTGCCGCGCGCCCAAAGGGCCGCGCCAACCAGCGCCGCCGCCATCGCAATCACTATCAGTGCCTGCAATATATGCTTTAATGCATAACTCATAATGCCCAGTTCAGAATGCTACACACTCGCCTGCTTGAGTACCTCGGCACAGATTTGCGGCAGCAAATCCACCACGTCGCCGGCACCCAACGTCAAAAGAACGTCAAAATTAAGCAAATGAATTGAATTAATCAAATTTTCCTTGCTAAAAAGTGATTTTTTTTCGCAAGTTGCCGCCTTGAGAATAATCTCGCTGGTGATGCCGGGGATGGGCAACTCGCGGGCGGGGTATATGGGGAGGAGCAGCAACTCGTCGGCGGCGGAGAGTGCCTCGGCGAATTCCGGCGCGAAGTCGCGGGTGCGCGTGTACAGGTGCGGCTGGAAAATGACGCTCACCTTGCGGCCCGGGTAGAGGTCGCGCACCGAGCGGATGCTGGCCGCGATTTCCCGCGGGTGATGGGCATAGTCGTCGATGACCACCTTGCCGTGTGGACCGGCTTGCTTGAGGTGGAACTCAAAGCGGCGCTTGGCACCCATGAACGTGGCCATCGCCCGAGCCATCGCCTCGCCGTCGGCACCGGCGAGCGTGCAGGCCGCCATGGCCGCCACGGCGTTCTCGATATTGATGTCCACCGGCACACCCAATTCCACGCCACTGACGGTGAACCGCGGAGCAACGAAGTCAAACCGGATGGTGCCGTCGCCCTTGACGATGTTCGCCGCGTGAAAGTCGCCTGTGAGACGGCCGTAGGTGTACAGGCTCACACCCTCTTGCAGCCGTGGCTCGAGCACGATGCCCTCGTGCATGATGAGCGCGCCGCCAGGGCGGATCAGGCTCGTGAAGTGGGCAAAACTCTCGCGGTAGGCTTCCGCCGTGCCGTAGATGTCCAAATGGTCAGGGTCGGTGCTGGTCACCACAGCGATGGTGGGGGAGAGTTGATGGAACGAGCGGTCAAACTCGTCGGCCTCCACCACGCTCAGGTCGCTCGTGTCGCTCAGCAGGAAGTTGGTGCCGTAGTTGCGCAGCACACCTCCCAGAAAAGCGTTGCAACCAATGCCGCTGTCGTGCAGGATGTGGGCCGCCATACTGCTGGTGGTCGTCTTGCCGTGGGTGCCGGCAAAACACAAGGCGCGCGTCCCCTCGGTGACCAACCCGAGCACACGGGCCCGCTTGACGACTTCAAAGCCGTTGTCGCGGAACCAACACAACCCCTTGTGGTCGGCCGGCACGGCCGGTGTGTACACCACCAGCGTCTCGCGTGGGTCGCGGCACCAGTCGGGTATCAGCGACGGGTCCTCGTCAAAGACAATGTGGACGCCCTCGGCCTGCAAAGCGGCTGTCAACTCGCTGGGCGTGCGGTCATATCCGGCGATTCTCATTCCTCGCGAGAGGAAGTATCTTTCGAGAGCCGCCATGCCAATGCCGCCGGCCCCAACAAAATATATTGATTTGTATTCTTTCATTTTCTGTTTTTATGTTTTTTTACGAGACTTTTTGCGATAGATATCTTTTCTCAGCCATCAACTTTCGACCCTTTCGGCGACACGCAGTTTGGCGCTTCGAGCGCGGGGATTGGCGGCGACCTCGGCCTCGTCGGGCGTGATGACACGGTTGTTGACGGCGCGCAGCGGCGTGTGCAGGCGGCCGTAGAAGTCTTTGTCTTCCTTGCCGTCGACGTTGCCGGTGCGGATAAAGTTTTTCACCAACCGGTCTTCAAGCGAGTGGTAGGTGATGACGCACAACCGTCCGCCGGGTTTGAGCAGGCCTACCGAGGCTTCGAGAAACCGCTTGAGGACATCAATCTCGCCGTTGACCTCGATGCGCAGTGCCTGGAACACTTGCGCCAACTCTTTCTTCTCTGCGGCGGGTTTGACGAGCGGCCTGACAATTTCGAGCAGCCGGCCGGTGGTGTCGATGGGCGACTGCTGGCGGGCACGGACGATGGCGGCCGCGATGCGCCGGGCCTGCCGCAGTTCTCCATAGAGGTAGAGGATGTCGGATAGCCGCTCCTCGGTGACTGTGGCCAGCAGTGCGGCCGCCGTGAGCGGCGCCCGCCGGTTCATGCGCATGTCCAGCGGCCCGTCGGCGCGAAACGAGAAACCGCGCTCCGCGTCGTCAAAGTGGTGGAACGACACACCCAGGTCGGCCAGTAGTCCGTCCACGTGCTCCGCATCGTAATAACGCATGAAGTTGGCAACGTAGGCAAAGTTGCCATGCACAAATATGAAGCGAGGGTCGTCGAGGGCGTTGTCGCGCGCGTCAAGGTCCTGGTCCATCCCGAACAACCGTCCTTGCGGCCCCAATCGCTCGAGTATGAGCCGCGAATGGCCTCCGCCACCAAAAGTGACGTCAACATATGTTCCGTCGGGCTTGATGTCAAGGCCGGCGACAACAGCCTCGGGCAGTGCCGGGGTGTGGTAAGGCATCGGTTGAGAGGTGTTCATCCTGTTGTTGTGTAAAATAGGGCTCAAAGATACAAATTTTTTCGCAATAATTTACAATCCCAAACTAAGGTGGGTTAACCGTAAACGCTCAAGTCGCCGATATAATCGTTGATGCGGCGAATTGCTAAAAATTGTGAAAAATTTACGATTGAAAACATATGAAAAGATTAGTCGAATAAAATCGATTGTTGGGAGATTCCTCTTTGTTGTCTCCATTTTTTTTTGCTACTTTTGCGGCACAATTCATCATCATATAATATTAACAGTTAATAAGACACATCAAATGAAGAAGATAGTGCTTGTGGCGGTGGCCGCTCTCACGCTTGCTCTGACAGCCTGCACGACTGCCGGCGGCAGCGGTCTGGGAAGTATCCTCAGCGGTTTGGGCAGTCAAAACACAATTAATGGACTGCTGAATATGGTCATCGGCCATGTGACAATCTCACAAGAGGAACTCATCGGCTCGTGGGCCTACAGCGCGCCGGGTTGCGCCTTCACCAGCGAGAATCTGCTGGCCAAGGCCGGAGGCAGCGTCGCCGCCGAGAATGTCAAGGCGAAACTGCAGCCGGCTTATCAGGCCGTTGGTGTGAGCGCATCCAACACCACGTTTGTGTTTAACCGCGATAACACCTTCAATGCCCGCATCGATGGCTTGCCCATGAGCGGCACCTACACCTACGAGCCGACCTCCGGTACCCTCAAACTGAAGATGGCGTTGTTCAGCGTCACCGGCTATATCACACGCACTACAAGCGGGCTCGCGCTGACGTTTGAGAGCAAGAGGTTGCTCAACTTGCTGCAGACTGTCACCGCCCTCAGTGGCAACAGCACCGTCAAGGCCGTGGGTGACCTGAGCAAGCAGTTTGATGGAGTGAGAGTGGGCTTCGAGTTGAAAAAATGACAAGAAACGAACTTGAACTGATGGCTCCCGCCGGCAGTCGCGAGAGCATGGTGGCGGCACGGCAGGGTGGCGCAAATGCCGTCTACTTCGGCATTGAGGGCCTCAATATGCGCTCGCGGGCCGGCGCTAATTTCTCTATTGATGACTTGCCGGAAATTGTGGCGTGGTGTGATGACAGTGGCATGAAAAGTTACTTGACCGTCAACACCATCATCTATGATGACGACATTGACTATATGCGTCGCATCGTTGACGCGGCCCGTCGTGCCGGCGTCAGCGCCATCATCGCCACCGACATCGCCACAATCAACTATGCGTCAACCATCGGTCAACCGGTGCACATCAGCACCCAGGTGAATATATCCAACGTGGAGGCGGTGCGGTTCTTTTCCAAATGGGCCGACGTGATGGTGCTGGCCCGCGAGTTGACTCTGGACCAGGTCTCGCACATCCACAGTGTGATTATTGATGATGACATCCGCGGGCCGCAGGGACAGCCGGTGCGATTGGAAATGTTCTGCCACGGCGCGCTGTGCATGGCCGTCAGCGGCAAGTGCTACATGAGTCTGCACGAGTGCGGCACGAGCGCCAACCGGGGCGAGTGCCGTCAGGTGTGCCGCCGCGGTTATATCCTCACCGACCGCGACACCGGCGATGAATTGGCCATCGACCGCAAATACATCATGTCGCCTAAGGACTTGAAAACCATTCATTTCCTCAACAAGATGGTCGACGCTGGGGTCAGGGTGTTCAAGATTGAGGGCCGGGCGCGCGGACCGGAATATGTGCGCACCGTCACGTCATGCTACGACGAGGCGCTGAGGGCCGTGTGTGACGGCACCTACGGCGACGAGGCGCGGTTGCGGGATTGGGATGAGCGTCTGTCGCGTGTGTTTAACCGTGGCTTTTGGGACGGTTATTATCTGGGACAACGTTTGGGCGAGTGGACCGACAAGTATGGCTCGAGCGCCACACGCGTCAAGCAGTATGCCGCGCGCGCCACGCGCTATTATCCGCGGCTCGGTGTCGCGGAGTTTCTTGTTGAGGCCGGCGAGGTGGCCGTTGGCGACGAGGTCGTCGTTATCGGCCCCACGACAGGTGCCGTGCCGTTCACCGTGGCTGAGATGCGCCTTGACGTGGATCCGGTGCCGCGCGCGGTAAAAGGACAACTGTTCTCGGTCAAGACACCGGAGCGCGTCCGCCCGGGCGACCGCCTTTACCGCTGGCTGCCCACATCGACAGACTGAAGAAGCCGCCCACACAAGGGGCGGCTTCTTCAGTCTCAGTGCCGGTTAAATGCCGATTATATTGCGCGCCACAAACCATGCGATGAAGACTGTCACATAGCCCAATAGCACACCCCGTGAATATAATATCCTGCCGAGGCGGTCGCGCGTTTTGCCGCTCAACAAATAGCCGTGGATGACGTACATCGCCGCGAAAGGCACGGCAAGCACCAGAAAATAGTTATACCGCACGGCCTGTGATATGTCGCCATGCAACAAGGCATGGGCGGCACGTTGAATGCCGCACGACGGGCAGTCGAGCCCTGTCAACAGTTTTATCGGGCACTTGAGCGCCGGGCTTGTCGTCGGGTCATAAAAATACAGGTAAACCGCTATGAGAGCGATGCCTGCGATCACCGCGACTTCCCAAAGATTAATAACGCGTTGACGCAAACCCCGCACCGACACCAACGACGGCCACTAAAATGAAATAAATCACGAGAATGACGATGCCGCAGATGAGCGAGTACTTTGACCACTTGCCGGCCTCGTCGGAGGCCGCCTGGGCCTCGGCATAGCGTCCCGCGGCCCACAGCGAACTGACGCTCGACGCCTTGACGATGGCCACGATGCCAAGCGGCAGACAGCAGAAGAGGGTGGTGAGAATTGCCATCACCATGTGATTGTCGGGCATGGGACCCGGGTTGCGCATACCCTGACCGACGTAGTTAGGCTGGGGATAGCCTTGCTGCTGGGGATAGCCTTGCTGCTGGGGATAATAGCCCTGATTAGGAGAGTTGTTGTCCATGGGAGAGTTGGATTTTGTGTCCCGCGTCAATCCCAAGCGCGTGACGATGAATGACTATTACAATGGCAATGACCGTGGCGGGGATTGGGAGGATTGTGGCAAGCATAATGCGACGCGTCGCGGCATTGCAATCGCAAAGGTAACATTTTTTTTTAACCTAAAATCCGCAATCTTGAAAAACTTCTCGAAAATCTCCGAAAAATTTCGAAAAAATAATATTTTTCGGAAATTCTCGAAACAATACTTCGGTAAAAAAATGAAAAAGTGCTATAAATAATTGTTTCGCGTCTATTCTCGTCAATAACAACGTCTATTGTCGTCAATTTTTTATTTTAGACGTGAATAGACGTTGTCATAGACGTGAATAGACGCTAACCTCTAAAATTTACCGAACTATTGCGAAAGTATTCGATAAGAAAATACCGAGATGCGGAATTTAGGATTGTACGAAAACAGACGGGGGGTGGAGTGTTTCGGCCTTAGGATGCTCTCTTGTCCCCTTCCCTGTTCTCCAGTCTTTTCACGGGAGTATCAGGAAGGCGGTTACCTGGTTGCTTGCGGCGGTGGTGCCACAGTTCGAGGCTGTTGACGATGTTCTGCCACAGGATATAACAGCCTGGCACGACGCTCGAGACGGGCGAGAGGTAGGTGTAAGCAATCCAAACGGCAAACGAGGTGTTCTTCTGGCCGAGGGCCTGGCCACCCTCTGACGGCACGTCGTGGAAGTGGCCAATCCACCGTCCGACGGCAAACTGCGTCATGCACAGCAGCAGCGATGCGCCGGCCATCACAAGAAGCGTCGTCACAGATTGCCCGCTGTGGACGATGCCGCGCGCCGTCACACCGGTGGTGAGCGCCAGCGACACGCCCCAGAGATAGAACGCGAGGTCGGGCATCGAGTTGAGCCAGGCCAGCAGGCGTGGTAGCCGGTGCTTGACCACATAGGCTGCCGCCATGGGCACCAGCAGCACGAGCGACACCTTGGCAAGGATGCCGAGAAACGCTTCGACAAACGGCATATCGACGCTCGGGTCAACCATCGGGAAAATGATGGGCACCATTACGGCGGTGACAACGTTGGAGAGGAAAGTGTAACTCGTCATCGATGCCATGTCACCGCCCAGTTTGCCGGTCACTACCGCCGCGGCGGCGGCCCCCGGGCCGATGACGCATGTCAGTAAACCCTCGGTGAGCACCACGCCGGCTGGTGACAGGTCGCGCGTGAGCACGACAGCCACAGCGATGCCAACCGTCAGCAGTTGGAAGGCCGTCACTTGCCAGTGCCATGAGAGCAGGCGCATCGCGTGGAAGTCGATGCGGCAGAAGTTGGCGAACAGAATCAACGCCATGGCCGCCGGCAGCAGCACGTCCATGAGCGGCAGCAAAGCGTCACCGGCCGCGTCAAGCGCCGGCGTGAACGCGAACACTGAATAAATAACAATGCCGGCGACAATAGCCACCGGCAGTGTCCAATCACGCAGAAGCCTTATCACAATTCAGAATTTACTCGAGCATACTCTGCACGGCGGCATCGAGCACCATCTCGATGGTGGCCTCGTCACGGCCCGGCAGGCCCTCGATGCGCTCTTTGTGGCCGTCCTTGAAAACGAAAATCAACGTCGGCACGGCATCGATGTTGTCATTGGCCGCAGCCTCTCTGTCATTGTCGATGTCCACGCGGCGGAAGTCCACGAGACCCTCATATTTCGCCTCAATCTTCTCGAGGATGGGCGAGAGGGTCCTGCAGGGACCACACCAGGTGGCGAAGTAGTCAATCACCATCGGTTTTGCCGTGGCGGCGGGGGCTTTGCGGCTGTCGTCCTTGCCCGGATCCATCGTCACGGTGTCGAATGTCTTGTCGCCGGCCTTCTTCAACGGCACAATCTTGGTGTCGGCCTTCTTGGTCTCCAATTTCTTGCGGTCGGCTTTGGCGGCTTGTTTGCAGTCGGCTTGTTTGCAGTCGGCTTTGGCGGCCTTGTCGCAGTCGGACTTCTTGCAGCCGGCTTTGTCGGCTTGTTTGCAGTCGGGCACAAGTTTTTGGCCCTTGGCATCGCAAGCCTTCTCGCAGCACTTGTCGCAGGCCTTCTCGCAGCACTTGTCGCAAGCCTTCTCGCAGCACTTGTCGCAAGCCTTCTCGCACTTCTGCTCGGTCTTGGGACAGTCTTTCTTGCCGGCGCAAGAGCCGCAAGGCTGCTGGGCATAGGCACCCAACGTCATAGTAACGGCAATCGCCATGATTGCCAAGCGTTTAATCATTTCCATCGATGAATAAATATATTTGGTTAAGTGAAATCGCGGCAAAGTTACAACTTTTTTGTTTATTTCCCACAAATCTTAACAATTTATAAGTTTCTGACATCAGTTATAACCTTGTTTTAACCTTTGTGCGGTAATAATAATTCCGCCAGCGGGTGATAAACGGTTGCCCTCATTGCCGTCTGTCAAGGTGGGGGAGCGGAGGCGAGGTGTCAGCGGGCCGGCCTTGAGTATTGCTTGCTGATATAGACTGTCAGGCCGTTGTACACCACGCGGTAAAAGTCTCCTTTCTGGCCCGTGCAGCGCAGCCGCTCTCCCTTGGCGGGGTGGATGTTGTTGCCGTTGGCGTCTTGCAGGGTGGGGCTGTTGAGCGAGGCACCGGTGCGCAGGCGCACGTTGGTGCCGGTGACGATAACGGCACTCGGTGTGCCGGACGTTGTTCCGCCGGAGGGGTAACTGCCCAAATGGCGTGTGTGCTTCTTGCTGATGTACAGGCGGTAGCCATTGATATTCACGCAGTAGAAGTCACCTGCCTGGCCTATGCACTCGAGTATCGCGCCCTTGTCCGGATAGACGGGATTGCCGTAGGGGTCGGTGAAAATCTTGCCTTGCAGCGACGGCGACAGGCGCAGCCTGACGTGGGTGCCGGTCACTTGGATGTAGTCAGTGGCCCATGCGGCCACGGTGAGCGTCAACGCGGCCGCTATGGCCGCTAACCGTCTGATTATCGTTGCCATGTGAGTAGAGAGAGGTTGTAAAAGCCGGTGTTGTTATTGGGCGGGCTTGACGCGGTTTTCCCACGGGTAGAGTCCGTCGTTCTCGCCCTTGATGATGACGGGCATGCCAACGTAGGCGTACTTCTCCTTGAGGGTGATGATGTCCTCGTCGCGCAGGCGGATGCAGCCCTCGCTGGCGCGTCCGGGCACGCTCGCCTCGTTGTTGGTGCTGCCGTGGATGCCGATGCCGCTGTGGCCGGGCGTGAGCAGGCGCAGGAACCAGTGGCCATAGGCCAAGATGTTGCCGCGGCCGTCCTTGAAGTCGTGCTTCCACGTGCTGGCATCTTGAATCTGGGTGATTTTGAACGGCTTGCCGGCGGGCGACTCGGGGGTCTTCATGTCACCGCGCTTCTGCTTGTTGCCCTTGTTCTTGCTCAGGCACGCGGGAAACTCGGCCAGCAACACGGTGTCCTTGTCTCGCGTGCCGTACACGCGCAGGTTCAAGTCTTTCTTGCTGATGACGATAAATTCCTTGTGGTTGCCGAAGGCCGGAGCCGCCACGGCCGCTTTCTTCTTTGAGGAGTCGGCGGCGGGCGCGGCGGCCGCTTTGTCGCCGGCGGCGCCCTTTTCAGGTGTCGCCGCGTCGCAAGAGACCGCGACACAGGCGATGAGCACCATTGATAATAGTTTCTTGATCATAAAATTAGGAGTAATATGAGTAATAATCTATAGAACTTGGCACCCCTCATTCAGGAGGGGAATTAAGGGAGGACTGCACGCGCTTGAGGGTGACAAGCACGATGCGGGCGGCCGTCTTGCGGGTGATTGTGTAGTCAAAGCCGTCGATGCGCAGCGTCTGCCCCTCGGCGGGGATTTCCTCACAGTGGTTGATGATGAGGCCGGCGAGGGTCTGGTAGTCGTCGCTCTCGGCGAGGTCGAGGTCAAAACGCTCGTTGATCTCCTCCACCTCCATTCGTCCCGAGAACTCGTAGGTGTCCGCGTCTATCTGTTTTGCCACGAGGCGGTTGCGGTCATGCTCGTCCTCGATTTCGCCGAAGATTTCTTCGACGAGGTCCTCAAGGGTCACCATGCCGCTGGTGCCGCCAAACTCGTCGATGACGATTGCCATCGAGCGCCGCTGGTCCATCAGCCGGTGCATCATTTTGCTGGCGGCCATCGTCTCGGGCGCGAAGAGCACCGGTTTGAGACGTGTCTTCCAGTCCACCTCCGGCACAAAAAGTTCGCTCACCTGTATGAAGCCGATGACGTTGTCGATGTCATCGCGGTAAACAACGACCTTCGACAGGCCGGTGCGCGTGAATGTGTCAACGAGTTCGTCGCGTGTGACATCGTTGATGTCGACGGCCACAATCTCGTTGCGCGGCACCATGCAGTCGTGCAGGTGGGTGTTCTTGAGCGACAGCGCGTTGTTGAAAAACTTGAAGTCCGGGTCCACCTCCTCGTGCCGGTCCTCACGGTTGTCGATAGTCTGCTGGACAAAGTCGCCCAACTCATCGACGGTGAGCACACCCACCCGGTCGTCCTTGATTTCAATGCCAAGCAGTCGCATTAGGCCGGCGCTGAGCAGTTCGGTGAAGCGCGAGATAGGGTAGAGCACCCAGTAGAACATCATCAACGGCAGTGAGAACATGCGCAGCGACCCGTTGGGGTTGAGGCGGAACACCGTCTTGGGAATGAACTCGCCGGTGAGCAGAATGAGCAGTGTCGAGAGCACCGTGATGAGCGCCAACGAAAGCGCGTCGTCGTGTATCCAAGCCTCGACAGGCTTGAGCAACAAGGCCGAGAATGCGATCGAGTAGACCACATTGACGATGTTGTTGCCAATGAGCAAGGTGGAGATAAACATCTCGCTGTGACCGTAGAATGTGCTGAGCACGCGGTTGGTCACTCCCTTGTGGGCGATGTCGATGTTGGCCCGTACCTTGTTGCTCGAGACGAACGCGATTTCCATGCCCGAGAAAAAGCCGCTCAGCACAATCGACACCACCAATATTATTAACCAAACAGTCGTTGACATTTTTTGACAGACTATAAATATCCGCAAAATTACGCAAATTCAGCCACTCCCACAAGCAATCATTAATTTTTTGCCACCCGCGCGTTCCCCCTGGAGGATTTGTGCTGTGCGTTCAGGAGAGGGGGTTACAGTCTGGAGGCGAGCAGACGGGTGGCGGCGGCGGTGACGGCGGCGATGAGCAGTGTCGCGGCAAGGACGATTGGCATATCGGAGGCTTGGACAGCGACGGGGTAGGCGTCGACGAGCATGGTGCCAGGTTCGCCCTCGAGTTTTAGCCAGCCGTAGTGTTGCTGGCCGAGGCTGACGAGTAGGCCGAGCGCGATGCCGGAGATGGCGCCGGCGGCGGTGATGAGTACGCTCTCGCTGATGAACACGCGTCGGGTGAAGGCACGCGTGGCGCCCATCGCGCGCAGGGTCCACGCGTCGTCGCGTTTCTCGATGATGAGCAACGCCATGGCGCCGATGACGTTAAAGGTGGCGATGAGCATGATGAAGGCCACGAGAAGGCCGCTCATCCATTTCTCGGTGTTGACCATGCGGTAGGCCTCGTCTTGCTGCATGAGGCGGTCGCGCACGATGTACCGGCTGCCGAGGCGGTCGCGCAGTGTGTCGATAACCGGCTTTGGCTCACCGGAGATCTTCACCTCGATTGCGGTGGCGGCATCTGGCAGGTCAAAGAGGTGTCGCGCCACGTCGAGGGGCACAAACACTAGGTCGGTGTCGTAGCCGTCTTGCGAGAGTTCAAACACGCCGGCGACCGTCAGTGTGTCGCTGCGGAAGGCGCCGAGTGGTGCGGCGAGGTTGATGGTGCCGCTGCGTTGTGGCGCGTAGAGGGCGACAGGTTCGCTCTGTCCGGAGACGGCCCGCAGGCGTATGGCGGGTCCGGTACCCAACACGAGGCCTTCCCCCACCCCTCCTGAAAGAGGGGTGGGGGTTATTGCTTCAACCTCACCATCCTCCTTCAGGACGGGGCGGTGGAGGCCCCATTCGCCGTCCACCATAAGGGAGCGGACACTGTTCAGGTGGTCGTAACCGTCGGGCACACCTTTGACGACAACGTTGGTCTGCAGACCGCCGTGCACGGCGAGCGCCTTGTCCGCGATGACGGGCATCGCGAGTTCCACACCTGGGACGGCCGCGACCGAAGCGAGCACACGGTCGGCATTGGCGATAGTCTTGCCGGATGCGGCGACGATGCTCACCTCGGGATCGAGCAGCGACAGCCGGTCGGTGATCAGGTCGCGGAAACCGTTAAAGACGCTGAGCACGACCACGAGCGCGGCGGTGGTCACCGCGATGCCGATGGTGGCGATGACGGTGATGATGCCCGTGGCGGCGTGTGCTTTGCCGGAGAGCAGGTATCGTATGGCGACGCGTAGCGGCAGCATCTTAATAATTCATAATTCACAATTCATAATTCACATTGACCTCTATCTTTAGACATAAGGACGTAAGGCGGAAACAAAAGATAATTTAATTATCTTCCGTGAATTCACGTTCATGGTGGGCGGGCACCGCCCCGCCCACACTCATTCACGTGAATTCACGGGAGACGGCCTTTTGTCTAAATCTTTAGTTCTGGAGCAGGGAGTCGATGTGGTCGATGTAGTCGAGCGAGTCGTCGATAAAGAAAGACAACTCAGGGATGCGGCGCAGTTGGTACCGGACGCGTTTACCGAGTTCGTATCGCACGGTGGCGGCGCTGGCGGTGATGTTGGCCAGAATATCGGCGGCCTGCTCGCTGGGAAAGATGCTCAGGTAGGCCTTGGCCACGCTCAAGTCAGGGCTGACGCGCACGGCGCTCACACTGATGAGCGTGCCTGAGGTCTTGGCGGTTTGCTCACGGAATATTTCGCTGAGTTCCTTTTGAATCAGCCGCGATATTTTCTGTATTCTTGTAGATTCCATTTTATTTCGATTAGTCGATTATCCGGGCAATATTCATTATGGCAGACACGGCGAGACGGTAACTGTCGAGGCCAAAGCCGGCGATGGTGCCACAGCAGGCGCCGGCGATGAGAGAGGTGTGGCGGACGGCTTCGCGGGCGTGAATATTGCTGATGTGCACCTCAATGACTGGCGAGCTGATGGCGCGGATGGCATCGGCGATGGCCAGCGACGTGTGAGTATAGGCACCGGCATTGAGCACGATGCCGTCAACTGCTTGCGGTCCGCGCCCGACGCGTTGCAGTTCATCGATGATGGCTCCCTCGTGGTTGCTCTGGAAGCACGTCAATTCCACTCCCTGTGATGCCAGTTCAGCGGCGAGGCCGTCAAGGTACTCGCCTATACCGCGGTTGCCGTAGACCTCCGGCTCGCGCGTGCCCACCAGGTTAAGGTTCGGCCCATTGATAATTGCGATTTTCATAATGATGTTCTCCCCATACCCCCTACTCTAAATGGAGGGGGAGAAGGGCACTTTGCGTTTTATTAAAAAAAACCGTGAATTTCCGTGAGTTCTCGTGAAAACTGATTCACGAGAACTCACGAGAATTCACGGGAGATGTTACGTTAATTAATTAGAAGAACGAGATGATGTTCTTCTTGACCTTGGTGGCCTTCGAGAGGATGCGGGTCATCATGTTGGGATTGGCCAGGCGACCGTTGCCGCGGGTCTGCGCGAAGCGGTTGTCAAGTTCGTCCTTCTGCGGCTTGCGTGCCTCGCTGTCGCGGCCGTTCACCTGGAAGACGTACACGCCGTTCTCACCCTGCCACGGGCCGATGAGTTTGCCCTGTGTGGCTGTGGCCACAAGGCCGGCCAGAGCGGGCTCGCTGCCAATCTTGGCGATCATGTCCTGGGCGAACACCACATCGGTGGTGTCGACGCTTGCCTGCATCAATGTGGCATAGCCCTGCAGATTGCTGGCCTTGCCCTTGATGTCGGCCATGATTTTCTCACCCTTCATGGTGTTGATGGCGAGGTTGTTGAGATAGTCATGCAGGGCGTGATACTGGATGGGGTAGTAGTCGCCCTCATAGACATCGTCGACGGCGATCGCGATGAGAACATCCTTGTTGTCGCTGAAGATGGGCGACACGGCACCGGGCTTGTTCTCAAAGGCCCACTTGATGGCCTTGCGGGTGTCGCGGATGCCATGCAGTTGCGGTGTCGTCTGGTCGATGGCGACCTCTTGCGCCATCAATCCGGCGGCGCTGGCGCTGTCGGCAAACTCCTTGTTGTTCTTCACCTTGAGCAGGTAGTTCTGCAAGCGGTCACGGGCGGCGTCCTGCGTCTTGTCGCCGGCGTAGGCGTCGTTGGTCACGGTGGCGTAGGTGTAGAACATCTGGGCGGGCTTGCGGTCGGCGACCTTCACAAACACTGCGCCCTCGGCCTGAGCGTTAAACACGACATAGCCGGCACCGGCGTTCTCGATGCGAGTGCGGATGCTGTCTGGCCAGGCGGCCACGCGTACCCACTGCGCGTCTTGCGCCTCTATGTCCTTGACCTTGATGTCGGCCGGCGCGGTGCCGTTGTTGAGCAGGTTAAGCACAGAGTCCTGCACTTTCTTGTCACCGGGAACCTTCACGGAGGCGATGCTTACCGAGTCAAGCAGGGTGCGCTTGGAGAGTAACTTATAAGACGTGAATTTGTTGTTTTTGGCATCCATTTTTTTCACATCACCCACGGCGGCGGTGGTCAGGAAGTCCTTCACGTCGCCCTTGGCCTCGGCCAGGGTGGTGATGGCGCTGTCGGCCATCACGTTGCCCATCACGCGCACGCTGTCCAAGCCGTGGCCGCGCTGCAGGGCGGCAAACGCCTTGTCGGCGATTGCCGTGGCGGCCTGCACGTCCTGGGCCGACGGCGTCACGTTCAACGCGATGAAGTGCACAATGCGAGTGGGCTCATCGAGGGCAAACATCGGTTTGCGCTTGTTGTACTCCTTGCGCAACTCGTTGTCGGTCACCTTGCTGTCAAACTCCTCGTTGGGCATCGTGCTGTAGTCCTTCTTGACAAAGGTGATGTGGCTCGTCACGGCACCCTCCTCGAGCAGTTGCTTGCGGTCGAGGTCGTTGGCCTGAATCGAGCCGGCCATGAGGGTTTGCAACTTGAAGATTTTGAGTTGTTCCACCAGTTGCTCCTGTTGCTCGTTCCACGCGTTGGCGAGCATGCTCGCCTGCTGCGCGTCCAGATTATAGTTGGCCGGGTTCATGATCATGTCGTAGAGTTCCTTAGGGGTCTCCACACCGGCTTGGCGGGCCAACTGCTGCATCTGCGGCAGGGCCTTCTCGCCAATCATCAACTCCGAAATCTCGTTGTCGCTCACATAGATGCCTACCTTGTCAATTTCTTCTTTGAGGAGAATCTCGTTGATCATCTCATCGAGCACTTGCTGCTGGCGAACGGCCGGGTCAACCTGGTTGGGGTTGTCCTGGTCGGCCTGGCTGGCCTGCTCCACGCGGTGCTGGAAGGTCATCACGTCAATTTTCTCCGAGCCCACCTTGGCAATGTCGCTATTGCCCATCTGGCGGCCCAAAGCCTCGATACCCACCTCGATGATAAAGGCGAGCAATGCGCCGCCAATCACGATGGCAAGGATGTTCTTTTTCTGTCTAATGTTCTCTAATGTTGCCATTTAAACTATTGTTTTGTATTGATTTTTCTCGTCATTTTTAGGCTTTTGCCCAAATAAACACGCAAAAGTACTCATTTTTCCGTTACAAGCCAAATTTTTTTCATTTTTCAACACTTTTCTTCATCAATCCCAATCTTTTTTGTATATTTGCAAATCAAACAATCAACGCTTAACTCTCTGCTCATGATAACTAATCCGTTCAAATATGGTCGTGTCTTTGATTCGACGATTACCCGCCTCGTGCTCGCCCTGGTGTTACTGTTGCCGTGGACCATATCGTTTTGCGGCCGTCAGGCCACTGAGCCGCGCCGCAGCCGGCACGCCGTGATCGCTGCCGGCGAGTTGCTGACCGATTCGCTCGCCGCCCTGCCGGTCACCGTGCAGCGCGGCGACACCGTCACCCTGCTGGGCCTCGTCGACAAGAGCGACGCCAACCGGCCTCTGTTCTGGGTGGAGACCGACGGCGGAGCCCGCGGCTTCCTGCCGCAGGAATGTCTCGCCGACAGCGCTTTCGTCGTCAGCAGTTCGCTCCACTTCTCAAAGGACACAGTCCACTATAGCGCCACCCATGCCGGCGACACCATCGTCGTCAAGAAGATTGGTTTGGACAAAAACAAAATCGCGCAGAGCAACGTGCGCCTCGCCTCGGGCAAGGACACCCTGCTGCGCAACACGCCGTTTATCTTTTTCCTCGCCGACACGCTCACCGACTATACCGTGGAGCGCGATGGCAGCAACCGCGCCGTGATGTCGCTCTCACGCTTCGAGAAACAATGTGTGGGCCGCAAGTTGTCCGAGGTCGAGTCCGACTTGCTGCCGGCGCAACTGCTGGCGCCGGCAAGAGGCGGCGGCCTCGAGGCCCAGTTCCAGGTGCTCGTTTTCAACAGCGACGACGGCTCGTTCTATTGCCCCATAGTCACCTTTGGCGCCGACAGCGTCGCCACCGGCTACCGTATGCCTGCAAAGCCCATGCGCACGATGAACAGTTGGGTGCTCAAGTATCTGCCCTTCTACGGCACGCTCTGCGACCTGCCGGGGGTGGGCTCCAGTTGGTGCAACGGCCCATACTCCTACACCGTGTCGCCCATCTCGCAATCGCGCATCGACCGCTTTAACCTCAACGGCTTCTCGATGGACACCGTCGGCTACTTCGCCGTCTTCCTCCTGCTCATCGTGCTGCTCATCGCCCACTCCACCCTCATGCCGCTGCTCGTGCCGTGGCTCATCTACGGCCTGCTGCGCTTCCCGCCCGTCTACAAGTTCCTCGGCAACCGTGCCATGTATCACATCATCAAGTGGACAACGCTTCTGCTCGCGGTGGGCTGGGTGCTGGTGACGCTTAGCAACTATTACATCATTCTCACCGTCATTGGCGAGGTTCTCGTCGTGGGCCACTTCCTCACCAAGGCCGATGACCTGCTCAGTGCCTCGTGTCCTGAGGAGCGCTGCTCAAGTTGCAAAACACTCTACAGTTGCGAGTTCACCGAGCGAGTGCAGGAGGGACCGTCGCACGACGCCGTCGAGGAAGTCGAGGAGACGCTCGACCGCGTCGTCACCAGCGTCGAGCGGTGGCAGACCTATGACGAAGTGACCACCACCTATGGTGATGGTCACAAAGAGACCCACAAGGAGAACATCAAGAACCACAGTGCCGAGCACGGCTACTACATCATCGGCGTCTTTAGGGAAAACGTCCGCTATGTGCCTTACACCAACTACTTCACCTGCGCCGAGTGCGGAGCCCAAGAGACATCACATGAAGAGGACCGAAACGTGCTCAAGCGCGTCAAACTCCGCGAGTACCGCTCCTCCTTCTAATCCTTTTTGAAATAGTCGTTATACATCTTGATGGCAAAGATGATGACGCTGCAGGTGAAGGTAATCAGGTTGGTGGCAAAGATAAAGAAGCCTTGACCCGGATGACCGTCGCTCCAGATGCCCATCATCAGGCCTTGACAGATGAAACCGAAGCAGCCGATTGCCATGGCGATGAAGCCGGGCAGCGAGATGCCGTCGGTGTTGCGGGTGCGGATGGTGAGCAGCGCCTGTGGCACGTAGCCCAAAATCAGACCGATGCTGGCGACCCAGCCGCAGATGTGGAAGAACGAGCCTCCGTTTGCGAAAAATGAATCCAATAGTACCATAGTAAATTAGTTTTTTAAGTTTGTGGTTTTCAATTTTATAGTTCTGAGAAATCTGAGAGTTCTAAGAAATCTTAGAATTCTTAGAATTCTTAGAACTCTCAGATTTAACTATTTGCCGATTCCTTGAGGAGTTCACGCACGGCGGTGGCGAGTTGGTCGTCGACGCCGTTAACAACGGTGGCGGGGTCGTTGGCGACCTTAACGTCGGGCTCGAGTTGTGTGTTCTCGAGGTAAGAGCCGTCGGGCAGGCGGTAGCCGATGATGGGTATGCCGAAGAGCATCGAGTCGTCTTGCAGGTCCTCCCAACTGACGCTGGTCATCGTGCCCGGCACGGGCATACCTACCAGGCGACCGATGCCGCAGTGCTTGTAGACCCACGGTGTGCCGTGGGCGTTGCTGTAGTTGGCCTCACACTGCAGCATTATGCTCGGCTTGTTCCAGCGGCGGCTGGGCATATCGCAGGCCTCGCGGCCGCGAATCACCTGGGTGAAATACTTCTTGCCGCTGAATAGCACCTCGATGTCCTCATGCAGGCGGCCGCCGCCGTTCCAGCGGGTGTCAATCACGATGCCGTCGCGCTTGTAGTATTTGCCCATGATTTGGCTGTAAACGTCGCGGTAACTCGCGTCACCCATCGACTTGATGTGGACGTAGCCCAACCGGCCGCCCGACAGGCTGTCGACGATGGCGGCGTTGCGCTTCACCCAGCGGTCGTAGAGCAGGTTGTTGAGTTCGCTCTTGGTGATGGGCTTGATGACTTCCTGCCACACGGCGCCCGTTGCCGGGTCGCGCAGGTCGAGTAGCGTCTTGCGTCCGGCCTGGCCGTTGAGCAGCAGGCTATAGTCATTCTCGACGGTGATGGGCTCGCCGTTGATGCGGTCGATGATGGTGCCGGGGCGCACCTTGCTGCCGGCGTGAGCCAGCGGTCCGCGCGCGATGACCTCCTCAACGCGCAGCCCGGAGCCGGTGTAACTCCAATCGAAGATTACGCCCAGGTCGGCCGTCGCCTCGCCGCCTTTGGGGTAGTAGCGGCTGCCGGTGTGTGACGCGTTGAGTTCGCCCAGCAGTTCGCTGAGCATCTCGGCGAAGTCGTAGTTGTTGTTGATGTGAGGCAAGAACTTGCGGTAGTCCTCCACCATGCGCGGCCAGTCCACGCCGTGATAGTTGAGGTTATAGAAGCGCTTGTCTATTTGGCGTGCAACATGGTTGAACATCGCCTCGCGCTCCTCGGCAAGGCTCATCTTCATGTCGGCCTTGAAACTGATTGAGGCGAGTTTGTCGCCGCTGATGGTGAGTTTCTGCATCGTGCCAGAGCCCAGGATGAAGAGGCTCTTGTCGTCTTTGACGGCGGCCATGATGCGTGCGCGCGAGGCGTTCATCTTGTTGATGAGTTTGGTTTCGTGCTTGCGCAGGTCCATCTTCCACAGGTCATAGCCTTTCTCAAACTTCGAGAGGTAGTAAAGCGTCTCGCCGTCGGGGGTGACCATCGCGCTGGCGATGTCGCTGCTGTTGGGTGTGAGGCGCACGATGCGGTCGCTGATGCCGTCCAGTTCCACCTGAATCAGTGGCGAGGGCTCCTCGGCGGCCTTGTCGTCCTTCTTGTCTTTCTTCTTGTCGTCGGCTTTCTTCTCGTCTTTCTTTTTCTGCTCCTTCTCGAGTTCTTTGAGCAGTTCGTAGTCCTCCTTGCTCAGGCGGTAACGGTCGTAGGCGTCCTGGTTGACGAAGCACAGCAGCACGTCGTCCTGCGAGCCCCATGAGCCGTGGGCGCGCATGCCGTAGCGGTTGCTGCTGAACATGATAGCCTTGCCGCCCATCACCCACACGGGGTTCTCGCTGAAGTAGCCGCTGCCGGTAATATTGGTAATCTCGCCGCCTTTGGCGCTGACGATGCCCACGTCGGTGTACGGGTCGCGGCCGTTGCCAATAAATTCAAGCGCAAACCACTCGCCGTCGGGGCTCCACGAGTAGGCGAAGCCGCCGTTGGTCTCATACCATGTGCTGCCGTCGGTGACTTGGCGGATTTTCTTTGTCTTGATGTCCATCACCATAAGGCGGTTGCGGTCTTGGATGAAGGCGAGTTCGGTGCCGTCGGGGCTAAAGCGCGGCATCATCCGCTCGACTTTGGTGTCCGCCGCGATGATTTGCTCGTTGATGACGGTGGCGTTGGAGAAACTCGGGTCTTCCTTGCGTGCCATGGTGGCCTGCACGAGTTGCCACGTGCCGCCGCGCTCGCTGGCATAGACGAGGGTGCGGCCGTCGGCGCTCCATGTGGGGTCGTCCTCGGCCTCGGGTGTGGCGCTGATGCGCTTGGTGGTGCCGTACTCAACGTTGGTGACAAACACATCGCCGCGCACCACAAAGGCCACCTGCTTGCCGTCGGGCGAGACGGCAGCCGCCGTGGCGCCCTTGGTGAAGTTGAGGCGCGTCACTTGGTCGGTGTCGTCGTGGTTGATGGCTACGGTGATTTTGCGGGGCGTGCCGCCGGCCTGCGGCATGGTGTAGATGGCGCCGTCGTGGGTGAAGCATAGCGTGCCGTTCTTGGCCACTGAGAGGAAGCGCACGGGGTGGCGGTCAAACGTGGTGAGTGCCGTGGCCGGCGCGCCCGGCTCGAGGGCTTGGCTATACACGTTAATGGCATTGCGGCCGTCGCGCTCGCTCAAGAAGATCATCCGGGTGCCGTCGGGACTCCACACGGGGTTGCGGTCCTCGCCGGCGCGATTGGTGAGGTTGGTGTGACGGCCGCTCTTGGCGTCGTACAGCCACAGGTCGCGTGTGGTGCTGCTGGTGTGGTGCTTGCGCCACTCGTCCTCGATACCGTAGCGGTCTTGGTAGAGCATCTGAGTGCCGGCGGAGTTCCACACGGCCCACTCGGCCGGCGTGGCGAGCACTCGCGTGCTCTTGCCGCCCTCCACAGGCACTTTGTATAACTCAGTCAAACGCGAACTGGGGAAGAGCATACTCGAGGCAGGATCTTGAATGGCCGCGCTAAAGTAGATGTATTTGCCGTCGGGAGAGAAACTCCACGGCGTCTCTGACGCGCTGTTGAACGACAACTGGCGGGGCGTGCCGCCCGTGGCGGGCATCACAAAAATGTCCATGCCGCCCTTGCGGTCGCTGGCAAAGGCGATTTGGCTGCCGTCGGGGCTCCACACGGGGTGGGTCTCATAACTGGGCAGCGTGGTGAGTTGCGAGGCGATGCCGCCGGTTGCGGCCACTGTGTAGATGTCGCCCTTGTAGGTGAAGGCGATGCGATTGCCATCAGGCGAGATTTGCGCATAGCGCATCCACAGACCGTCAGTCTGTGCCGTGGCGCCGGCTGCCAGCAGCGTCGCTGCCGCGAGTGTCGTCAGTCTTTTCATCATTGATTTCGGTTTTTTTTGGAATGAAATTGCAAATATAGCAATTTTTTTTCAATTTTTAACACGAATTGCCATGAATTATCCATTAATTATAATCCCGCCAACGGGTATTAATGTTATAATTTAATCAGCGGCTTTTTACGGTGGCCACAATTATATTTTATGGAAATTTGTGTAAAATCAAAATTTACAGTAACTTTGGCGTCTCAAATTCGTTTGTTATGATACAATTTCTTGAGCAATACAATCTAATGGGCCTCGCCATCGGCTTGGCGACATTCTTGATAATAGGTGTTTTCCACCCGCTTGTCATCAAAGGGGAATATTACTGGGGCGTGAAGTGTCGATGGGGTTTCCTTGTGGGCGCCGCCGTCGCGGGAGCGGCGGCCCTCGCAGCCGACAGCGTTTTCTGGCAGGCGGTGCTCGGCGTGACGGCGTTCTCGTGCCTGTGGAGCATACACGAGGTGAACCAGCAGCGCGAGCGCGTCAAGAAAGGGTGGTTTCCGCGCAATCCCAACCGGCGGTACGACAGCAGTTATGAGTTGTGACCGGGCCAAAGGTCTCGTGTGTTACAAGCATTGTCATCATTGTCTTTGTTGTCCTCACATTTTACCGGCGGATTGTATAGAAATCACGAGAAATTAATTTTTATACATTTTTACACTTCTGTCTGTTGGAAGTGTAATTTTTTTGGCATTTTTGGGCGAAAAACTCCCTGTTTATAGGAAAAATCGGGATTTTTATTAAAAAATTCTAATTTTTTTGCTTGTATTTGTGTAAAAAATTGTAATTTTGCCGCGGAAAGTTGAGAACACTGCGGTATGGAATGACGGCAGCGATGACGCCTACACCATACTTAACGACATCAATACACCACAATAATCCTCCCCCAACTCAATCATCGAGGAAAGGGAGTAACGGAAACACAATTTAATTAATAATAGGTAAATTTTTATTAATTGCTTATGAAAAAGATTGTTTTACTACTGATGGTAATCTGCTCGTATGCCTTGCCGGCACTCGCCGACAAGACCATTACGGGTCTGGTTACCGAAGCGGGCAGCGGCGAGCCGGTCATCGGCGCCACCATTCAGGCTGTGGGACACACGGCCGGTGTGGCAACTGATGCCGACGGTAAGTTCTCGCTCCGTCTGCCGGACTTTGTGAAGACGGTCCGCATCTCCTACATCGGCTGTGAGCCGCAGGAGGTCGCGGCGAGCGGTCACCTGAACATCGCATTGAAGGCCAGCGGCACCACGCTTGACGACGTGGTTGTCACCGCGCTCGGTATCTCGCGACAGGAGAAGACCCTCGGTTACAGCGCCACCACGCTCAAGACCGACGAACTGCTCGAGGGCCGCGTGAGCAACGTGACCTCGGCTCTGGCCGGCAAGGTGGCCGGTGTGCAGGTTCGCTCATCGAGCAACGACCCCGGTATGGCCAACGACGTCATTATCCGCGGTATCAGTTCTATCAACGGCAGCAACCAGCCGCTGTACGTTGTGGACGGTGTGCCCCTGCAGAACAGCACCTTCCTCAACTCCGACCAGGACTACATGAACCAGATGGGCGGTATTAGCAACGTGAACCCCAACGACATCGAGACGATGACCATCCTCAAGGGCGCGGCCGCAACCTCGCTTTACGGCTCGCGTGCCGCTAACGGCGTCATCCTCATCACCACCAAGAAGGGCGCCAAGGGTGTGAACAAGAACTTCACCATCACCTACGACGGTGCCTTCCAGTGGAAGCGCGTTTCGACCCTGCCCAAGTTCCAGAATAAGTTCGGCCAGGGTTGGGACGGCGCCCAGACGTTCATCGAGAACGGTTCATGGGGACCGGAGATGGACGGCTCGTGGCAGGTTGTCGGCCCGGTTTACGACCACCAGCAACTGCTGCACAAGTATGAGGCTGTGAAGAACAACATCCGCGACTTCTTTGACACCGGCTTCATGCACAGCCACTCGATCGCTTTCAGTGGTGTGAGCGACGACAGCAAGGCCACCTATTACTTGAGTTACAGTTATGCCGGCGACGATGGTATCATTCCGGGCGCCAAGGACACTTTCAAGCGCAACACGATCGCCGCGCGCGGCAGTTACGAGGCCACCAAGTGGTTGAAGTTCAGTTCGTCGTTGAACTTTGCCCGCAGCAACACCAACACCGTTGCCTCAATGCAGGGTGTGTCGATGATCGACGGTCTCTATGAGTTCCCGCGCGACCTGTCGCTGGTCGACCACAAGGACACCAGCAGCCCGTTCAACCAGCCCACGGCATGGTACACGCCCTACGGCGTCACCAACCCCTACTGGGCCATCGAGAACAACTACAACCACAACGACAGCAAGCAGTTCTTCGGCAACATCCAGGTGGACATCAACCCCATCAAGGACTTGACGTTGACCTATCGTATGGGTCTGGACTACACCGACTATGACGTGAAGATCGGCGAGCCGGAGATTGCTCTGGACGACGCCTTGATCAACGAGGACTACGGTTACGCTCCCAGCGAGATGAACAAGGCCGGCTACGTCTATGCCCGCTATGCCCGTCTGTATGAGATGAACCACGACTTCCTGGCCAACTACAAGAGGAAGTTCATTGATGACCGCTTTGATGTGAACATCAACGCCGGTGTGAACATCAACGAGCGCAGCAGCACGTCGATGCTCGGCAAGACGTCGGGCCTGACGTTCCACACCAACTTCTGGGACTTGAGCAACGGCGCCACCAAGGAGAGCCTCTCCGAGGGCCAGAGCAAGCGCCGCCTCGTGGGTCTGTTCGGTGACGTGACTCTGGGCTGGGACGACTTCCTGTTCCTCGAACTCACCGCCCGCAACGACTGGTCATCGACCCTGCCGATGGGCAGCAACAGTTACTTCTATCCGGGTGCAACGTTGAGTTGGATTTTCTCGAAGCACATCAACGCTCCGGCCATCGACTTCGGTAAACTGCGTTTGGCCTATGGCCGCACCGGTAACGATGCCGGCGTGTATCTTACCTACCCGTCCTACGTGCAGGGCTACACCGATGGCTACTACGGCACTGACCTGACCACGTTCCCCCACGGAGGCATCAACGCCTTCCAGGCCGCTGCCACCGTCGGCAGCAATAACCTGAAGCCGGAGATGACCACCGAGTTTGAGGCCGGTATCAACATGCAGTTCCTCAAGGGCCGCATCGGCTTTGACTTCGCGTTCTACAACCGCGTGACCAAGGACCAGATCTTCACCCTGCCCGTTGACCCGGCTATGGGCTACAACCGCATGGTGACCAACTTCGGTAAGGTGCGCAACCGCGGTATTGAGTTGCTGGTCAACTTCACGCCGGTGCGCACGGGTGACTGGAAGTGGGACTTCTCGATCAACTTCGCCAAGAACTGGAACAAGGTCATCTCGATGCCCGAGAGCCTCGAGGGCGGCAAGACGGTTATCAACCGCTTCAGCGCCGGTGACGACGCCGTGTATATGTACGCCGAGGCCGGCAAGCCCATCGGCGAGTTGTACACCTACCTGCCGCAGTTCACCGAGGACGGCAAGCAGATTGTTGACGCCAACGGCCAGCCGCTGCTCTCGACCGCCGTTGAGGATACCGGCAAGAGCGTCAATAGCGACTGGACCGGCGGTGCCACCACCAGCCTGAGTTGGAAGTGGTTCACCCTGAGCGCCTCGCTCGACGTGCGCTATGGCGGCTATATGTTCTCGCGCACCAGCAACCTGATGCAGTTCACCGGCAACGGTATCTTCACCACCTATAACGACCGCCGCCCGTTCGTCATCCCCAACAGTGTGATGAAACTGGAGGATGGCAGCCTTGTGGAGAACACCACGCCCATCTTCTTGACCGACGACAGTTACCAGAAGTACTACAACAACTACGGCTACGGCAAGGGTGGCGAGGCTTATCTCGTGGACCGCACCATGGTCAAGTTGCGCAACATCACGCTGGGCTTCCAACTGCCAAAGAAGTGGGTGAGCGCCTGCTACCTGAGCGATGCCCAGATCTCGTTCTTCTGCAACAACGTGTTCACCTGGACCGCCCGGGACAACTACAGCATCGACCCCGAGGCGAGTTCCTACGGTAATGACTTGTACGGCGCCTTCGGCGAACTTTACGCCAACCCGGCCTGCCGCACCTACGGTTTCAACCTGAGTCTCAAATTCTAAAAGTGAGGAGGACATTATCATGAAGAAATTATTTATTCTTTCGACCATAGCATTGTCGGTCTCTCTGGCTTCCTGCGACAAGTTCATGGACATCAACCAGGACCCGAACTCGCCCAGTGTTGACGCCATCACCACCGATATGCTCTTCCCTGCAGCCGAGATGAACATCGCCGGCTCTTACGGCGACTTCCTGCGCATCACCGGCGGATACTTCGCCCAGCACTATTCGCAGCAGTTCGGTACCAGCAACTATATCGACTACTCCAGGTTCATCATGAGTGCGACGCGTTCCAGCGGTGACTATCAGTACCTGAACGCCCGCGCGTTGGGCAACCTCAAGACCGTGCGCGAGAAGGCTGTCGCCAGCGGTGACTATGCCACCAACCTGGCCGCCACCGCCCTGTGGGCCTTCACCTATCAGGTGCTTGTGGACTGCTACGGCGAGTTGCCTTACAGCCAGTCGTTCTCGGGCAACCCCACGCCCAAGTATGACGACGGCGCAGACATCTATGCCGGCGTGATCAAGGAACTGGAGGACGCTCTTGCCGAGCCCGTCAACTCGTTGACGTGCACCAACTTCCTGTTCCCGGACAAGAATAGCGCCAGTTGGGTGCAATTCGCCAATGCCGTGTTGCTCAAACTCTACATGCGTGAGAGCGGTGTGGCCGACGTGCAGGCCAAACTCGATGCCCTCGTGGCCGAGGACAACTTCCCCGACAGCGACGTGGCTTACACCAACTGGACCAACGAGGCCGGTCACATGAGCCCGTTCTACGCCGAGGAGTTCGCCACCAACTGGGGCTCGACGCAGGTGAACCTGATTGGCAACATCGCCATCATCCGCACCATGCAGGAGCGCAACGCCACCGGTGACATCGTCTATACCGACGGTCGTCTGGCCAAGTTCTTCGCCCCCAACAGTGCCGGTAACTACACCGGTGGCGTGAGCGGCACCAACTTCTCGACCTCCGAGGGTGACCAGAAGAGCACCAACTATTGGAACCGCCCCGTGGCGAGTTACGATATGCCGGTCTATCTGATCACCGTCAGTGAGATTGAGTTCTTCCTCGCCGAGTACTACGCCAAGAAGGCCAATGCCGGCCAGGCGCAAGCCCACTACGAGGCTGCTGTGGCGGCATCGTTCGCCAGCGCCGGCGCCGAGGGTGCCGCCGAGGCGATTGCCCACTGGCCCTACGACCAGGCCAACTACAAGAAGTGCATCGGTCTGGCCAAGTGGATCGCTCTGGCCGGTACCAACAACTTCGAGGCTTGGTGCGAGATGCGCCGCCTGGGTTACCCGACCTTCGGTAGCGTCAGCGGTACGCAACTCTACAACGAGACATCGCACGCCTACAACCCCGACCTTTATCAAGCCGGTACGCTCTACACCCCGATTCAGGTGAACGGCAGCCTGGGCAGCAACAAGGTGCTCCAGCGCTTCCCCTACGCCGAGAGCAGCAGCACCCGCAACGCCAACGCTCCCAAGCAGGACGAGACGGTGTACGGAACCCCGGTGTTCTGGGCTAAGTGAAAAAAGTTTATGGTTGAGTGTTGAGAGGTTTAGCCATTTGCTGTCGCAAATGGGAATAAATGATTTGCCTATAGAGCGGCAGCGCGAGGCTCAACCACTCAACCTCTAAACGACTAAACGATTAAAAAAAGAAGATTATGAAGAAATCACTTATATTCCTTATGGCCGGAGCGGTCGCAGTGGCTGGTTTGACCGGTTGCAGCAAGGACTCCGAGGGGTTGACCAAGGTCACCACCTACGCCGTGATTGAACTTGATGGCGCCTCGCTGGTCAAGGTCAACAAAGGTGAGGCTTATGTTGAGCCCGGCTTCACGGCAACGATGGGCTCGGAGGATGTGTCGAGCAGCGTGACCGTCAGTGGCAGTGTGAACACCGCCAAGCCCGGCTTCTATACGCTCACCTATAGTGTGGTGAACCCCGACGGCTTCGCCGCCAGCGCCAGCCGCACCGTGATGGTTGTCGACCCCGACAACTTCGCCGGAGCCTATTTGGCCGCCGCCAAGTACGGCACCCGCTCCTATAGCGGCCTGAAGATTACCATCACCGACAACGGTAACGGCACTTACGCGATCAGCGACCTCAGCGGCGGTTTCTACGACCAGGGCCGCTATCCGGGCTATCCGTATGACTTCAAGTACGAGGAGACCCTTAAGTTGGACGGCAACACCGTCACGCTGGCCGGCCCCATGGGTGACGGCAGTGCCTGGTACTGGGGCGAGCCTCTGGACTGTGTCAACGGCACCTATGATGCCGCGACCGGCACTATCAGTTATCTGGCCGCCTTCGGTGGCGACCCGGATGATGCCATCAGTGTAACTTTAACCAAGTAAAAAATAGTTTAGGGTTGAGCGTTGAGAGGTTTAGCCATTTGCTATCGCAAATGGGAATAAATGTATTATCTCCGAGCGCGCCAAGCGCGAGGCTAAACGCTTAACCTCTCAACCCCTAAACGATTAAACAAAAAAGGTACATTATGAAGAAATTATTATATTTTGCAGCCGCGGCGCTGATGATGGTCGGCACGTCGTGCGAGAAGGACGAGATTGGCGGAACCGCCACCGAGAAACTCGCCGGACAGTGGTACGTCTCTGTTGACGGCGTTGACGAGAACGGCGATGTTATTGAGGGCTACGAGGGTATGCTTGGCAGCGACCTGATTATCAACACCTACAATACCTCGGCCAATTCCGATAAGGTGCTCTTTGTCGATGACCTCGGTGAGATTTGGCAGTTTAAGGTGCGCACCCAGTGTGACGTCAACGCCTTGACGTTCCACACGGCCAACACCGCCTTTGACGAGGCTAACCCCAACAACGAGGGCGGCGACCCGATCAGTGTCGTCATCAGCGACGGCAAGATTCTGCCGGGTGCCGGCAAGCAGAAAAACGGTTCGCCGGCCGACTCGATCACGTTCCTGGTGAAGTTCAGCGACGACCCCTATCCCGCCACCTACGGCCACGCGGGCTACCGCGTGAGTGGCGTCCGCTATAGCGGTCTTGCCGAGAATGATTAGCATGTAGCATATAGCATATAGCATATAGCATATAGCATAGGCTATACTGGTGATTTTTACAACCCATCGCCACGGGACGCCGGTCATCACGGCCCCCGTGGCGATGTTTTTTACGGTAGCCGCACCGATGCCGGACGGATACCCTTTTGGTATTCAAGTCACGATTGCTATAAATAACCAATATGAAACTGGTCGAGGAAAAACGGGGCTTCGTCGAGTGGCGGTGCCCCGTTATCTATACTGTGTCGCAAAGCCTTAAACCGGCTTGATAATCAGTGGTCTAAAAGACAAACGGACAACAAAACGTTTCGTGAGCAGCCACTTGATGGCTTCACATAGTGATAAGCAACAAGAATGTCGGACTTACTAAAAAGGACAACGTCATGAAAGCAAATGTTTTTTCCTCGATGATGATGAGCCTCGTGCTCATGGGCGCAATGGTGATGGCGGACAGCAACGCCGCCGCACAGACGATGCAAGGACGCCGCCGCCCGGACGTTGCCAACACCACCGGCTCGGCCTCGCGTTCCACCACCGCCGGCAGCAACACCGGCGCCACCCGTGGCCGCGACACCGCCACCCAGGGCCGCGACAACCATGGCACCGGCCACAACGGCGGCTCGACCGTCGGCACCCGGGGCCGCGACAACCATAGCACCGGCCACAACGGCGGCTCGACCGTCGCCACCCGTGGCCGCGACAACCATAGCACCGGCTACTACAATGACAAGAACCGTCCGGCAACGCGTCCCACCGTTGGACAGCCTGGCCGCAACCACAACGCCACCACCGGCGGACCCAAGCGCGACTGGCGCACTCCCGTCACTCCGCCCCACCGCGACTATCGCCCCCGTTATGTGGCTCCTTACCGCCCCGTGCGTCCCGTCAGTTACCGCCCTCTGGCTACGGCTCCCGTGATTGACCGCGTGTTTGGCCTGTACTTCGGCACCCGCTATGCGGCCAGCCTCGACTACCTCTACACCAACGGCTACTATGTGGACGGATACTACGACAACGTGATCTACTTGCGCGACGCCTCTATGGCGGGGCTGCTCTGGCAAGACGCGATGCTCACCTACGACAGTTACAACCGCCTCACCGGCGCGCAACTCTTCTACTCCACCGCCTATAGCGATCGCGGCCGCTATAACACCGCTTACCGCACTCTCTGCGCCACCTACGGCGCACCCGTCAGTGAGAGCCGCACCGGCTTTGAGGCCTCGGTCACCTGGTGGGGAGGAAATGCGACCGGATATGTCACCTTGAGTTACGGCCTCGACGCCGGCCGCTTCTACACCACCCTCACCATCGGCAGCGTGTAGCAAGTTTGGGATGGCGTACTCGGCGAGTTTTGTCCGGGAGACGATTAGCCCCGTTAGGGGCGACGGCTCATAGGCGGGGGCGTAAGCCCCCGTGATGAAAGCGGTTAATTATCAACCAAAAGCCCCGTAGGGGCGACAGAATCGCATAAAACTTCTGTCGCCCCTACAGGGCTTATATTTTTGAGATTTGATTTCATTACACGGGGGCTTGCGCCCCCGCCTATGAACTGTCACCCGCTTCGCGGGTTTCTCGGTGCCATCCCCCTACATGCTACATGCTACATGCTACATGCTACATTAGCCGAAGGCGAAAGGCGACACGAAGAGGAAGGATATGACGACGGTCGTCATGAACAGTGACGGCAGCAACGTGAGCCAATAGGCGCGGCTTCCGCGTTTCCACAAGTACATTGTTGTCGTCCACAACGCGATGGTGGCAAGCGTCTGGTTGCTCCACCCGAACCACTGCCACAGGGTGTTGAAACCGTCGGGGCTTTCCATTTGCCACACGAGCAGGCCGATAGCGGCAATGAACATCGGCAGGGCAACGACCAGGCGGCCCATGATGGGTTTCTGCTTGACGTTGAAAGCCTCGGCGATAATCAGACGCGCGCTGCGGAAGGCGGTGTCGCCGCTTGTGATGGGGGCGGCAACAACGCCCAGGATGGCGAGTACACCGCCGGCGAGACCCAGCCAGCCGTTGCACACGGCGTTGACCACGCTCGGCGCGGTGAAGTATTGCAGCAGCGTCTTGCCGCCCTCGTCATCGGCTTGGTCGAGGAACGCTTGAACCGTGTCCGGACCCGCGACCTCGCGCCAGCCGCCGTAATAGAAGAACCACATCGCCACGGCTGCCCACACCAGGGCGACGACACCCTCGGTGATCATCGCGCCGTAGAACACGGGGCGCCCCATGCGCTCGTCAGTGAGGCAGCGTGCCATAATCGGACTCTGGGTGGCGTGGAAGCCGCTCAACGCGCCGCAAGCGATGGTAATGAATAGGCAGGGAAAGAGCGGGTTCTTGCGCATATAGGCCACAGCGCCCAGCAAATCGTTGCCGTCACCGTCCACCTGCGAGCCGGTCCATGCGCTCAGGTCGCCCATATTCCAGAACTCGGGCAGCGCCGGCCACTTGACCAGCAACCCCACCATCAGGGCGATGGCCATGAAAATGAGCGAGAAGGCGAACAGCGGATAAATCTTGCCGATTAACTTGTCGACAGGCAGCAGTGTGGCCAGCACGTAGTAGCCGAAGATGCCGAGAACCCACATCAGCGTCGTGCCGCCAAAGTCGTCAAGGATAATGGCTGGGCTAAAAACAAACACCACGCCCACGAGCATGAGCAGCAGCACACAGAAGAAGAGCATCACGCGCCGCATCCATGTGCCCAAGTAGATGCCCACGATGGTGGGTACGCCGTGCCCGTCGTGGCGCATCGAGAGCATGCCGCAGAAGTAGTCGTGCACCGCGCCGGCAAAGATGCTGCCCAGCACAATCCACAGGAAGGCTGCCGGGCCGAACACGGCGCCCATGATGGCGCCGAAGATAGGTCCGGTGCCGGCGATGTTGAGGAATTGAATCATGAACACACGCCACGACGGCATGGCAACATAGTCAACACCGTCGGCGTGAGCGATGGCCGGTGTGACGCGGTCGTCGGGGCCGAACACGCGCTCTATCACGCGTCCGTAGATGTGGTAGCCCATCACCAGGGCCACAAGTGAGATAAGAAATGAAATCATAACCTATACGTGGCAACCACGAGGTGGTTGCACACGGAACGTTATTTGTTTTAATGGTTTTGTCAATGCAAAGGTAATAGATTTCTTTGTAAGAAACACTTTTTCGGCCGAAAAAATGTAGTGTGGCACATTTTTTCGGCCGAAAAAAGTGTTGCGCGCTGTGCGAGACATGAATGCGGTTCGTTTGTTTTCCTGGATTCCGCAAGTCAAAATTTTTATCTCGAAAATATCTCACGTAAAATTCGTAAAACGGCCAGACCGAGGTCAGACCCTACAATATTAAAATATCGTATATTAATATTTTACGGATTTTACGTGAAGTTTTACTGATTTTACGTGAGAAACTTTCGAGAATTTTCGAGAGAGGAGGGGGTGGGGGAGGACTAATGGGTGAGGATGTAGTCGAGGATGGCGTTCACGTCGCCAACGTCGACGGCGGTGTCGCCGTTGACGTTGAACTTGGCGTTGTTGTTGCCGGCGAGGATGGCCGCGAGCACGGCGTTCACGTCGCCCACGTCCACGCTGCCGTCGTTGTTGACGTCAAACTTGTTGCCGAGCACGTCAACGGTCCATGGCGTGACGTCACGCTGCGACGCCGGCAGGTTGAGGTAGCCGGTGCAGATGGGCACGGTGACCGTCGATGTGGGCTTGACGAACCTCTTGCCCGCGGCGTCCCAAACATGATTGCCCGCGGTCACCTGCAACGTCCTAACTCCGTTGGCGGTGGGCTCGAGATAAGAGGTGTTGCCATAGTAGTTGCTCGTGCCGAACTGCAACTTATAGATTTTGCCGGGGGTGAGGCCGGTGAGCAGCATGCCCTTGCTCCACAAGTTGCTTTGTCCGGCGGTGGCACGGGTGGTGGTGAGCGTCTTGGTGGCCTCGTTGTAGCCCGTGATCCAGTAGGCTCCGCCCTCGAGCAGGCCGCTGTTGTTGAGGTCCACATAGTCCATATAGCAACTGAACGGCTCTACCTCGGCCGCAGGCTTGAGGAACGGTCGCAGCCGGTTCTTCATTGACGTGTCGGTTCCGGCGGCGCTCCAGTTGCGGGTCTTCTGGTAGCACGAGTAATAGAACTTGTTGTTAATCCAGAAGAGATAGCCGCTCTTCAGGTCACCATATACGCGCTTGGAGAACGACTCGCTGAGGTCGTTGTCACTCTCGAGCATCACCTCGGCGCAGTTGCTCATGCCCGTGAAAGCGTCCTCGCCGACGCTCGATAGCGGACCCTTAATCGTCAGGCTCGAGATGGCCTTGCAGTTGTAGAAGGCGAAATCGCCGATAGTCGTCAGATAGGAGCCGCCGCCCACTTTGTAGGCCGTGCCGCTGCCGCCGGTGAGGGTATAAGGCGCGACCTCGGTGATCAAATAGTATTTGTCGCGGTAGTTGAAGCCGGTGGGCAGGTTGGCATCGCCCGTGAGCGTTGTCACGCCGTCGCCGCTGCCTTGATACATCGCGGTGCCGCCCGAGGCAGTGCGGCTGTTGCCGGCCGTGTCGGTGTAGCCGTAGGGCGTGGTGGACGTGATGGTGAAGCGGCCGCCATTGATGTTGTTCACGCCCAGGGCACCGTCGTAGGCAAACTCGTTGTTGAGGTTATAACTCTTGAAGCCTTGCCAGCCCGAGGCGCTCTCATAGGTACTCTTGGCCGAGTAGGGCACGTGCAGGTTGATATTGCCGGGCGTTGTGGTGCCGAAGTAGGTTGACGCGTCGCTCACCGCGGGCGGTGTGGCCAGGTTGATATAGAGGTTGGAGAGCGCGTTGCAGTTCTTCACAAAGTTGACTCCCAGCGACTTTACCGAACTTGGGATAATGAGTTTACTGAGGTTGGAGCAGGAGTTGAAGGCGGCCGTGCCGATGGAGGTGACACCGAATGGCACCGTGATGGACGACAGGCGCGAGCAGCCCTCGTAGGCGTAGGCGCCGATGGCCGTCATCGTCTCGGGATAGGTGGCGCCGCCGCCGTAGCACGGCTTGCGCAGCAATATGGTGAGCGACTTGTTGAAGAGCATACCGTTGTGGGAGGCGTAGGCGGTGTTGCCCTCGGCCACGGTGATGGTCTGATGCTTGGCGCATTGGTCAACGAAGTAGGCGCTCAGGCTGGTTACCGAGGCCGGCACGTTGATGGTGGTGATGGCGCTGCCGCGGAAGGCGAACGCCTCGATGGTCATCAGCCCCTCGTTGAGGGTAATGGTGGCCAGGTTGGTGCAGCCGTCAAAAGCCGAGTTGCCGATGCGGGTAATGTAGCAGCCATCCAGGTTAAGGCCGGTGAGGTCTGTGTTTTTGGTGACTGCTCCGGAGGCGATTGTGCGTATCTTGATGTCCACACCTTCAACATTGAAATAGCCGTGGTAGGTGGGGGTGAAGACACCATCGGTGTTGCTGCTCGGCTTGACCCACCCCACGAGGGTGCCGTCATGGACATCGGTAATCTTGAGATTGTCGTCGGCCCCGATGCAGAAATAGGAGCCATCGGTGATATGATAGTCGGCGGCTGAGTTGCTCTTGGCGAAGGAGGTGAAGTAGGAACCCAGTTTGGACGAGAGATCCGAGGTAGTGAAGTTGGCGCCATTGACGTAGTAGAATACCGAGCCCGAGATTGCGGGGAAAGCGGCGCTACCTATTGTCTTTGGCAGGTTGAAGCCGGCGTAGTAGAACGTCTTGAGTTGTGGACTGTTGTAGAACGCATAACTGCCGATATAGTTCACCGAACTCGGAATCTTGGCAAAGGTCATCGCCGTGTTCTGGTAGAACGCATAGTCGCCGATGATGCGGCACCCCCAGCGGATGGTGACCGAGGTGATGTTGTCGGCGCGGTAGAAGGCTTGCGTCTTGATTTCGCGCACTGGATATTGAGTGCCGTTATGTGTTGCCAACGAGGGTATTACTAGGGCAAAATTGCTCTTGGCTTTGCCGGCTGCCGTGAGGCCGTCCACGCGCAGGTAGGGCTCGGTGGCATCGTTGATGAGCGTATAGGCTATATCTCCTGTCGTTTCCGGCTGTGTCTCGGCCTCGAGGTTGAAGGTGACTACGGCGCCGCTCTCCTTTATATTAGTAATCTTGCGCGAGGAGGCTTTGCCGTCCCATGTGACCAGTGCCGGCGTGGTGGTGGATGTGATGCTTGTCACGCCCGCGGTGCCCGGGAAGGGGTCGCTGCCGCTTTGGGCATCAACGTCGGTGCTGCCGCCGGCGCGCAGCAACTCATAGTAGACGCGCGTGGGGTTGATGTTCACATCGTTGTCGTCCCAGGGCACGTTGTTGCTCTCATCCACGCGGCACACGAGCATGCCGTGGCCGGGCAGGTAGGTGTCCCAGCCGACGCGCTGGCGGTTCTCAAGCGTGAAGTACTCGTTGCTATTGGCCGAGTTGAGACGGTAACTCTCATACTCGCCTGGGCGCAGCGTGTAGGAGCCGGGCGACGAGATTGTCGACATACTGGCAAAGCCCACGTTGTCGCGCTCCCAGGCGGAGTAGTTCACCGGGGTGCGCCCCTTGTCATAGCGGCCGCTGCCGCTGGCCATCACGTCCCAATGGCCGGGGGTGAGGCTCTGGCCGTTCTCGCTGTAGTCCGTGTCGTAGAGGTCCGGCAGGCCCAGCACGTGGCTGAACTCATGGCACATCGTGCCGATGCCCAGCGGGAACGGGTCGTTGTACTTCTGCCAGCCGTAAATCTCGCCCGAGCAGGCGTAGCGCCCGAACCGCTTACCGTCGTGGTACAGATAGTCGGTACCCTCGCTGTTGGCCAGCCAGGCGGCGTGAGGCCACAGCAGGTTGGTGTCGTTGTTCTCGTAGTCGCTGGTGTAGCCGGCCACAATGAAATAGACCATATCAACCTCTCCGTTGTTGTCACTATCGTAGTTGGCGTAGTTGATGCTCGAATCGAGTGCCTTGAGGGCGGCCTCAAACAATGTGTTGCGGCGGGCGTAGTTGGTCTGCTGGACGTAGGTCGAACTGTAGGAGAGGTTCACCGGGCCATAGACGTCAAACTGAGGCGTGAACGCGCCGTTGCTCTGGTAACGGAAGTAGTCGCGCATCGAGCCTTGGGCGGTGTATTTGGTGCCGTTGTAGGTGAAGCCGCTATAGCCCGTCTGGTTCACCATGCTCTGGTAGAACGATTGCGGCGAACTCATCGTGGAGAACTTGACGTCGCTATAGTTGATCAGGATGATGAGGCCGCGGAACTTGTCGCGGTCCATCGACACGCCGGTCATACGACGGCGTCCGTCGCCGGCCCGCGCGGCCATCTCCTGCGGCGAGACGATGTTGAGGCGCTTGTCGCGCTCGGCGCGCATGGCGCGCGCCTTAGCCACACCGCGCGGCGAGGTAAGGCCGCGTTGCAGCAGTGCCGTCTGCGACTGCTCCGATGGGGTGCGACGCGCCGCGTCGTGGGCAACTACGCCGGTGCTCACCAGGTCGTCGCCATGCCGGGTGGCGTAGCACCACGCACCGGTGGTGGCGTCGCGCACCACCGTGTAGCCGTCCACCGTGGTGTGGAAGTTGTAGAACTCGTCACCGCACAGGCGCAGCGTCACGGTCGTGCCGTCGGGCTGGGCGCAGGGCTGCGGGGTGTCGTCGGCCGGAATGGCTATCGCGGCAAGGCAACACAACAACGCCGCCGCGAGGGAAATGGTTAATCGAGAAATATACATAGCGATTTCAGTTGTTAATAGGCGGCAACGAGGCGGCCGTTATAGGTCACCGTGGACGGGATGCTGATGGTCGTCAGGTTGGCGGCCGCGCCGGCCGTGCTCAGTCCGGTGACCGTGCAGCGATAGGCGTCGTCCTCGGCGCTATACTTGTAGTTGCCCACCTCAAACGTGACGGTGGCGCCGGCCGTCAGAGCCGTCAACACTGCGAGCAGCAGGGTCAGAAATGAGTAACGATTTGTTTTCATAAGTAACTAATCTAAGTTTGGGAAAAATTGCCGCACAAAATTACGCAAAATTTTTGTAATCAACAAATTCCGCGACTTGAAACTTTTCTCTCGAAAATTTCCGAAAATTCACGAGAATTAATCTCCCGTGAATTTCCGTTATAAAGACAAGAGAACAATAGGTTTTTTCATGAGTTGGAGAACAAGAGAAGAAATTCACGATAATTTCCGGAAATTCACGGGAGATAAATAGTATTTTTCGGAAATTTTCGAGAGAGAACTATCGGGTTGCGGATTTAAGGTATCTCCCGATAATTAGCATGTAGCATGCGAATGTGCAACCTCTTCGAGGTAGTTTTCTTCGATATGGCGCAGCAACCCCGGGTAGTCGCCTGCGGCTCCAACCCGGGGTTTTCGTAAAACCTCTAACGAGGTTTGTGAAACCCGCTATCGCGGGTTTTTATGCGCAACAATCAATCTCATGTCACGTGGGTTTCGCTTCGCTTCACCCACGCCTATGAGCCGTCGCCCGCTATCGCGGGCTCTCGGCCAGGCCAAGGCAAGGCCCTACACCCGTTCCGCCACCGTCTCCCCCTCCTTTAGGAGGGGGCGGGGGGGAGGCATTAATGCGTGAGGATATACTCGAGGACGGCGTTCACGTCGCCAACGTCCACGCCGGTGTCGCCGTTGACGTTGAATTTGGCGTCATTGTTGCCGGCGAGGATGGCCTCGAGGATGGCGTTCACATCGCCCACGTCAACCTTAGTGTCGTTGTTGACGTCAAACTTGTTGCTCGCGGCCAACTCGAGCGTCCACTCGTCGATGTTGAGGGCCGGGTCGCTGTCGCCGATATAGAGCAGCGCACTGCCGCCGGGGATGGTCATGCTCGAGGCGGGATGGACAAACTTCTTGTTCTCGGCATCCCAGCCCCAACGCTTGAGCGCGTCATCGCTCTTGAGGGTCGAGGTCTCCCAGTTCTCGGTGAGGTAGTTGTCGATGTCGCCGGAGCAGGTGACGGTCGTCGGGTCAACATCCGACGGCTCGAGTTTGTAAATCTCTCCGGGCTTAAGGTCGGTAAGGATGACGCCGTGTTCCTGATTGTTGAGGAAGTTCTCGTCGTGCTCGAGCAGTTTGAGCGTCTGTTTGCTCTCGTCATAACTGTTGACCGAGTAGGCGTGCAGGCCGTTCTCGGGATAGTTGACCCACTCGAGGAAGCAACTCACCGGTTGCACCTCGGCCTCGGCGCGGATGAACGGACGCAACTGCGCGGCATAGTAGCCGTCGCCCATGTCCCAGTCCCAACAATAGTCAACGGCTTTCTTGAAGTACTTGTTGTCGACGTAGAACTTGAAGCCGTCCTTGTTGTGATCAAAGATGTAACTGTCCTTAAACGAGCCACTCATGTCAAGCGGCGTGAGGATGGTCACCGACGGGCAGTTGGGCATCTCGGCGAAGGCGAACTCGCCGATACCGAGCGGATTGTCGAAACTTAAGTCGTGGCTCACGGCACTGCCGTAGAATGCGTGGTGGCCAATCACGAGAAGGCTGCTGGTGGGACCGATGAATTCCGACATACCGGTGGCGCCGGCAAAGACGCTGTCGCCCAGCGCCACCATGAGGAACTTCTTGCCGGTGACATGGTCGGTCTCGATGTAGTCGACCTGGAATTCTCCGGCGGAGGTGATAGCGGGGTGATAGACATACTTTCCCCAGCCGTCGTAGGCCGTCTTCTCGCCGGTCTCGGGGTCGGTGAACTCACCACTGAGCATGCTCATCACGCTCATGTGGTAATAGGTGTGATAGTCGTTTCCCCAGATAAAGTCAAAGGCGCCGGCCTCAATCTTGGAGGTGTAGCGGGTGAAGGCCTTGTGCTGCTTAAACTGCTCGACCTGCCCCACCGGGACGTACACCCGCATATTGTCCGGCATTGTATAAATCTCGGTTGAGCCGGCAGCGAGGGCTGTAGTCGGGGTGTTAACAATTAGTTCAGCCAGTTTGCTATTGTTGCTCACAAACATATCGCCGATTTTAGTGACCGAACTGGGGATGCGCAGGGTGGTGATGGCGTTGTTGGCAAAGGCACTGGCGCCCACGGTTTTCACGCCGTAAGGCAGGTAGACGTCTTGCTCAAGAGCCGTGGCGCCGTTGAAGGCCGCGTCGCCGATGTCGGTCAGTTTGGGGCTGAAGGTGAAACTCTTGAGGCTGAGCGAGAGGGTGAATGCCACTGGGTCAATGACAGTGACGTTCGGCAGGCCAACACCGGTAAGAGCCGTGGTGTACGCGCCGGCGCCATACTCGATTTTGTTGACCAGCCAGCCGCCGGCGATGCTGAACCGGCACACGGAGGTGCCGTCGCCGTAGAGCGACAGCGTGCCGAGGCTGGTGATGCCGTAGCGCTTGTTCTTGTAAGTCACCACATCGGGGATGGTAACCGTTCCATTGGGCGCGGTGCCGGTGCCGCGCAGCAACTTCACCGTGCCGTTGTAGCCGGCCCACACGCCGTCCTCGCGTTGATAGTTGGCCGCGCCGCTGCTCGTGACCGAGTAGTAGGCCTTGCCGAAGTTCTCCAGGTTAACGGCGAAGTCGTAGGCCTGCAATAAACCCATGTTATACTCCTTGAAGCCGGTCCAGCCGGCGTTCTTATATGACGTGTCGATACCGCTGGCGTAGGGCAGGTGCAGCGTGACGTTGGGCACGATGGTCGCATAGTCCGAGCCGAATAGATTGCTCATAGTAGCCGTCGGGGCGGTGGCCTTGTTGATGTAGAGGTCGGTCAAGCCGCTGCAACGGATCAACATACCGCTGCTAATCGATGCCACCGAACTCGGAATGACGAGTTTCTTCATGCCCGTGGCTCCGGAAAAAGCGTAACTGCCGATGGAGGTGACGCCATAGGGCAGTTCAATCTCTTCCTGCAACTTGGTGCAGTTCTCAAACGCATAGGCGCCGATTGCGGACACCGCGTCGGGGAAGGATACAAGGCCGCGGCCCTCGGGCTGGCGAACCAATAAGGTCTGGTTCTTGTTGTAGAGCAAGCCGTAATAGGCGGAATAAGTCGCGCTGCCACTGGCGGGAACAATCGAACTCAGGTTTTTCGCGCCGTCGGCGGCATAGTTGAAACTGGTCACCGAGGCCGGGAAATTGAAGACGGTCAGAGGGGTGCCGGCAATCATTTGCTGTCCCAGTTTGGTGATACCCTCCTCAAGAGTTAACGAATTGAGTTTGGTGCAGCCACTAAAGGCGAAGTTGCCTATCTCCTGGGCACGCACGGTGGCACTGGTGAGATTGGTGCAACCCTCGAAAGCGCTCGCGCCGATGCTCGTGAGATTGGAGTAGCCCGAGAGGTTGACACCGACGATGTCGGTGTTGCCTTTGGCGGCTTTGGCGGCGATGGCGACAGTGCGGAGGCGGAAACCGCTGTTAAAACTCACAGTCTGACCCGGATTAAAGGTGAACGACTCGTTCTGGCTGTCGCAGTTAACCACCGTGACATCGCGATAGCCCCAATCGCTGAACTTCTTGCTGTCCCACTCGTTGAAGCAAACGTAGTAGAATGACTTGCTTGTGGAGTTGAAGTAGGCGAAGTCATAGGCGGACTTGCTGGATTGGACATTGGCGAAGTTTGACCAACCGGCGAGAGCCTTGTAGGCGTCCGGTGTGGTCTTGCATCCATTGGGGATGTAAAGGGTCATTCCCGAGTTGGCGGGGAAGTTGTTGGCGTAGGCGAGAGCCTTGCCCTCAAGGGCGGAGGCATACACCTCCTTAAGTTTGGAGCAGCCGGCAAACGTGCTCTGGTAAATGGAACCCCAGAGCAGCGAACTGGGCAGGTACACCGTGGTGAGGTTGGTGCAGTTGGCGAACGCCTCGTTCAACATGATGTAGGCGCCCCAAGAGATGATAACCGAGGTAATCTTTGTATTGCCCTTGAATGCCTGATAGCCGATCTGGCTAATGCGGTAGGTGGTGCCATTGTAGGTGACCGTGCTGGGGATAGTGAGCGAGGTGGCGCTCTCACCCGCGCTGCTCACGCCAACGACCTGGGCATAGTCGGGCGACGCGTCGGTAATCTTGTACTTGAGCTTGCCATTCTCAAACGTCACATCGGCGCCTGCGGTCAGAGCCGTCAGGGCCAGCGCGACGGACAAAAATAGGTAACGAATTGTTTTCATAAGCGAATTATTTTTATTGGTGAATAAAATGCGAACTGCAAAAATAAACAAAATTTCCGAAAACCGTGCAAATTTCGCGACATTTTTTCGAAAAAAACCACCAACTGCCCGTGGGGGCGTGTCGGTGGCAAAATGTGGTTACCGTGGAGTGTAGGTCAGGGCGTTGTAGTAGATCATGTCGATTTCGTCGTAGGAGAAGTCGGCGCTGATAAACGTGCCGCTACTTTTGAGTTTGAGCAACTGTGCGAGGCGCTCACACGCGAGTTCAAAGATTTGGCGGTGGTCAAAGGCCAGCGGCGGCACATCGTTGATCGGGAACCACCGGGCACGGGCGGCGTCGTCGGCACCGACGACGTCACTCACGCGCGTCAGGGTGAAGTAAACGATGGAAATCACACGCTCACGCGGGTCGCGGTCGGGGCGGGCGAACGCGCCGAGTTGCTCGATGTTTGTCACCGTGAGGCCGGTCTCTTCTTGCAGTTCGCGGCGCGCGCCATCGGGCGCGTCCTCGTCGATGTTGAGAAAGCCGCCGGGAAAGGCCCAACTGCCCTTATACGGCTCGCCGCCGCGCTCGATGAGCAACACGTTGAGTTTCACGCCGTCAAAGCCAAACACGATGCAGTCGGTCGTCACGGCCGGATGAGGATATCGGTAAGTGTACATTAGTTGTCTGTTTTGGGCCTCCCCCCCCATCCCCCTCCTGAAGGAGGGGGGGGTGGGGCTGTTGATTTATTTGTTCTCCCCCTCCCCTGTTTCAGGAGAGGGCTTTGTTGTCGCAATCACCGCCCGCAGGGCGGCTTTGTTGTCGCAATCACCGCCCGAATGGCGGCTTTGTTGTCGCAATCTCCGCCCGAAGGGCGGGTATTTGTGTAACCCCCAGCGCCGGAGCGAGCCACAGGCGAGCGTAGGAGCTGGGGGTGGTTGGCCTCCGTCCGCCGCCCGCAGGGCGGCTACAACCCTATCTGTCAGTCAAGAAATATTGCTCATCTATTGTAACGCCGTTTTCAGTTAGCCATTGCCTGTATTCATCAGCAAAACTCACCCTTTTGTGATGCTCTTTCTGGTTCATGATGTACTGTTTGATTTTGCCGACATCGAACCTGCTGTAACTGAATGCCGCATAGCCTTCGCCCCAACCCTCGAACAGTGGAAATTTCGCCTTGTTGTTCTTCAACCACAAAGTGGCCATGTTCTTGAGCCTCCTGACAAACTCGGCAACGGCCATCGATGTGGGTATGGAAACGAGAATGTGTACGTGGTCAGGCATTCCGCCAATGCGGAGCAGAGTGGCATTTACCCCCTTACAATACCCGTGGATGTAGGCATACAACTCTTTCTCGTGTGCCTCTGCAATCCAGGGTATACTGCGATATGTTCGCATAACTATGTGGTAAAAGCAATTGGAATAGCTCATTGTCGAAGATGTTGTGGCCGCCCTTCGGGCGGCATGCATTGCTGTCTTCATCCCCCAGCTCCTGCGCTCGCTGGCTCGCTACGGCGCTGGGGGTTACATATATATCCGCCCTTCGGGCGGCCTGTCACTCCCTCAATCCTGTCTCACCACTCCCGGCTCCTGCGCTCGCTGGCTCGCTACGGCGCTGGGGGTTACATATATATCCGCCCTTCGGGCGGCCTGTCACTCCCTCAATCCTGTCTCACCACCCCCGGCTCCTGCGCTCGCTGGCTCGCTCCGGCGCTGGGGGTTTCATATATATCCGCCCTACGGGCGGCCTGTCACGTTGAAGTAGAAGTTGAGGACGTCGGCGGCGGCGTTGAACGACGACTGGCGGGCGTGCATCACCTCACGTTCCTTCTGCTCGAGCAGGGCGGCCACATCGGGGTTGTTGTAGAAGTGGGCACGCAGTTGCTCGTCGATGGTGGCGCGCATCCAGTATCGCTCCTGCCAGCGGCGGCGTTGCTCGAAGTAGCCGTTCTCGTCCACGGCGGCAAAGTAACGGTCAATCATGTCCCACACCTTGTCGATGTTCAACTCGTAGTATCCGCTGTAGGGTATCACCTCGGGCACGACACCGCTGGGCGGCATCGGGAACAGGTGCAGCGCGTTGCGGAACTGGGCCGCGGCAAGGTTGGCGCGATCCACGTTGTCGCCATCGGCCTTGTTGATGACGATGCCGTCGGCCATCTCCATGATGCCGCGCTTGATGCCCTGCAGTTCGTCGCCCGTGCCGGCAAGTTGGATGAGCAGAAAGTAGTCGACCATCGAGTGGACGGCTGTCTCGCTCTGACCCACGCCGACGGTCTCGACAAACACGGTGTCGTAGCCGGCGGCCTCACAGAGCACAATCGTCTCGCGCGTCTTGCGCGCCACGCCGCCCAATGAGCCGGCCGAGGGTGAGGGACGAATGAACGCGCGCGGGTGCACCGCGAGTTTCTCCATGCGCGTCTTGTCGCCGAGGATTGACCCTTTGCTGCGCTCCGAACTGGGGTCGATGGCGAGCACGGCCAGTTTACCGCCGCGACCGAGCACATGGATGCCAAACACGTCGATAGACGTGCTCTTGCCGGCGCCGGGCACGCCCGTGATGCCGATGCGGCGCGAGCGGCCGGCGTGCGGCAGGCACCGCTCGATAACCTCCTGAGCCATCGACTGGTGCTCCGGAGCCACGCTCTCGATGAGTGTCACCGCCTGACCGAGCACCGCCGTGTCGCCCTTGAGGATGCCCTCCACATAGTCGTTTACCGACAATTGACGGCGCTTGCGACGCTTCAGGTAGGGGTTGATGCTGGGCGGCTGCTCTATGCCGGCGTTCACAGTCAGACCGGCATACTGCGCGTCATTCTCGGGGTGGTTTCCTCCCCCCTTTAATATCTCGTTGTCCATTTGTTTCGTTTTTTTGTTTTCGATTGCTCGAATGGCCGGTTATTTGTCGAGGACACCCACCACACGCAACGGCAACTGCTGGCAGTCCGGGTCGTTGGTGATGATGGTGAGCGTCGTGTTGAGGATGTCGCCCTCGATTTGTGACGGGTCGGCTGTGACGGTGATGTCGCAACTCTTGCCGGGCTTGACAATGGCGCGGCTCGCCCGGGCTGTCACTCCGGCCTCGGGGCACCACAACCTGCGCACCTCAAGCGGCGCGTTGCCCGTGTTGCGCAACTTGACAGTGGCGGTCCACCCCCCGTTCCCCGCTTGTAGGGCCTGGCCCTGGCCTGGCCGTTCGGGGAGGACCACGCGGTCGACGCCGTTCTCGATGGTGGCGTGCGGCGGGTTAGCGCGCCACTCGTCGCTCTCGCGCTTGAAGTCGTCCACCACGATACCTGTCACGGTGATTCGTTTCTCGTTTATTATTGAAAGGTTGACCGCTGACCGTTGACCGTTGACCGATTGGCCGGTTGCTTGAAGGTCGAAATACGCCTCATTCAGTCCCCACTGCGGCGCCTCCATACCGTCGAGGCGCACTGTGACGGTTACCGTCGACGCCGGTGGCACACGCTGCGGCAGGCAGTCCGCAATCAGGAACCTGCCCTTCATACTTTGTATTTCGTACTTCGTACTTACCTCAATGGTGTCGTGCCCCGCGTTATAGCCGCTGATGTAGCCTAAACGGAACGACGTGCGCGTCATCTCGCCCAACGGAACCACGTCACGGGCGATCCGCAGGTCGCCAATCGCGATGGGATAGTGTCGCTCAAGAGTCTCCTTTACCGGAATTGCGTTGCCGCGAATCGCGACCGTGCTCCGCGAGGGCGTCGCGTTGGTGTAGACCCACACCTCTTTGTTGAACTCGCCGGGGCGGTTCGCCGGGTTGTAGGTGAGGGTGACGGCGGCCGTGTCACCCGGGGCGATGGCCTCGCGCGGATAGTCGCCGGCAGTGCAGCCGCACGTGGGCTGCACCCGCGTTATAAGCAGCGGCTCGTCGCCGGTGTTGGTCAGCCGCAGGCGGCACGTCACGCGGCCGTTGGCCTCGTCGATCACACCGAAGTCGTGCTCCGTCTCGACCCACGTCGCCACCGGCTGAGCCCACGCTGTCAAAGCGGCCGATAACAACAATATAGCGCCAACTGTCTTCATCTTGTCCTTCAAGGTGGGCAGACACCGTCCCGTCCGCACCCCTTAAAATTATTTCTTTGACTTGGGAATCACTGTGCCCTCGATGAGCAGCGTGGTCACTTTTGTCTTGCCCTCGGCGTTAGTCTTGACGCGCACCGTCTTGCTGAATGCGCCCGGACGTCCCACCGTGCTGTAGGTCACCTTCACCTTGCCTTTCTTGCCGGGCTTGATGGGCTTGGTGTCGAACTCCGGCTTTGTGCAGCCGCACGAGGCCACCGCCTCGATGATGAGCAGCGGCTTGTCGCCTGTGTTCTCCACCTCAAAAATGTGAGTCACAAACTGGCGTTCCTCATGGATGTTGCCAAAGTTGTGGTGCTTCTCCTTGAACGTGGCCTCAGCGCCGGCGAGGGCCGCGAGTGCCACCGCCGCCGCCGTTATCGTGGTGAAAATCCGTTTAATAATCATAGTGTTGAAATAATTTACAGTTTTAACCTGCAAATTTCGGCATAATTCTCCACAACCGCAACACTTTCCTCCAAAAAAACTTCTGTCTCTCCCAAAAAACCAGCAACGGTGCCTCGTCAAAGTAACTGACATCACTTTGACGAGGCACCTTCTTTCAATGCGGCCGCGGCCGCATTGGTGGGTCACTTGACGGGGACGAGGCTCACGGCGAAGCCGCCACCGGCGACGCTATGCAGTTTAAGGGTTGTCTTGGCGTCGACTTTCTTGCGCGTGATGGTGTAACTGTGCGGGTTGTCGCGATAGTGGGCGTCCTTGCCGTCGGCATAAATGACGGCCTCATACTTGCGGTCCTTGTCCAAGAAGTCGAGTTTGATGGCGCTGTCGTGGGCGTTGATACCCGTTGTGCTGCCGATAAACCAGCGGTCGCCGCCTTTCTCCTTGCGGGCGATGGTGACGATGTCCATCGGTTCGGCCTCGAGATAGACGCTGCGCTGCCAGTCGATGGCCACGTCCTTGATGAACTGGAAGGCGTCCATGCGCTTCTCGTAGTTCTGCGGCAGGTCGGCGGCCATTTGCAGCGGGCTGTACATGGTCACGTAGAGGCTCAACTGGCCACAGACGGTGCTGAGCACATGGTTGTGGTTGTTGGGGGCGAAAGTGTTGAGATCCATCTCCAGGATGCCGGGGGTGTAGTCCATCGGGCCGCCTTGCAGGCGCGTGAACGGCAGGATGGCCGTGTGACCCGGGCGGGTACCGGCGAAGCCTTGATACTCGGTGCCGAGAGCGCTCTCGTTGCCAATCAGGTTAGGCCACGTGCGGCACAGGCCTGTGGGGCGCACCGCCTCGTGGGCATTGACCATGATGTGGTGCTTGGCGGCCTCCTTGATGCAGTAGAGGTAGTGGTTGTTGAGCCACTGGCCGTAGTGGTGCTCGCCGCGCGGAATCATGTTGCCCACGTATCCGCTCTTGACCGAGTTGTAGCCGTAGTGGTTCATCAGGCGGTAGGCCTCCTCGAGGTGGCGCTCATAGTTGCGGATGCTGCCGCTGGTCTCGTGGTGCATCATCAGGCGCACGCCGCGCGAGTGGGCATACTCGTTCAGGGCCTTGATGTCGAAGTCGGGATAAGGTGTCACGAAGTCAAACACGTAGTCCTTTGAGTTTCCGAACCAGTCCTCCCAGCCTTCGTTCCAGCCCTCGACGAGCACCTGGTCGAAGCCGTGGTCGGCGGCAAAGTCGATGTAGCGGCGCACGTTGGCGTTGTTGGCGCTGTGGCGGCCGTTGGGCTTCACCTTGCTATAATCGGTGACGCCAAGTTGGACGCTGGGCAGTTCGTCGGTATAGTTCCACGAGCCGGCGCCGGTGATCATTTCCCACCACACGCCCACGTATTTGACCGGCTTGATCCACGATGTGTCCTCGATTTGGCAGGGGTCGTTGAGGTTGAGGATCAGGCGCGAGGCGAGGATTTTGCGGGCGTCGTCCACAATCTGGATGGTGCGCCACGGCGTGTGGCACGGGGCCTGCATGTGTCCCTTGAAGCCTTGCGCGTCGGGCGTGAGCCAACTCTCAAACACCATGTTCTTGTCGTCCAGGTTGAGGTGCATGGCGGGATAGTCGACCAGCGCGGCCTCGTGCAGGTTGATGTAGATGCCGTCGTCGGTCTTGAGTTGCAGCGATGTCTGCACGCCGGTCTTGGAGAACTGCGTCTGCGATGCGTTGCTGGTGATGGTGCTGTCAAAGAGGCCGCGGATTTCGCTCAGGCGCGACCGCGTGTATTGATACTCCTGCGTGTCGTAGTCGCCGCCAATCCACCACGCCGTGTGGTCTCCGGTCATGGCAAACTGGGTGTGCTCCTCCTTGATGACGAAGTAGACAAATCCCGGTTGTTGCGGGAACTCGTAGCGCAGCCCCACGCCGTCGTCATAGACGCGGAAGCGCACCACCATAGTGCGGTTGTTGATTGCCGGCTGGGCGAGGGTGACGGCCAACTCGTTGTAGTGGTTGCGGATTTCGCTCTCCTCGCCCCAGACGGGGTGCCACGTCTCGTCGAACGTGGAGCGGGCGACGTCCTTGATGATAAATTGGTCATAAAGGGAGGCGTGGTTGGTGCCGGTGGAGCCGGCGGTGCCGCTGGCAAAGTCGCCGCCGGCGTTCTCGCTGGCCAGTTCGAGGCCCAGGCGACTGGGTTTGACTATGTCACGGCCGTTGAATGTCACGCCGTAGGTGGGGCGCGAACCGTCCAACTCAAACGTCAGCGTGATGTTGCCGGAGGGCGAACTGACGCTCTCGGCGGCGGTGGCCGGCGCGGCGGCCAGCAGCGCGAGAGCCATCATCGCGTGCTTGAAAAGAGTGTTCATCGTTTTTCGTTTCTAAGAGTTCTGTTGGTGAAAGGTTTAGGGGTTGAGGGGTTGAGCCTCGCGCCGGCGCGCTCGGGGATAATAGTTCTGCTCTAGGACGGCCAGGCCAAGGCCAGGCTCTACACTTATTCCCATTTGCGACAGCAAATGGCTCAACTTCTCAACCCTCAACTTCTCAACCTTTCAAAATCTCGGGGTTTATAGAATAATAACGGACTCTGGCTTGAATTATTTGGAGAGGCGAACGATTTTGCAGCCGTGGGCGGGCAGGGTGGCGGTCAAGGCGCTGACGGTGCCCTCGTCGGTGTGGCTCCACAGGTCGCGGGCCTGACGCGAGCCGCTGATGCCCAGTTGGTCAAAGTTGACGTTTACCGTGGCGGCGGCGTCACTGCGGTTGAACATGCCCACCACCACGTCGCCATTGCTCATGGTGCCATACCACACCGGCGTGTTCTCGCCCAGGTTGCCGCTCAGCGGACGCCCCACAAAGCCGTCTTTGTTCAGGGCGAGCAGTTCGTCGTTGGTGTAGAACGGGGTGTCGTCGCCGATGGTTGACGGGCGGTCGGCCACGGCCACCGGTCCGCCGGCCATCACTTGCAGCGAGACGACGGTCTGTTTCTCGGCATCGTTGTCAAACTTGTTGAGGCGCAGGAAGTCACCGTCGAGGATCACCTTGTCGCGTCCGGCGATGTCGGCCCAGTAGGTGAAGCCGTCAAACTGGTTCATGCAGTTAGGCCAGTTGGTGTAACTCTTGCCTTTGTCCTGTGCCGAGCAGTGCCACCAGCCACCGGTACCGGTGTCGGCCACGATGCGCACCATGTTGCCGTAGCGGGCCTCCACCTCGGCGTTCTCGTACATGTGCGGCATGACCAGCGAGGTGAAGATGCCATACTTCTTGGCGGCCTGGGCGATATAGGCCAGCGCGCGGCCGTATGCGGCGCGGCCGTAGCCGTGACCCACGGCACCCATATTGCGGTCCTTGCCGTCCTCATACCATGAGAGGAAGTCCATGCGGATAAACTCCACGCCTAACTCCTTGAAGTGCTTGAAGAAGCCGTCGATATACTCTTGCGCGCCCGGCTGCTCCGAGACCACCCACGAGAACCAGATGTCGTCAACGGTGGGGTAGAGCACATCGGTGGTGCCGTTGTAGAGCAGGCTGCCGAAGGTGTAGTTCGTGCCCTGTATCTTGGTATCGCGCGGGCCGTGGACCCACAGCGGGTTGTCATACACGCCCAATTTCAGGCCCTTGGCTTTGCACTTGGCCACAAGGTCGGCCAGCGACACCGAGCCGTAGTGGGTCATGTAGCCCGAGCCGTCCTCGGCGCGCATGGGGATGAAACCGTCGGTGCAAATCATGTCGTAGCCGTGGGGCTTGAGGTTGGTGGCGACCCAGTCGATTATCTTGTCCCACTCTTCGGCGGTGATGTCCATGTCGCCCGAACTGATGCCGGCGCGCTCCATCTCGTAGCCGTACTCGTAGGCGCTCCAGTAGAGCGGAGCCTTCACACCATCGTGGATGCCCTCCACCACGGGCAGGTTGGGCAGCGTTTGTTTGGGTGGATAGCGCATGTCGATGTTCTTCTTGCACGCGCCCAGCAATGTCGCCGTGGCGAGCATCACCGTCATCATTATTATAATCTTTTTCATTTTCATTTTTAGTTTTTCGTTTTTAGTTTTGTTTCGCGTCTATTTTCGTCTATAACAACGTCTGTTTTTTTTCTATTGGTGTATTTCTCGTAAATTTTCGTAAATTCACGTAAATTAATTATAAACAACAGAAAATAAAATATTTACGAAAATTTACGAGAATTTACGAGAAGTATTTTACGGATTTTTAATGAGAATAATAGACGAAAATAGACGGAAATAGACGAGAGGAATTATTTCTTGACCACGGTGATTGTCCAGTGCTCAAGGTCGACCGTGATGGCATAGGTGCCGGCGGTCTTGACGAGCCACTTGTCGTCAGGTGAGGTGGTGTAGACGATTGGCGAGGCGGTCAACCCGGCCGCCGAAATCTCGAGGTCGGCGCTTGTGGGGCGCACAAACGGGCAGGCGAAGGTGCCGTCCGGGGCGACACACATCTTCATCGAGCCGGTGGCGAGAGTGCCCTCCCACTTGAAGATGTACTTGTTGTTTGGGTCGCGGGTGAGCGCCGTCAGGTTGTCCATGCTCCAACCGCCGGCCGTCGCGTCGCCAATCATGTAGAGCGTCTCGGTCTCGAGTGCTGTGGGAGTCTCCGGCTCGCCACCGCCCCGGAACTCGGCCGTGAGGGTGTAGTGCTCGAGGTCAAAGGTAAGGACATACTCGCCGGCGGTCTCAACAACCCACTTGTCGTCGGGCGAGGCGGTGAACACAAACTTGCCGCCGTCGGCAACACCGGTCTTGCCGATCTTCACGCCGCCGCTGGCGGGACGGATGAACGGCACGCCCCAGTCGCCGGTGGCGATGCAGGCCTTCAACTCGCCGGTGTTGAGGAAACCGTTATAGACAAACACATACTGCGACGCGCGGTTGAGCATAGTGGGCTCGTCGATGCTCCAGCCATTGGGTGTGGCGTCGCCCACGATATAGACCACCTCGGTCTCGATGGGCTCGTAGCCCTCAGGTTGCTCGATTTCGCCGAGGAACTCGCTGCTGACAGTCCACTTCTCAAGGTCAAACGTGAGGCGATACTTGCCGGCCTCTTCCACAACCCACTTGTCGTCGGGCGCGGTGGTGAACACAAAATTGCCGTCCGCCACACCGCTGCGGCCAATCTTCACTCCGGCGCTTGCCGGACGGATGAACGGCACGCCCCAGTCGCCGGTGGCAATGCAAGCCTTGAGTTCGCCGGCACGCAGTTCGCCCTCATAGGTGAACACATACCGCGACTTCTTCTCCATCGCCGTGGGGGCGTCAATGCTCCAACCCGTCGGCGCGGCATCGCCCACGATATAGACACTCTCCGCCTCGATCGGCTCGATTGTCGGCGCGTCGGGCTCTCCCAGATAGGCGGTGCTCATCGTCCAGTTGCGCAGGTCAAACGTCAAGCGATATTTGCCGGCCTCGGTAACGTTCCACTTGTTGTCCGGGTCGCCGGCGTGCATATCAAACTTCTGCTTGTCGATTGCCGTGCGGCCAATCTCGGTGCCACCCACCACGGGGCGGATGAACGGCGCGTCCCAACTGCCGGTTGTCAGGCACAACTTCACCTCGCCGGCGTTGAGTTGTCCTTCCCAGGTGAACACCAGCGGGTCTTCCTCACCGGCGATGAGCGGCGTGGGATTGTCGATGCTCCAGCCGTTGGGCGTGGCATCACCCACCATATAGAGGGCAGACGTCTTGATGGGCAGGTCTCCCTCGATTATCTTCAGGTCCTTCTCGCCTTGGCAGCCGGTGAGGCCGATGGCCAGCGCGGCCCAGGCAAGGGCACTAAACAAATATTTCGGTTTCATTGTTATTGTTGTTGGTTTAGGGGTTTAGAGGTTGAGGGGTTGAGCCTCGCACTGGAGTGCTCGGGGATAATAGTTTTGTCGTCACAGACGGCCAGGCCCTACATTTATTCCCATTTGCGATAGCAAATGGCTAAACATCTCAACCCTCAACCTCTCAACCTTTCAATTTGACATTAATTGTTGTAGCCCGGGTTCTGCACCAGTTTGGTGTTGGCGCTGAGGATGGGGCGCATGATGGGGAATATCTCGGTGTGCTTGTCGGCATCGGGCGTCTTGTCCCACCATGTGCCGCTACAGAACTTATCGAAACGTATCAGGTCGATGCGTCGGCGGCTCTCGGCGAAGAACTCTCGTCCCCACTCATCGAGCATCTCGTCCATGTCGAGGTTGGCGGTGCCATCGGGAGCGTAAAGCACGGTGCCCAGGTCGGCCTCGGGATAGTTGCGGCGGCGTACGCTGTTGAGCAGTTTGGCAGCCTCGGTCTTCTTGCCGGCGCGCAGTTTGCACTCAGCCAGCGAGTAGATCACCTCCGGCAGACGGATCTCGGTGTAGTCGCTCTCCATCTGGTGGGCGTCATCGTCGGTGTAGAACGGGTATTTGACGAAGTGCCATCCCGAGTTGTGGTCACCGTCACGCAGGGTGCTGCTCGATTGCGGCAGCCAGCGGTCGGGCGACAGACTCTGGAAGCGGCCCACGGCGTCGCGGATGTAGAGGTCGTAGGGCGACTCGGGAGCCTGCACGCGCTTGGTGACGCCGTTCTCGTCGACATACTCGAGGTAGCCGAACACAAACATACCCTCACGCTTGCTGTTGCCCAGGTTCTTATAGAGTTTCAGGCGCACGTCGCTCGGATATTTGCGGAACTTCATCACAGGCATACCCAGTTGATAGGTGTAGAGTTCGCCGTTGGGGGCGTAACTGGGCGAGGCGGCATACTTGGTGTTGTGGTCGCCGGCCTTGCACTTGCTGTCGTTCAGATAGTAGCGCGCTCGGGCAGGCACGGTCCACCAGTAGGTGTCGCCCTGATAGTGCCAGTAACTGTAGCCCGGAGCGGCGGGAAAGCCGAAGATCACCTCGTCACACGCGTCGTTGTCCCAATCAAAGGCGGCGTCCCAGCGGTCGGCGACCTCATAGCGGCCGTACTCGCCGTTGAGGATGGCCTGCGCCACACGCTCACAGTCGGTGTATCGCTCCTCGCCGATGTAGACCTTGGCGTTGAGATATAGGCGCACCAGCAGCGCGGCCGCGCCGGCCTTGGTCCACTGTCCCTGGATGGCGGCGTTGGAGCCGAGGGTAGTCTTCTCGGTGAGCAAGGGGAGGCACTCCGTCAGGTCAGTCTCGATGAGTTCGAAGATTTGACGCGGTGGCACCTGAGTCTCGGTGTTCTTCGACACGTCGTTGAAACTCACGGCCAGCGGCACATTGCGGAACTCGTCGAGCAGTCGCAGGTAGAACCATGCGCGCAGCACCCGGCACTGAGCCTTGAGGTTGTCGAACTCGGCCTGTGAGAAGCCGAACTGCCCGGGCGAGAGGGTCTCCAGATCCTCGATGACGGTGTTACACTGCATGATGCCCTGGAAACAGCCGTTCCACTCGGTCTGGGCGTCACCGCCGTCCTCCACGTTCCACTGATGGTAGTGCAGCAGGCGCCACTTGCCGCCGTCGTCCCACCATCCGTCGCGGGTGGGCGTGATTAGTTGGTCGGCGCTCAACTCGTTGAGCACATGGCGGCTCTGGATGCTCCAGAAGGCGTGCTCAAACGGGCGGAACGTGGCGCGAATCACGTCGTTCTTGGTGTTATAATAGTTCTGCGAGGCCACCTGGTCGTAGAGTTTCTCGTCCAGGTTGGTGCAACTGCCCAGCGTCGACACGGCCAGCAGCACTCCCATCCCCGCCGATAATATCTTGTTGATTGCTTTCATAGATAATTATGAATTATGCATTATGAATAATGAATTGCTCAAAAGTCAACTTGCAGGCCAAGGATGAACTGGCGGGTTGACGGGAAGTAGGTGCGCGAGCCTTGGGCACCCGGCGTGAGACCGTTCACTTGGTAGGTCGACGGGTCAACGCCGCTGAACTTGGTGAGCGTGAACACGTTCTTGACGGTGCCGTAGACGCGGATGCGGTCCAGGAAGCGGCAGTCCTTGAAGTTGAAGTTGTAGCCCAGCGTGATCATGTCGAGTTTGAGGTAGTCGCCACGCTCGAGGAAGTAGTCACACACGACGGGGTTGACGTCGCCCGAGATTTCAAAGTTCTTGCCATAGGCCTTCTGCATACGGTTGCCGGTGAAGTTGCGCGTGCCGTAGTAGAAGTCGTGAATGTTGAAGATGTCGTAGCCGAACGCGCCGCGGAAGAACAGCGACAGGTCGAAGTCGCGCCAGCGGAAGTTGTGGGTCGACGACATGGTGAACTTGGGCATACCGTTGCCCACCACCTTGCGGTCATCGTTGGTGGCCTGTGCGGCGCGGATGATGTCGCCGTCCTTGTCATAGACCAGCCACTCGCCGTCGGTAGTGTGGCCGGCATACTCCCACATGTAGAAGTTGCCGAGCGACTCGCCCTTGGCGATGCGTTGCAGGTAGTAGAAGGGATACGGATCCTCGGTGCCGGCCACGTCGTAAAAGTCCTGACCGATATATTGCGAATTGCTGAAGTCGACAAACTTGTTGCTCATCACCGTGCCGACAACATTGAAGTTGTAGCCGAACTCCTTGTTGTTGACAGCGTTGAAGTTGATGTCAAACTCAAAGCCGGTGTTCTTCATCGTACCCACGTTGACAAATGTCTCGTCGAACAGGAACGGCGGCACCGACACCTTGTAGTTACCCAACAAGTCTTGCTGGCGGCGGCTGAAGTAGTTCAGTGAGCCGTAGAGACGATTGTCAAACAGCGAGAAGTCGAGACCCACGTTCCAGTTCTTGCCCTTCTCCCACTTGAGGTCGGGGTTGACGTTCTTGGCCGGTCCCCACACCTGGAAGTAGCGGCCATTATAGAAGTAGTAGCCAAAACCGGTCATCGTGTTGAGCGACAGGTAACTGTCAAACTCTTGGTTACCGGTCACACCGAAGTCGGCGCGCAGTTTGAGGTCGTTCACCCAGGTGACGTTCTTCATGAAGTTCTCCGACGAGATGCGCCAGCCGGCCGACACAGCGGGGAAGTTACCCCACTTGTGGTCGGCGCCGAACTTGCTCGAGCCCTCGTGACGCAGCGAGACGGTGAGCAGGTATTTCTTGTCGTAGTCGTAACTCACGCGGCCAAAGAACGAGATGAGTTTCGCGTCGTTCTTGTAACTGTCCATGAGCACCTCGCCCTCTTCCTTGGCATACTCGCCCGAGCCGAGTTTGTCGGCTCCGAGGCCGTCGTTGGGGAAGTCCTTGTTCTCGGCGCTGAAGCCCGAGTAACGCGAATACTGGTAACTGTAGCCGGCCATCGCCTTGATGTTGTGCTGCCCGAAACTGCCGCTATAGTTGGTCAGCCACTCGGCCACATACTGGCTCTCCTTGCTGTAACTGCGGCTTGCCTCGCCCTCGCGGCCGTTGTTGATGGCAATGGTGCTGGTCGACGGGCGGAACCACCAGTTGTTGTTGCTATATTGATGGTCGGCAAACATGAGTTGAGTGGTCAGGTTGTGGGCGCTCGACTCGTCTTTGGCGAAGAGCGGCAGCAGATTCAGGCGCAGCGTGGCGTCCCAGTCAAGCAGTTTGGTGTCGGCACGGTCGGTCTCGAGTTTCTGGCGCTCTACGGGGTTGGAGCCGACAACCTGTCCCTGGAAGTTGTAGTACTGCGAGGGATTTTCGGGGTTCATCAGCGGAGTGGTGGGATTGGCCTCGATGGCATCCTTAAACACACTCCAATCGGCGTTGTTGCGATAGATGATGCGCGGCGCGATGTTGGCGCTGATAGTAAACAGGCCGCCCTTGGTGGTGTGGGAGACGGAGGCGCGGCCGCCGTACTCCTCGCGCTTGCTGCGGAGGTCGATACCCTTGGCGTTGCGGTAGTCGATGCTCACGCGATAGTTACTCTTGTCATTGCCGCCGCTCAGCGAGAGGGTGTGCTGCGTGGTGAAGCCCGTGCGGCTGACGGCGTCAAGCCAGTCAAGGTTGCCGCCCAGGTTCACGCCCGAGTCACCCCAGCCCAGGCGCACGTCACGGTACTCCTGCGCGTTCATCATCTTCAACTCCTTGTTGATAACATCCCACGACACCATGCCCGAGTAACTCGTGTGGACACTGCCGTCCTTGCTGCCCTTTTTGGTGGTGACCACAATCACGCCGTTGGAGCCGCGTGTGCCGTAGATTGCCGATGCGGCACCATCCTTGAGAATGTCAAACGATGCGATGTCGTTGGGGTTGAGGTTGGTCAGGTTGCCACCGGGTACACCGTCAATGACGATGAGCGGGCCCAAGCCCGCCGAGCGCGACGACACGCCGCGGATCTGGATGCTCGCCTGGTTGTTGGGGTCGCCGGCGCCGGTGTTGGTAATCGACACGCCTGCCACCTTGCCCTGAATCATCATCGAGGGGTCGAGCGAACTGATGGTGAGGAAGTCTTTCTCGCCGATGTGAGAGATGGCGCTGGTGAGTTCCTTCTTGTCCATTGTGGCGTAACCCACCACGACAACCTCGTCGAGCAACTCGCTGTCCTCCTTGAGGGTGATGGCGAGAGATGTGTTGCCGTCCACGGCCACTTCCTGGGTTTGATAGCCCACATAGGTGATTACGAGCGTGGCCTTGGCCGGCACGGTGATGGTGAAATTGCCATCGATGTCGGTCACTGTGCCGTTGGCCGGCGTGCCTTTCTGCACCACCGAGGCACCGATGACGGTCTCGCCCGTGGGGTCTGTCACGACACCTTGCACAGTGATGTTCTGCGCTGCCACGCCGAGCGACAGGAGCATCAGCACCAGGCTGAGTGCCCACCGCAAGGGTTGTAGTTTTTTAGGTCTGTTCATGATTAATGTTTTATGTTATTATAAAAATGTTGTTTTGTGCCGCAAAATTAATCATTATTTATACACCATATCACGTCAAGTAACAACACAGTAAATGACGGTAAAAACATTAATGTTATATATTATTGAGATATAATAAAATAGATTATAGTAATATTTTTCATCAGTAAAATATGTAAATTCATGATTATTTACTATCTTTGCGCTCGCAACCGAAAACAATGATGATATGAACCGATTTTTGCTACTGATTGTAATGGCGATAACGGCGATGACAGCCATGGCTGCCGTTGATGACGATGTGTCGCTCGCCCGGCTCGACACAGTGATTGCCCACCGCGATGACTATGTGGCCGCAAAGCAGCGGCAGATTGACTTTCTACAGCAACGGTTGCTCGCCGAGCGTGACGCAGGGCGTCGGCTGGAAGTGCTGGAGGACCTATATAATGAATATCACGTGTTCCGGTTAGACTCGGCCACCGCGATAGCGCGGCGCGGCCTGTCGCTGGCGCGTGAACTGGGACATAGCCGCTTCACGGCCCTGTTCTCGATACACATGGCTGAGATTCTCGCAATCGGCGGTATGTACACAGAGGCTGTTTCGTGCCTCGACGAGGCCGCGCCGCTGATAGCGGCCGAGAACCTGCAAATGAGGGCCTCGCTGACCTATTTCAACATCTATACATATTGGGCGGAATATTGCCACGACGACACCTACGCGCCGCGCTACCGCGCCCAAGCCGTGGAGTGCCTGCGACGCGCGATGACGATGGCCGAGCCTTCTGACCCGTTCTATGATTTCTATATGGGGGAAAAATACGTCTATGTGGAGCCTGACTCCCGTTTGGCACGCAAGCACTATCAGCAAGCGCTCAGGGAGTTGGACGAGAGTTCTCGGGCCTATGCGATGGCGGCAAACGCGCTGGCGGGCAACTACCGTATGGAGGGCGATAGCGTGAGGTATGAGCAATACCTGATTCGCGCCGCGCTGAGTGACCTGAAGAGTTGCACGATGGAGAACGCTGCCCTGCAGAATCTTGCTTTGTACCTGTTCCGTACAGATTACAGCAATACCGAGCGCGCCTTGCGATACATCAACCACTCGATGGACGATGCCCGGTTCTACAACAACCGGTTGCGCATCCTTGAGATCAGCGACGTGCTGCCCGAAATCACCGCTGCCTATCAGGAGCAAGTACACAGCCAGAACCGCGAGTTGCGACGCTACTCGGTGTTCATCTCGCTATTGCTGCTCAGCGTGCTGTCGCTGGCGTGGTACGTTTACCGCCAAAACCGCAAGATAGCCTCACGGCGCGAGGAACTCGCCGCCACAAACGAGCGCCTGTCACAACTCAACGACGAACTGGCCGCAGGCAACCGCGAGCATACGCTGCTCAATACTCAACTCAACGACTTGAACACCCGTCTGGTCGATACCAACAGCAAGCGTGAGACGCTCGCAACGGTTTATATCGACCTTTGCGCGCGCTTCATTGAGAAATTATCCAAATATCAGACTCTTGTCAGGCGCAAAATCAAGGCTAACCAGGCGGCCGACCTGTTGTCGACGATGACTTCGTCTCGACTGAGCGAAGACGATGCCAACACGTTTCTGCACCGCTTTGACAAAGCGTTTCTTGACCTTTACCCGACCTTTGTTGATGAACTGAACGCTCTGCTCAAGCCGGAGTATCGCCTGCAGCCCAAGTCGCGGCACTCCTTATCGACCGAGTTGCGCACGTTTGCCCTCATCCGCCTCGGTGTGAAAAACACGTCCGACATCGCCGGCCTGCTATTCCTCTCCAACCAGACGATTTACAATTGCCGATCAATCGTCCGCAGCCATGCCATCAACCGCGACACCTTTGACGTTGACGTGACAACCCTCTGCCAAGTCATCGCGTAGCGTGATGACGCTCAGTCGTCGAGTGACGCGTTTGGGCGGCGGTAGTTGATGAGATAAACGCGGCGGGTGGCGCGTGTGATGGCGGTGTAAAGCCACCGGTGGTAGTCGAGAGTCAGGGTCGCCTCGGGCGCGATGCCTCCCATGTCGACAAACACGTTAGCCCACTGTCCGCCTTGGGCTTTGTGGCAGGTGACCGCGTAGCCGTATTTGACCTGCAGGGCGTTGAAGTAGGGGTGTTTCTTGAGGGCTTTGTACCGCGCGCGCTTGTCGCCCTCGAGTTCGTCCCACACTTGCTCAAAAAGGTGTTGCTGTTGGTCGCGCGTGAGCGCGGGGGCGTCGCTCAAGAGGCTGTCGACGACGACTTTGACTTCCATCTCGATGTCGTCGTGGTCAGGCAGTTCGACGATAACATTGAGAAACTGCAGGCCATATCGTCGCTCAATCATGCCTCTTACGCGTCTCACCCGCAGTGTGTCGCCATTGGCGAGGAAGTCCAACTCGTTGTAGTCTTCGGTCCAGAAGTAGTTGTTTTTCACGACCATGAGCAGGTCGCCGGCAGTGAGCAGTTCCTCGCGGTAGAGTATGCTGGCGCGTATGCCGCTGTTGAAGAGTGCCGCGCGGCGGTTGCTGCGTGTGATGATGATTGTCTGCTCGATGCCGTCGTGGTCGTAGCAGTCGCTGACTGTCTCGATGAGGAACTCGCCGCTGACGGCCCGCAGGTCATCGGCGGCCTCGACATCGATGTCCGGCGCGGTGAGTTCGGCACCACTCTCGATGCCGTCGCGCAGTAGTGTCGCGGCGCGCAAAATGCCGCTCTCGAGTGCTTGACGGGCCACTTGCCGCAGTTGTACCGCATAGAGTGTGGCTCCATAGCCTTGCAGCACTCGCTCGTCGAGGGCGGGGCTTTGCTCTTGTCCGACGGGTGGCAACTGTGCGGTGTCACCCATGAGCAGCAGTCGGCATCCGTTGTCATGCGCGGCGGTGCCGCCATCCTCCCCCAGCCCCCTCCTGAGAGAGGGTGAAGAATCGGTGTCTCCGTATATATAGGTTATCAGGTCGTCAAGCAGTCGTCCGCTGCCGAACGGTGACGGCTCGTTGCCGCCTTGCCCGATCATTGAAGCCTCATCAACGATAAAGAGAGTGCCTCGGTGGCGGTTGTCGGCGAGCGGAAAAGCGTCGCTGCCGTAGTTGCTCTGGCGATAAATCTTGCGGTGGATGGTCCAAGCGGGGTGTCCGCTATGCGCGGCGAGCACGTGAGCGGCGCGTCCGGTGGGAGCCATGAGCACGGTGGGGATGCGGCGTTTAGTGAGCGCGCGCACGATAGCCCCGGTGAGCGAAGTCTTGCCCGTGCCGGCGAAGCCGCCGAGCAGGAACACGCCTCGCGCCGGCGAGTGGCACAGGAAGTGGCAGAGGGCGACCACAAGCAGCAGTTGGTCGTCGTTGGGCTCGTAGGGCAGTTCGGCCAACACGTCGAGGGCGAGCGCCCGGACGCGCTCGTCGCTATTGGCGAGTGCCGGAGTGCCGGCTGCCGTGGCTTGGATTGTCTCTCTTTTCATCGTGGGCTTATAGTGAATCCGGAACTTCGTCTCATTCTGTCCGTCGGTTGATGATTACCGGCCGAAGCGCGCGTTGAGTATGAACGGCGCGATAGTGGCGTGCGGTGTTTCGGCCAGGCGGCGGATATCGTCATTGGCCATGGCGATGGCTTCGCGCAACTGCCGTCTGACAAGGCGCAGGTTCTGGTCGTTGGCTTTCAGCGCGTATGTGAGGTGGCTTGCGGCGATGTCGGTGCCGGTGAGCAGCACGGCAAACAGTTGCGCCTTTTGATTGAGTGTTCCGTCGCGCTGCTGCTCCACGCCGATGGCGGCACAGAGTTGCCGTTCGTCGTCGGCGAGTGCTTTGAAGAAATCCTCGACGAAGTCGCGTATCTGCTTGCGCATGTCGTTCTCGAGTGAGGCCTTGTCCTTGTTGAGGTGCGAGGTGAGTTTGTCGAGGTCAGACGCGTCGTAGCCGGTGTCGGCGTCGCTGCCGTCATTTTTGATGGCGGCGATGATGCGGTTGTGCTCTTTGACGTTCCTGTACAACTCCTCGTATTTTGGCAGCAGTGCGCCGATGCCGTGCAGGGCGTGCATGACGTTACTGTGGCAGGTGGCTTGCCATGCGGTGTCGATTAGTTCCGGAGCGTTGCCGCTGTCGCAAGCGTCCATGGCCTCAAGTGCATCGTTGAGGGCTTTGAGTGCGCTCCCTGCAAAGTAGTTGCCGTCCGGTGTCTCGTCCCACCGTGCGATGTCCTTCTTGAGTTGCACCTTGACGCGCCTTATAGTGTGCGCCAGATTGTCTGTTGTGAGCCATAACTCAATCTGCGCGAGTGTCGTTTCCGGTTCCTTGCCGAGTGTGACATTTTTGCGCAGGTGTTCCGGCAGGTCAAGAGAGTGCAGCATGGCGAGCAGTTGCGTGACCATTGTTTTGTATCGCGCGACGCGTTCGTGGGTGTGGCCGCTTCGTTGTATCGCGTCGTCGTTGGAGACGATTTGCGCGGCGAGATGCTGGAGAGAGTGTGACTTGATGGCGGTCTGTGTGGCTGTGATATGGCTCTCGGCGGCTTGTGTGCCGAATTGCTTGAGTTGCTGCATCTGTGCCGAGAGGCGCCGTTTGAGGCTCTCATGGGCGTGTCCGACGTGGCGCACGACGGCTGGTCTGAGTTCGGCGAGTGCATCGAGAGCCGCCTGGCGGTCGTTGGTGTCGATGACGTTGAGTTCGCCCTCAAGTTTGTCAAGTTGCTCTCGTGTCTCATCGTCAAGGTGGGTTCTGACGGAGAGCACCTCGTCAAGGCTCTGCAGCAGTCCGTTCTTGACATCTTGAGCCGAGCGCCGGTCGAGGCGGTTACGGTCCCACCACCACACGATGGCGATAACGGTGAGCAAGACAGCCATGAAGACGGCCGCGGTGGCGGCGGAAGGGCCGTTGTGCTTGTCTAAAATCACCATGCGGCTTGGGTCACGCGATTTGTCGCCGATGCCGTCGGTCGTGTTGAACATATATATGCCGTTTGGCGAGCCGACGTACACCGTGCTGTCGAGCGTGACGCAGGCTGCCGGTGTGAAACTGATGTCGGTGAAGTAATCCTGGCCGGTGTTGAAATCAGTGAGACCATAGCCCTTGACGCCAATGAGGTGGTTGTTGCCGTCAACAAGCAGGCGGTTGTAACCCATGGCGTTAATCATAGTGTCGCCGCCCACTTGCCGAAGGACATGATTGGTGATGTACCACATGGTGCCATTGCGGTCCACGGCGATATCGCGAATGAACTGGTGGCGCGCGGTGTCGCCGAGGCGGCGCGGAATGCCGTCAGCGCCGATGGAGTATATGCCATCGTTTAGTGTGCCGAAGAGCAGCAGCGAGTCGGCGGTGGTAAAGCGTGTGATGAACGGCAGCACGGTTGTGCCGGGTAGTTGTCCGGAAAGCGGGAAGTCACGATTGATGTCACCGGCTCGCCGCAGGCCGTCGCGCACGCCGATAAAGATGTCGCCCGTGACCGGTTGCCGTCCGATGGCGGTGGGCTCTTTCTTGGTTGCAGGCTGTTGTGACGCGGCAATATCGTGGGTGAACTTGTTGAGCAGATAGCGTGATGAGAGGTGTGACTTGTAGAGGGTGTAGTCGCTGTCGAGATAGTAGAGGGTGTCGCGTGATACCGCTATATAGCGCACGTCGCCGCTGCCGCCATTGAGGTCCTTGACCTGCACGGCCCGGTTGCTGCCCTTGCTCTGGCGGTAGAGGACGTTGTCAATCAGGTAATAGACATTCTTGCCGTCGGTGCACGCCATCTTCACGGCGCCGTTGTTGTCAAACACGTTCTGGTGCTGTCCCACGTGTGAGATGGAGTGTGCGGTAATCAGCAGTGACTGGCTGCGTGCCGGGTCGCCGGCGATGACGTTGTGGCATGAGGTGCGCACCGCCCGCGACGGCTTGACCATCTTAAAGAGGGTTTTGTTGTTCACGTTGCCGTCGTGCACAATCTGGACGTTGTTGTTGGCGATAAAGTAATGGATGCCGCTGACGCTGTCATAGTATTGTATGACGGCCGAGTGAGGCAGCGAGAAACAGTTCCGGTCCACTTTGTTGCCGTCGGTATCGATGGCGAAGACAATGTTGTTGACGAGCGCCTGCACTTGATTGCCGTGGATGACGGCGCTCTTGACGTGCATTCCGGGCATTATGATGGAGACGCTGTCGAGCCTCTCGCGCGTCATGTCAACACGTATGAGACCCGTGTCGCTGCAGCAGTACAGCGCGTTTTCCAGTCGGGTGATGGAGGTGACCGGCACGGGGATATTGACGCGCGGGTGGGCCTTGACATTCTCCGGCGCCAGAATATCGAGGGTGTCACCGGCGGCGGGCAACTTGAGCAGTCCGTGGCTGCTGCCCACATATGTGCCGCCGCTCTGGAAGGAAATGTCGTAGGCCGAATACTGTGTCGCCTTGTTTGCCACGCGGATGTGGTATTGCCGACGGCTGACGAGCGAATCGCTGTCCAGACGGCACAGGTGCAGTCCCATGTTGCGGGTGCCCACCCAATAGTCACCGCCCTCGCGCACAACCTTGTAGATGCGGTCGAACGGTGTCTTTAACGCGTGGGCCTGCCGTGTGGCGCTGTTGTAGATGTACACCACGCCGTCCTCGGTGCCCACATAGTAGATGCTGTCAGCCTCGGCGTCGGGACTGATTGAGGCGAGTGTCTCGGTGAAGAACACCTCGTTCTCGTTAAGACGGGGCAGTAGCGTCGGGGCCTCATTGCAGCCTGCCAATAATAGTAGTGAAATTATGCCGAGACAGAATAAATTGCGCATCACGGTTGGTTGATTGAAGAAGAAATTGTGGTTTCCCGGCGGCGGCGGAAAATATTTTTGCAAAATTAATACAAAAATTTTTTTTGGGCAACTATAAGGGTGTGTTTTTGGAATTTGTGACATAAAATGCATATAAGCAATGAGTTGAAAGAATGTTGTATATTTGCGTAATGCCGTTTTTACAACGTTGTATATTCACAGATTTGCCTTCTTTATCTGTTTTTTTCACAAACATGGCTGAACGCGTAGTAATTTTGCCGGTGAAAACGATAAGCGTTTTCTCTTTCCTAAAATTATTAACCTAATTAAAAATTACAACTATGCGTACCTTTGTTTTCGCCGCTGTGTTTGCTGCCTCCGCAGCCTTTGCTTCCGCCGCCACCTCGTGGCCTGTCGCCTCTTGGCCCGTGGCCGCCGAGTCCTGGCCTGTCGCCTCTTGGCCCGTGGCTGCCGAGTCCTGGCCTGTCGCCTCTTGGCCTGTGGCCGCCGAGTCCTGGCCCGTCGCCTCTTGGCCTGTGGCCGCCGAGTCCTGGC